>NZ_CADCWD010000075.1 GCF_902806315.1 uncultured Sphingosinicella sp.
TGAGGATGTGAATGGCGAGCTTTGCTCGCTGGTTGCGCGCGGTCATGGACCCTCAGAGGTGTCCCTCCGGGTGGTGACTCTCTGCGCCTCTGCGTCTCTGCGCGAATTTCAAAAATTGGGAGCGGCCATGGACAAGGAGGAGTCGCACGGCTCAGGCCCGGTGCTCGTGCGAAGGCTGATCGGGGCGAAGCGGGAGACGCGGGAGCGGCTGTTGGCGGGGCTGGCTGCCGACGAGCTCAGGCAGTTCGATCTCGACTGGTCCGCATGGGTGCATGAGGGGCAGGCGGAGCCCGCCGGTGAGGATTGGCGGGTGTGGGTGATGCTCGCCGGGCGCGGCTTCGGAAAGACGCGGGCCGGGGCGGAATGGGTGAGCGAGGTTGGGCGGCGGAGGCCGGGCGCTGCGATCGCGCTGGTCGCGGCGACGGTGGAGGAAGCGCGGGCGGTGATGGTGGAGGGGCGGAGCGGCCTCCTCGCGGTGGCGCGGCCGCACGAGCGAAAGGCGATGGCCTGGGAGCCGAGCCGCCGAAGGCTGCGCTTTGCGAGCGGGGCGGAGGCGTTCCTCTATTCGGGGGCGCATGCGGACGGGCTGCGCGGTCCGGAGCATCATCTGGCCTGGTGCGACGAGCTTGCCAAGTGGGCGCAGGCGCAGGCGGCCTGGGACAATCTGATGCTGGGGCTGCGGCTGGTCGATCCTTCGACGGGCGCGGGACCGCGCGCGCTGGTGACGACGACGCCGCGACCGATGCGGCTACTCAAGACCATCATCGGCGCGGAAGGAAGCGTGCGCAGCGGCGGCGCGACGGGCATGAACCCGCATCTGGCTGGGAGTTTCGTCGCGGCGATGGAGCGGGCGCATGGCGGCACGCGCTTCGGGCGGCAGGAGCTTGGCGGCGAGCTGATCGAGGAGGTCGAGGGGGCGCTGTGGCCGCGGGCGTTGCTCGATGCGTGCCGGGTGCCGCTCGACGCCGCTCGGGGCGAACGGTTCGGAAGAGTGGTGATCGGAGTCGATCCGCCGGCCGGAATGGACGGCGATGCGTGCGGCATCGTCGCGGTCGGGCTGGACCGGGACGGCGTCGCTCATGTGCTGGCGGACCATTCGGTGGCGGGACTGTCGCCCGATGGATGGGCGAGGAAGGTCGCGGCCGCGGTGGAGGCGCATGGCGCCGCTTTGGTGGTGGCGGAGGCGAACAATGGCGGGGCGATGGTGGAAGCGGTGCTGCGCGGCGCGGGGCTGCGGCTGCCGGTGCGGCTGGTCCATGCGAGCGAGCGGAAGGTGGCGCGGGCGGCGCCGGTCGCGACCCTGTTCGAAAGCGGTCGGGCGAAGCTGGCCGGGCGATTTGCCGCGCTGGAGGACGAGCTGGCGGGGCTGAGCTGGAGCGGGGCCTATGACGGGCCGGGGAGGTCTCCCGACCGGGCGGACGCGATGGTCTGGGCGATGACCGAGCTGATGCTGCGCGGCGGCGGGGCCGAGCCGCGGATCCGGGTGCTGTGAAGGGCCGCCCGGATCGGCGGGCGGCCCCTCAGCCGGTTACTGGCGGACGATGACGGAGAAGCCGAAGCGGCGGCCGATCACGTCGTAGGAGGCCGGGAAGGTGTTGGCGTCGGCCTGCTGGGTGCCGACGATCGGCGGCTTGCGGTCGAGAAGGTTCTCGACCCCGACCACGAAGGTGAAGTCCTCGCTTGCCTGGAACGAGGCGGCGAGGTCGAAATAATGGCGGGCGCCGATCCGCTCGACCTTGAAGACGGTCGGGGAATCGTCCCTGACCGCGCCGAGCATCCGCCAGGTGGCGCGAAGGCCGACGCCGTCCTCCTGACGCCAGCCGACCGTGGCGCGGTGGCGGTATTTGGGGAGGGCGCGGCGGAATTCGAGGCCGCAGGTGGCGCCGAAGCGGCCTGCGCACTCGATGGTGGTCGCCGCCTCGCCGTTCTTCTGCTTCTGGCTGGTGACGATGTCGCCGGCATATTCGAGGCTCGTCCGGCCGCCGCCGAGGTCGAAAGCGTAGCGGGCGCCGAGATCGATGCCCTGGACGCGGAGAAGGGCGACGTTGACGTCGGAGCTGTCGACCGCGTCGATCTGGCCGTCGGCACCGCGGCGGACGCGGGCGCAGAAGGGGTTCGCGGCGTCCTTGGTGATGACATAGCAGGTGTCGAGCGTCGCCTGCGGCAGGACGGCGCCGATCGCATTGTCGATCTTGATGTCGTAATAGTCGCCGGTGAGGCTGAAGCCAGGCAGGAATTCGGGCGTGAGCACCGCGCCGACCGTGTAGGTGCGGCCCTCTTCCGGCTGAAGGTCCGGATTGCCGCCGAACAGGAAGAGCGCGCCGGTGAGGTCCTGCGTGTAGGGCGCGGCCGGGGCGCCGGTTGCCTGGCAGACTTGGGGCGAGGCGCCGGAGGTCGCCGGGTTGGCGCACGGATCGGTCGCATTAAGGGCGATGCTGCCCGGCGCACCGAAGAGCTCGCCGATGTTGGGGGCGCGGACGACGGTCTGATAGGCGCCGCGAATGCGGATGCTGCGGTTCAGCGCCCAATTGCCGCCGAGCTTGTATGCATCGACGGTCCCGGCGGTCGAGTAATCGGAGATGCGGTAGGCGGCTTCGACGTCGAGACGCTCGAAGAAGGGCCGGTCGGCGAGGATCGGCACGCGGATTTCGGCGAACGCCTCCTTCACGTCGTAACCGCCGCCGAAGTTCGGGCGGGTGCCGGCGCCGAAGGCGAGGCCTTGGTTGATTTCCGGATCGAAGAAGACGGTGCCGTTCTCCTCACGATATTCGACGCCGAGCGCGAAATCCACGCCGCCGGCGGGGAGGGTGAAGAAGTCGCCGGTGTCGCCGGTGAGGGCGAGGGCGGCGACGAGCTGGTCGCGGTCGCGGCCCTGCTCCAGGTCTTCGCTGACGAAGGCGACGGCTTCGGGGCTGAGCGAGCCGGGGCCGAACAGGTTGATGGGGACGCAGCCGTTCGAGGGATCGACGCAGACCGGGGCACCCGAGGGGCCGCGGGTGACGTTCACGCCCTGCCGGAGCCGGTTGACGATGCCCTCGCCGAGGAGGAGCGTGTCCTCCTTGGTCTCGCCGTACTGGATGTACGCGTCCCAGCGGACGTGGGGCGTCAACGCGCCGCGGACGCCGATCTGGCCCTGGTAGGAGACGCGCTCGGTGTCGAAGCCGCGCACGCCGAGCTCCGGGAAGGCCCGGAGCGCCGTCGCCTGGAACGCGTCGGTGCCGCCCAGCGCGCCGGTGCGGGTGCGGTTGAAGGCGGGCGCGAGGACCTGCGCGAGCGCGGGCGTGATGAACGGATTGTCGCGCTGGACGAGGAAGCTGACGGAGGCGTTGGGCGGGACGAGGAAATCCTGCGTTTCGATCTTGGAGGCCATGGCGCGGCCGTAAAGCTCGAACGCGTCGCTCGCCTCGAAGTGGGCGAAGAGCGCGCCGGTCAGCCGCTCCTGCGGCTGGATCAGCGACTCGCCGCCGCTGAACTCGCTGAACTGGGCGGTCGAGCCGAGCGCGCCCGCGTCGCTGAAGGCGAAACGGGGCTGCAGGGCGCCGCCGAAATTGAAGACGTTGGCATTGTCGGAACGGGTGAAGGTGCCGCCCGCGGGACGCCCGGTGATGATGCCGGCATCGTTGCGCTCGGGCGTCGCGAAATCGGAGCGGTCGCGCTTGATGAGCGACCCGCGCCGGCTCCATCCGAGATAGCCGCTGATGTTGCCGCGCCCGTCGCCGAAATTGGTGCCGATCGTGAGATTGCCGCCATAGCTCTCGGCGTCGCCCTCTTCCGAGATGTTTGCGATGCCCGCGGCCTCGATGCCCTCGAAGTCGCGGCGCAGGATGAAGTTGACGACGCCGGCGACCGCATCCGCGCCGTAGACGGCCGAAGCGCCGCCGGTGAGGACCTCGACGCGCTCGATCAAAGGCGCCGGGATGGCGGCGACGTCGACCGAGTTGCGGAAGCCGAACGGAACGGCGCGGGTGCCGTTGAGAAGGATGAGCGTGCGGTTCTGGCCGAGGCCGCGCAGGTCGAGCGTCGATGCGCCGCGGGCGTCGTTGCCGTTGCTGACGGCGCCGAGGCTGCCGGTGAATTGCGGCAGCTCGTTCAGGACGGTCTCGATGTTGAGCGCGTTGTCGAGCACGATGTCGTCGCGCCCCAGCGTGGTCACCGGGCTCGTCGAGGTAAGATTGGTGCGGCCGATGCGCGAGCCGGTGACGACGATCTGCTCGCCCGGCACCGCGGCGGTTTCCTCAGCCTCGGGAAGTGTGGTCTGCGGCTGGTCGGGCGTGGTCTGCTGCGTCTCCTGCGCGAGCGACGCACCGGCAAGGAACATGGCGCAGGCCGAAGCCGCGGTGGAATGAAGAAGCCATTTGGCGCGCTGCACTGATACTCTCCCCGAAATCTTACGATTGTGTCCCGGGTGCTACATCATTCATTTCGGAGGAAAAGCCGCTGAGGGCTCGGGACGGACGCTCGAACGAGGAAAGCCGCAGCTGCGTTGCTTACTTGCATCAGGTTCGGGCGCCCCAAAGCCGCCAAACCTGGTCGCGGGGCAAAGAAGGGGGCCTTTCGTCGGAACATGACAGCGTCCCCGCCGTTCTCTTTTGACGGGACCTGTGTCCTTTCACGAGAAGAGGGTCCGCCGAAGGATCTCTCCTCCACCAAAGGAGAGTTATCCATGCGCATGACCATCATCGAGCGCGCCTTCGACCTCGCCAGTTCCGGGCCTTGCGAGAATGTTCGCGACATATCGGCGACGCTGAAGCGGGAATGCTTCAGCTCGGTCGACGCACATCTTCAGGGATCACAGATCAAGTCGAGCCTGAACGCGCTCATCGCCGGGCGGCGCGCTACGAACTGATCGTCGGGCCGGCTGGGCTCGGAAGAGCGTCCAGCCGGTCAGCTTCCGTTTCATATCTGGTCGCGATGCCGCTGAGCGCGCTGGCTCCAGCGGACGTTCGCGCGCGAGTCGCGAGCCTTCGGCACGCCGCCGCCTGCTCGCGATATTCGCCCGCAAAGTCGGACCCGGCGCTCACGCCGCTACGGGTTTTGCGCGTTGCGTCCTGGCGTGGCTGATGAGGCGCATATAAGCGTCGGCCAGCCATTGGTGGGACAGCCGCGCTGCGTCGCAGGCGGCGGTGTCGGCACGCATCTGCGACACCTGCTGGCGATGATAATAATAGTTGAAGTCCACGATCGGCTCCCTTCGACAACAAGCGGGAGCGCATCGGGTCTCTCAGCCACGAACGCTTGGAAAGACCAGCCCGTGATGGACATCCCATAGCACCGGCCGGGCCGATCGCCTAATCGGAAAGGCCGTCATCGACCGCACCCAGGCACCTTGCGGGCGGTGCCGAAACGGTTCGAAAGGCTTGACTTTGCCGGGCCATTCCGCTTTTGGACCGGGCAACAGAGCGGGGCCGCGGCTCCGCTTTGCTGCATTGGAGTTTGGGCGGTCCTCCATCACGATCGCCTGGCCGGAATTACCTGACACGGGTTCCGGACGAACGAAAAGGAAATACCCATGCGTCATCGCGTCGGCGGGCGTAAGCTCCAGCGTACTTCGAGCCACCGTGCGGCCCTGTTCCGCAACATGGCGGCAGCGCTCATCAAGCACGAGCAGATCACCACCACCCTCGCCAAGGCGAAGGAGCTCCGGCCCTATGTCGAGAAGCTGATTACGCTGGCAAAGAAGGGCGGCCTTTCGAACCGCCGCCTCGCCCATGCGCGGATGCTCGACGACGCGCAGCTGGTGAAGCTGTTCGACACGCTGGCGCCGCGCTACGCGGACCGCAACGGCGGCTATACCCGCATCATCAAGGCCGGCCTTCGTGCCTCGGACGCCGCTTCGATCGCGATCATCGAACTGGTCGACCGCGACGTTTCCGCCAAGGGCCAGGATTCGGGCCCGGTGCAGAACCAGGACGAGTTCGACGAAGCGGCGTAAAGCGATCAAGCCAAAGTGTTACTTTGGCTTGGCTGAGAGATAGGAGGGGTCGCTTGGGCGGCCCCTTTTGCTTTCGGTGGGAGCTCGTCGTCAGGTAGGACTCGTCCAGCAACCAACGTCGAGCGTACGCCGCCGGAAGCTAGGGGCTGCAACAGCCACGCCGCGAGCTTTGGCCTTGCCGCTTGGAGCGTTAAATGCGGGGCTATGATGCCCGACGTCAATGTCCGCAACGGGTGGAAAACGGACGTTCGCGGCCGCCCGGAATCCTGCTGGCCCAGGATCGCGTCCCCGCCGCCGGCCGCGTCGCCGCCCCTTGTCGGCGATGATCACCGGAGGGGGAAGCTAGACGACGGAAGCGAGAACAGGCAAGCGTTCCAGGAGGAACAAGTCATTGTGGAGCAAACAAAATTCTGACGCTGTGGTAATCCTACCTCGCTCCTCGGCTCAAGTCCGTTCGCCGACGCCCACGATCCCCGCAGCTAATGATAGGCAGGTGCCAATGGACAGGATTGGGTTGAGGTAAACCACGAGCAAATACATCAACGAAAAGAAGGGCCCGAAGCCGATTGCGATCACCTCGGACATCAGGGACGGCCTGCTCTCGTCGTAAAGCCTGAAGGCCAGCGCTAGAACAACTCGTTCATGGAAGCGGTGTTACCGTGCGTGCGAATGTTCGCATTGGGTCGAAAGCAGACATTCCGCATAGGGCGGCTCCTTCAGACCTCCAGCTGAGTGAAGCGGACCGGGATGACCTCCCGGATCTCGGCGTCGCCGGTCGCGGATTTCGTGACCACGCTGAGTTGCTGCACATCCTTGGAACCGATCGGCACGACCATTCGCCCGTCCGGGGCGAGCTGCTCCAGGAGCGGGGGCGGCGGCGCCTTGGCGGCGGCGGTGACGAGGATGCGGTCGTAGGGGGCGTGCTCGATCCAGCCGCGCGAGCCGTCGCCGACGCGGACCTGGACGCGGTTATAGCCCAGTTGCTGGAGGCGCAGGCTCGCCTCGCCGGCGAATTCCTCGACGATCTCCACCGTCCACACCTCGGCGCCCAGTTCGGCCAGCAAGGCGGCCTGGTAGCCGTAGCCGGTTCCGACCTCGAGCACCTTGTGGCCGGGGCGCACCTCCATCAGGTCGAGCATGAGGGCGCCGATGTACGGCTGCGAGATGGTCTTGTCGAAGCCGATCGGGAGCGGGCCGTCATGATAAGCGACCGCGGCGAGTTGGGCCGGGACGAAGAGGTGGCGGGGGACCTCCATCATCGCGGCGCGGACATGGGGGTCGAGCTCGCTTTTGCCGAGCTCGGCCTCGGTCAGATCGAAGTGGAGGTCGACCACCTCGACCATGTGGCGGCGAAAGATGGCGAGATGCTGTTCGGTCATCGGCTTCATGAAGGGGGAAGTGCTCGGGGCGCGACTGGGTTCCGGGCGCGCGGCAACTCCCGGGGGCGCGGCTCGTTCGTTTCGGCATGGAAGAGATGTTCAGCCAGTCCGTCCACTGGACGGCGCGCGGGATCGAGATCGTGGGCATCGCGATCATCGTCGCGGGCGCGGCGGCGGCGCTCGTCGGCTATATCCGCGAGACGCTGAGGCGGACGGATAAGGAGCAGCGGGTTGCCGAGTTCCGCTCGGACCTCGGACGAACGATCCTGCTCGGTCTGGAATTCCTGGTGGCTGCCGACATCATTGCGACGGTCGCCATCGAGCCGACGCTCGAGAGCCTGGCGGTGCTTGCCGGGATCGTGCTGATCCGGACCTTCCTTTCGTTCAGCCTGGAAGTGGAGATCGAGGGGCGGTGGCCCTGGCAGCGCCCCGCCGGCCAGGAGCGGGGCGACTGAGGGCGGACCCTCGCGCGAGGGCCGGCGTTATCCTTGTCGACCAGAGATGAAAGGCACCAGCCATGGCCGACAAGAAGACCAGGGACGCGATGTTCCCGAACAAGCACACGCACAGCGGCGACAATCCGACGAGCTGGGGCCAGGCGGGCGATCTGTCGCGCGAGGATCCCGAAACGGTGGAGACGATGAACGGCCGCGAGGGCGGCGGGGATTCGGGCGGCGGCGCTTATCCGAACCCGCATACCGGCAAAGGCGGATCGAACAGCGAAGGCTTCATGGGGCATGGCGGCCAGACCGAGATGCCGTACCATGGCGGGGAGCAGCTCGGCGAGAAGAGCGTCGGCGGGAACGTCAATTCCGCGGCGCAAAAGGCAAAGCCGGGCCGGAGCGGAAAGAAGGACTAGCCGACCTCCACCCCCGCGTCGGTGAAGCGGAGCGGCGTCGTCAGCAGGGCGCGAAAGGCGTTGTAGCCGCCGGTGTTTGGAAAAAAGGCGTGGAAGAAGAGCTGGGGGTTCCCGTCCAGGCCCGGAGCGACCGAGGCGTGGCCGGGGGCCCACCAGGTGCGGGTCGACTTGAGCAGCGGCTCGAGATGCTTCTCGTAGGGGCCGAGCGGGTGGTCGGCGACGGCGACTCCGATGCCGTAATTGGGCGTGCAAAAATCGTTGCCGGCGTAGAACAGCCAGTAGCGGCCATTCTGGCGCGTGACCCAGGGGCCCTCGATGAGATGGCCTTCCCAGTCGAGGTCGTTGGCGAGCACGATCGTCGGCTCGCCGATCAGGGTGCCGTCGCGGGCGATGCGCTGGCCGCGAATGGGGGTGCGCATCGCCTCAATGATGTGGCCGGCATGAGCAAACTCCTCGAGCACTCGGCGGACGCGCGGCCAGGACCCGAGCGCCGCGTCGATCAGCGGCTGCATGAGGAAGAAGCGCTCCATCGGTCGGCGGCCATTGGCCCAGGGCTGGACGGCGGCGGCAAAGGCGGCGGTGCGGCGGTCCTCCTCCGAGTCGAACAGCTCCGCGATGAGACCGGGATGCTCGCGCAGCAGGCCGGCGAGCGGGCGCGGCCAGACGCCGTTCGTGTCCTGCTTCCAGAAGAGATAGGGCTCGCCGTCGGCGTCGATGAAGATGTGGGAATCGATGACGCCGCCGCTCATCGCGGGCTTGGGCGCATTCGGGTCGGCGGGCGGGTAGAGCATGACGCCGCCGCTGAGCAGCGGGCGGCCGAGATCCGTCCAGGGACCGGTCGGGCTCGGGCTGCGGGCGAGGCCGATGGCGAGCGCGTTGCTCTTCTCGCGAGCGGTGTAGGCGAGCCAATATTCATCGCCCACCTTCGCCATTTCCGGAGCCCAGAAATCGGCGACGTGGCGCCCCTGCGCGGTCCATTCAGGAGCATGGCCTTCGGGGAAGACGAAGCCGAGATGCTCCCAGCTTTGAAGGTCGGTCGAGCGCAGGATCGGAAAGGCGTCGGGGGCGTCGTTGGAGGTCGCAACGAGGTAATAGCCGTCCGGCGTCTTTAGCATGGCGGGGTCGCCATAGCCTGAGAGGATGGTCGGGCTGACATTCTCGGTGAGCAGCGGCTGCCAGGCCGGGCCTTTCGCTTCGGAGACCGGCACATCGAACCTGTGGGGGATGCGGGTGCCATAGTCGTGCGCCACGGCGGTGTAGAAGGCGATGTAATCCGCCTGCTCGCCGCCGGTCACATGATAATGGCGGGTCGTGCCGCCGAGTTCGGTCACGGCGAAGCGCGTGCCCTCGCCTTCGGCGACGGCTTCAACCTGGAAGGCAGGAGGTACGGAGTCGGTCATGTGCGGGGCCGATAGACCCGCCGAACGGGCGAGAGAAGGCCCTCGGTAAAACAGTGCGCAAAGGCCGCCGCATGTCCCAGATGGGACATGGACAAGCCGTTGGTTCAGCAGGAGGAGTCCGCATTGGGAACGCACGACACATAAAGGGTCGGCACATGATTCTACTTTGCGGGGGCGAGGCCGCCGCCGGCGTGAAAACCGGCGGCGTGTTCTTCTTGTTCGTGAGCTTCAGAGGTGCCGGCAGCCACGGCGGTTTCAAGGATCTCGAAGTCGCCGCACGGGAGCGGCCGACGCGAGGGTTGCCGATGACGATAAGCGGGTTCGGCGGGAGCAGGAGGCCGGCCAGCTGGCGCGACGTCCCGGCCCTGCACCTGGTGGAAGGGCGCTAGACGCGCGAAGTCAGGTCGAGGGCGCGCGGGGGCCGACGAACGCCTCCAGCGCCTGGCGAGCGAGGTCGGGCGGGACCGTGTGGCCGCCGGGAAACTCGACATATCTGACGCGGTAGCCGGCCTGTTCCAGCCGGGGGACGAGCCGGCGGCTGCACTGGTCGATCGGGAGCACCCTGTCCGCCACGCCGTGGGAGATGAAGATGGCCGGCCGCCCCGCGGCGCGTTGGGGCGCCATGAAGCCGGGCGAAAAGGCGATGATGTCGCTGAACGTCTCGCCGCGATCGATGCCGACCGAGAGAGCGTAGGACGCGCCGTCCGAGAAGCCTGCGACGGCGATGCGCTCGGGGTCGACGGCATAGTCGCCGGTTATTCGAGCAACAAAGGCGTCGAGCGCGGACGCATCCGCGCCGAAGCGGCGCTCCGCGATGATGTCCCAGGTCACGGCCCGGGACTTGGGCGCGAGCAGGAGGAAGCCGAGTTCGTCGGCGAGGGCGCGGGCGAGGTCGATGCCGTGCCGCGCGCTTCCGCCGGCGCCGTGGAGCATCACGACGAGCGGCATCGGCCTGTCCGCGCGATAGCCTGCAGGAACGTGCAGCAGGGCGGCCGCGCGCCCGGCCGTGATCTCCTTCAGCCCCGGCGTCACGGCGAGCTTCGTCGCCATCGCTGCCGGTGTGGCAGGACCGGAGGGCGAGCGGCGGGTCTCATCGCCCGCAGGCGTGCAGGCAGCGCACAACCCCGCCAACAGGACCGCCGGCAGGATCCGAACCGAGCGGCGACAGCGCTTGGAGCCCGGATCCTGCCAATGCCGCACCTCTTAGGAGCGAGTGCGGTTGTCGACGTGGATCGCGTCCTTGCGCTTGCGGGGCATCAGGCCGAGCAGCCCGAGGAGGCCGAGCAGGCCCCAGGGAAAGCCACGCTCCTCTTGCGGCTGCGGGTTGCCGTAGGACGTGTCGACGGTGCCGCCCTGCGCCGCGGAGGCGGCCGTGGGCGTGAGAGCCGCGAGCGCGGCGGCGGCGAGAATGGCTGAAATGTTGCGAGTGCGCATTGAAGTGGTTCCTTTGCCTGGAGAGAAGCGGATCAGCGGCGAGTGCCGTTATCGTTGTCGCGCTTCCTGAGGCCCGCCAGGCCGGCGAGGCCGAGCAGGCCGAGCAGATCCCATGGGAACTCGTTGGTCTGACCTTCGGAGCGGCGCTCCTGCGTCTCGGTCGCGGTGCCGGTGTCGTTGCCCGTCTGCTGCGCGGAAGCGCCGAACGCTCCGAGCGCGGCGAGCGCAGCGGCCGCCAATATGGCCGTCAGCTTGGTTCGCATTGCATTCCTCCTGTTGGGCCGCGCGCCAGCCGGGGCGGACGTTACGGCTGCGGAGGCAACGGGCCTGGCATCGGCCCGTTCCATCGCTGTCACTGATCTGGATCAGTGGCGGAGCGGCGCCGAGCCATCGCGCGGCTTTTCAAAGCCATGCCCGGCGTTGTAGGTCGGACATTCGCATTGCCTCAAAGGAAGGTCCCCCATGCGCCATGCCGCTCTGCTTCTTCTGCTTTCAACTGCCGCTTGCGCGATGAACGACGCACAGACCCAAACGGCCGCCGCGCCCGCTCCGGCGCCCACGGCGTCGCTGGTTTATCCGAACACGGAGCGGCAGAATATCGTCGAGGCGCAGTTCGGGCAGCAGGTCGCGGACCCGTATCGCTGGCTCGAGAACGATGTGCGCGAAGACAGCAAGGTGGCTGCGTGGGTCGCGCAGCAGAACGCGCTGACCAACTCCTACCTCGCCACTCTGCCCGCGCGGGCCGTGTTCGAGCAAAGACTGCGCGAGCTGTTCGACTTCGAGCGGTTCGGGATCCCGGAAAAGGCGGGGAGCCGCTATTTCTACAGCCGCAATACCGGCCTTCAGAACCAGAACGTCCTTTATGTGCGCGAGGGGCTGAGCGGTGCGCCGCGCATGCTGATCGACCCCAACACCTGGTCGAAGGACGGCGCGACGGCGCTTGCCGAATGGACTCCCTCGGAAGACGGCAAGAGGGTGCTCTACTCCGTCCAGGAAGGGGGCACCGACTGGCGCGTGGTGCGCGTGCTCGACGTCGATACCGGCCGGGTGATGACTGACGAAGTGAAGTGGGTGAAGTTCGCCAATGTCGATTGGGCGAAGGACGGATCGGGCTTCTATTACTCCCGCTTTCCCGAGCCCAAGGCGGCCGAGCAGTTCCAGTCGCTGAACGAGAACCACACGGTCTATTTCCACAAGCTGGGCACGCCGCAGGCGCAGGACCGGCTGATCTATGCCGACACGGCGCGGCCCAAGGTGAGCAACATCGTCCAGGTTTCGGACGACGGGCGCTGGCTGGTCATCACGTCGTCGGAAGGCACGGACGAGCGCTACGACATCACGCTGATCGACCTCACCCAGCCTCGCGCCACGCCGCGAAAGCTGGTGACGGGCATGCAGAATCAGTGGGATTATATCGGCAATGTCGGCAACACCTTCTACTGGTCGACCAACACGGAAGCGCCGCGGCTGCGGATCGTTTCCACCGACATCAGCCGCCCCGGCCTGGACGTTAAGCAACTGGTCGCGCAGGACGAGGCGACGCTGGGCGGCGCCTCGATCGTCGGCAACCGGCTGATCGCCTCCTACCTGGTCGATGCGAAGACGGAGGTCCGGACCTTCTCGCTCGACGGCAAGCCGATGGACAAGGTGACTTTGCCGGGGATCGGCACGGCCGGCGGATTTTCGGGCGACGCGACCGACACCGAAACTTTTTTCGCTTTTTCCAGCTTCAACATGCCGACGACCATCTACCGTTATGACGCGGCGAGCGGGCAGGTGACGCCTTGGGCGCAGCCTCAGGTGCGGTTCCGGCCCGAGGACATCACGGTCAGCCAGCGCTTTTACCGGTCGAAGGACGGAACGCGGGTGCCGATGTTCATCGTCCACCGGCGCGACCTCGACATCAAGAAGCCGCAGCCGACGTTGCTCTACGGCTATGGCGGGTTCAACGCGTCGATGCTGCCGGGCTTCTCGGCCTCGCGCATGGCATGGGTGGAGCAGGGCGGCGTCTTCGCGCTCGCCAACATCCGCGGCGGCGGCGAATATGGCAAAGCGTGGCACGATGCGGGGCGGCTTGCCTACAAGCAGAACGTGTTCGACGATTTCATCGCGGCCGGCGAATATCTGGTCCGCGAAGGCATCACGAGCCGCAACAAGCTCGCGATTCAGGGCGGCTCGAACGGCGGCCTCTTGGTCGGCGCAGTGGTGAACCAGCGGCCGGACCTGTTCGCGGCCGCTTTGCCGGCCGTGGGCGTGATGGACATGCTGCGCTTCGACCGCTGGACGGCCGGACGCTACTGGGTCGACGATTACGGCTACCCGAACAAGGAGGCGGACTTCCGCCGCCTCGCGGCCTATTCGCCTTATCACAATATCAGGTCGGGCAAGGACTATCCGGCGATCCTGGTGACCACCGCCGACACCGACGACCGGGTGGTGCCGGGGCACAGCTTCAAATACACCGCCGCCCTGCAGGCGACGCAGACCGGGCCGCAGCCAAAGCTGATCCGCATCGAGACCCGCGCCGGCCACGGATCGGGCAAGCCGACCGAAAAGATCATCGAGGAATATGCCGACATGTGGGCCTTCATCGCGCACCACACCGGGATGAGCGTGCCGGCGGTGCAGACCGCGGCGCGATGAGCGAAGCGGCCGTCCGGCACCGGAAGCGGGGCACCCGGACGACCGCTCAGCTCTTTCTCGACCAGGTCCGCGCCTTCGATGAATTCGGCGCGCGGACCCGGGAGGAGGTTGCGGGAGGCATTCCCTACCTCGTCAACGAATATTGGACCGCCGGGCAGCGGCAGGCGCATTCGATTCACGAGGTAAGCTATCGGGCCTGCTTCAAGCCGCAGTTGCCCGAATTCTTCATCTCGCGGCTGAGCGATCCAGACGAGGGCGTGTACGATCCCTTCATGGGGCGCGGCACGACGCCGGTGCAGGCGGCGCTGATGGGGCGCAGACCGATCGGGAGCGACATCAATCCACTGTCCGTGTTGCTGACCCGGCCGCGGCTGCGGGCGCCGGCGCTCGGGGACGTCGCAGCGGCACTGGAGCGCGTACCGTGGGAGCGGAGGCCCGATGTGCGGGAGGACCTGCTCGCTTTCTATCACCCCGAGACACTTCGCGAAGTGACGGTGCTGCGCGACTGGCTGCTCGATGAGGCGCCGCTCTCGCGCGGCGATCCGGACCCGGCCGCGGACTGGGTGCGAATGGTGGCGCTCAACCGGCTCACCGGTCATTCGCCGGGCTTCTTCTCGGTCTATACGCTTCCGCCCAACCAGGCGGTGAGCGTCGAGGCGCAGCGCAAGATCAACGTTCGAAGGGCGCAGGTTCCGACGCGGCGGAACGTGGCGGAGCTGATCCTGAAGAAGAGCAAGGCGTTGCTCGCAGACGGAGCGCCGACCCACTCTTCGAAGGCGATCCTCGCCACCGCACCCGCGCATCGCTCGCCTTCCGTCCCCGATGCGGCGGCTGCCCTGGTGATCACCTCGCCGCCCTTTCTGGACGTGGTCCAGTATGACGACGACAATTGGCTGCGCTGCTGGTTCGCGGGCATCGACCTGGGGGCGGTCGAGATTGCCATGCATAAAGGCGAGGCGGCATGGGGCCGGATGGTCCGGGATGTGCTCGAGGAGCAGGCGCGGATCGTGCGGCCTGGCGGCCACGTCGCCTTCGAGGTCGGCGAGGTGCGGGGCGGCCGGGTTTTGCTGGAGCGGCTGGTCTGGAAGGCGGCCGCGGGACTGCCGTTCAAGCGGCTGGCAGTGATGGTGAACAGTCAGGAGTTCACGAAGACGGCAAATTGCTGGGGCATCTCGAACAACAAGAGCGGTACGAACAGCAACAGGATCGTGCTGCTGCAGCGGCATTGAAGACGACGCGAAGATGAACGCCAGCCTTCAAGGGGGTTCAGCTTCGGATCAGGCCCGCTCCTGTAGAAGAGTCGCATATTAGAAGTGACTTTTCAGGAGGTTCGGCATGAATACGGTTTCAAAGGGCATCACCGGCGCCGTTGCGGCCGCGCTCGTCACGCTCACTGCGGCGGCTCCGGCCGACGCGCAGCGATATTACGGCGATCGCTATCGCCATTATGACCGCGGCATCGACGCCGGCGACGTGATTACCGGGGTCGCGATCCTCGGCGGCATTGCGGCGATCACTTCCGCGATAAGCCGCGATGGCTCCAGCTACGGCTACAGCAACCGCTATCGCTACCGCGACTTCTACCGCGACGGCGTGAACGCCTGCGGTTACGAAGCCGAGCGTTACGGCCGGGGCGGACGCGTCAGCGTCACCGATATCGACCGTCGCGGCAACGGCCTTCGGGTGCGTGGCGTGATCGGCGGCCATGGCGGCGGTTACGGCTACGATCGTTATGATCGCTACGACCGTTACGATCGCTACGGCTCGCAGTTGACCTTCACCTGCCACACCGACCGCTACGGCCGGGTGCGCGACTTCGACGTCAACCGCTACCGCTACTAAGTCTTCGTCCAGCCAGTAACTTGCTGGACAGGGATGCGCGCCGGAGAAATCCGGCGCGCATTTTTTTGTGCCGTCCCCATGGAACGGGGCGATCGAGCCAGCCTCCGCGCCAGGCTCCTTGCTCCGCTTTACAGGTGCAGAGGGGCTCCCTATCGCCCCGGCATGACAGTCCAGCCCCCCACCATCCACACTGGCGACTCCATCCTCATCGTCGATTTCGGAAGCCAGGTGACGCAGCTCATCGCCAGGCGGGTGCGCGAGGCGGGGGTGTATAGCGAAATCGCGCCGTTCGGCAGCGCGGGCGAAGCGTTCGAGCGGCTGAAGCCGAGGGGGATCATCCTCTCCGGCGGTCCTGCCTCCGTCACCGTGGACGAGAGCCCGCGCGCGCCGCAGGAATTCTTCGATGCCGGCGTGCCGGTGCTCGCCATCTGCTACGGGCAGCAGACCATGTGCTCGCAGCTGGGCGGTGCCGTCGCGCCGTCCGACAGCCGGGAATTCGGCCGCGCTTATATCGACGTGGTGGCCGACAGCGCGTTGTTCGACGGGCTGTGGCAGGTCGGTGAGCGCCATCAGGTCTGGATGAGCCATGGCGATCGGGTCGAGGCCCTGCCCGAAGGGTTCAACGTCGTCGCCAGATCGGAAGGCGCGCCGTTCGCGGTCGCCACCGACGAGGCGCGGCGCTTCTACAGTTTAATGTTCCACCCGGAGGTCGTCCACACGCCTGATGGCGCCAAGCTGCTCGCCAATTTCGTCCGCCATGTCTGCGGCCTGCCGGGCGACTGGACCATGGCCGAGTTCCGCCAGAACAAGATCGCCGAGATCCGCGAACAGGTGGGCAAGGGCCGCGTGATCTGCGGCCTGTCGGGAGGCGTCGACAGCGCGGTCGCGGCGGTGCTGATCCACGAGGCGATCGGGGAGCAGCTCACCTGCGTCTTCGTCGACCACGGCCTGATGCGCGCGCATGAGGCCGAGCAGGTGGTGAGCCTGTTCCGCAACAGCTACAACATCCCGCTCGTGCACGTGGACGCCGAGGCGATGTTCCTGGGGGGGCTCGAGGGCCTCACCGACCCCGAAGCCAAGCGCAAGTTCATCGGCAAGACCTTCGTCGAAGTGTTCGAGGAAGAAGCGAAGAAGATCGGCGGCGCCGATTTCCTGGCGCAGGGGACGCTTTATCCGGACGTGATCGAGAGCGTCAGCTTCACCGGCGGGCCGTCTGTGACGATCAAGAGCCACCACAATGTCGGCGGGCTCCCCGAGCGAATGAACATGAAGCTCGTCGAACCCTTGCGCGAGCTGTTCAAGGACGAGGTGCGCGAGCTCGGCCGGGAGCTGGGACTTCCGGAGGCGTTCGTCGGGCGCCACCCGTTTCCGGGACCCGGCCTAGCGATCCGCATTCCCGGCGAGGTCACCAAGGAGCGCTGCGACATCCTGCGCAAAGCCGACGCGATCTATCTGGAGGAGATCCGCAATGCCGGCCTTTACGATGCAATCTGGCAGGCCTTTGCGGTGCTGCTGCCGGTGCGCACCGTCGGCGTGATGGGCGATCACCGCACCTATGACAGCGTCTGCGCCCTGCGGGCCGTGACCTCCACCGACGGAATGACCGCCGATATCTACCCGTTCGACGCCACCTTCCTCAGCCGCGTCGCGACCCGGATCATCAACGAGGTGCGGGGCATCAACCGGGTGGTCTACGACTATACGTCGAAGCCGCCCGGGACGATCGAGTGGGAATGAGCCTTAAACGTGCTTGCCGCGGTGCCAGCCGGCGGCGCTGAGCTGGCGTTCGCCGATCTCGGCCGCGCCGGGCTCCAGAGTCGTCCCCATGCTGTCGTTCCAGCGGTTGAGAAAGCCGAACAGGGCGATGACTCCGAGGATTTCGACGATCTCCCCCTCGTCCCAGTGGCGCCGGAGTTCCACCGCAACCTCCGCGGTCACCGCGTTCGGAACGCTGGACGCGCCGATTGCGAAGTCGAAGGCGGCACGTTCGGCGTCGGTGAAGAGCAAGCTGGTGCGATAGGCCCAGATCGCATCGAGCCGCTCGCGCGTGGCGCCGTAGCGCTCGGCAGCAAGCACGGTGTGCGCCTCGCAATAGCGGCAGCCAGCAGACATCGAGGCGAGGTAGCCGATCAGCCGCTTCTGCTCGCTGGTAACGCGGCCGCGGTTCGCCATCACCGCTTTGTTGAGGTTGATGAACGCCGAAGCGATCTCCGGCCGCCGCTGCATGGTGAGCACGCTGTTCGGCGTGAAGCCCAATGTCTCGTCGAAGAAGGTGGCGAGCGCGTCGACCTCGGGCGAGGTGCCCTTCTCGAGCGGGGCGACTAAAGGCATCCCAATACTCTCCCGAATAGATAATCCGCCGAGCGTCGCTACAGCGAGCCACAATGGATAGCACCTCCCTCGCGATCTGCCTCGGGCTCTTTTCGGCACTGACGCTCGCCACTGCCAACGTGTCGGTTAAAATGGGCGGCGACATCCTCGTCACGCGGGCCACTCTTTCGGCATGTGCCGCGGCGCTGATCCTCCCGGCGACTTTCTTCGTGCGGGCGCCCGACGCTGCGACCTGGCAGGCGCTGGCTTTCGCGCTCCCGGCCCACTTCTTCTATCAGGTCTGCATGATCCGCGCGCTTCAGCGGGGCGATCTTTCTCTGGTGTTTCCAGTGATGCGCGGCGTGGCACCGCTGCTCACCGCCTTTACCGCGCTCATCTTCCTTCGCGAAGAGCTGGCGCCGCTCGCATGGTCGGGGCTCGTGCTGGCGACGCTTGCCGCGGCGGCCTTTGCGGTGCCGCCGCGTGGGGTGGCGCTTCGCAATCATCCTCATGCGGCCGCCCTGCTCTGGGCACTGGGAACCGCGATCGGCATCGCTCTCTACAACGTCACCGATGCGAGAGGCGTGCGCGTGGCGCCGAGCCCGTTCACGTTCATCGTGTGGCTGTTCCTGCTCGACGGTGCAGCTGTGGTCCTGCTGGCGTTGATCCTGCGGCGGAACGCGATCTCTCCCGCCGTGGCAGCGCGGTGGCGGTATGGCCTCGCCGGCGGGGCACTTTCCATCCTCTCTTTCGGTTCGGCGCTTTACGCCTTCACGCTCATCGAGACGGCCAAGGTGTCGGCACTGCGAGAGACGTCGGTGGTGTTCGCCGCCGCGATGGGCAGCCTGTTCCTCGGTGAACGCTTCGGTGGGCGCAGGATCGTGGCCGCTGTCGCGCTCGCGGTCGGCCTGGTGCTGATGCAGTTCGGCTGAGCGGTTGCCCGCCGCGCGCTCGCGTGGAAGGAAGCGGGGATGGCAAAGCTCTATTTTTACTACGCCTCCATGAACGCGGGGAAGTCGACCATGCTGCTGCAGGCCGACTTCAACTATCGCGAGCGCGGGATGCACACGATGCTGTTCACCGCCTCGGTGCACGACCGGGACGGACACGGAGTGATCGCGTCGCGGATCGGCCTCGATCAGCAGGCATCGGTTTTCACAGGAGAGACGGATTTACGCGCTCAAGTCGAGGCGGAGCATGCACGCGCCAAGCTCCACTGCGTGCTGGTGGACGAGGCGCAGTTCCTGGCACGCAGCCAAGTACTGCAGCTCGCTTCCATCTGCGACGAGCTCGACATTCCGGTGCTGGCGTACGGCCTGCGTACCGACTTCGAAGGCAATTTGTTCGAGGGGAGCGGGGCCTTGCTCGCGCTTGCGGACACGCTGACGGAGATCAAGGCGATCTGCCGATGTGGGCGCAAGGCGACGATGAACCTGCGTGTCGATGCAGAAGGGCGCGCAGTCGTGGAGGGCGCGCAGACGGAGATTGGCGGCAACGAGCGCTATGTCGCGATGTGCCGCCGTCACTTCATGGAAGAGCGGCGGCGTTCAGCCTAGTTACTCCGCTGCCTTGGCGAGGTGCCATTCCGGGGGCTGTTCCAGCGCGCGGAGGCGTTCCGCTTCCTCGAACATATAGTCGCGGGTCATCGGTAGGGCGTCGCGGCGCTTCACATATTGAAGCTGCCAGTTGACGAGCCCGCCATAGCGGAAGGCGGCTTCCGCGCCGGCGAGATAGAATTCCCACATGCGGTAGAAGCGCTCGTCATAGAGCTGGACGATCTCGTCGCGGTGCGCGACCGTGCGGTAATACCATTCCTCCAGCGTGTGCGCATAATGGTAGCGCATCGCCTCGACGTCGCTGACGATCAGGTGGTTCTTCTCGGCTTCGGTCACGAGCTCCGAAAGTGCGGGGATGTAGCCGCCGGGAAAGATGTATTTGCGCGTCCATTTGTCGGTGAGGCCCGGCCCGCCCATGCGGCCGCAGCAATGCGAGAACATCACGCCGTCTGGCTTGAGCAGCCGGTGCATGTGCTTGAAGAAGCCGGGATAGTGGGGCGTGCCGAGATGTTCGATCAGGCCGACGCTGGTGATGCGGTCGAACTCGCCCTGGAGATCGCGATAATCCATCAGCTCGAACTTGACACGGTCCGACACGCCGGCTTCGGCCGCGCGCTCGTTGCAGAAGGCGATCTGGTCGGGCGCCAGCGCAATGCCGAGGACGTCAACGTCGTAATGGCGGTTCAGGTAGAGCGCGAGACCGCCCCAGCCGCAGCCGATGTCGAGCACCTTCATGCCGGGCTTGAGGTAAAGCTTGGAGGCGATGTGCGCCTTCTTGTCGAGCTGCGCCTGCTCGAGGCTGTGTCCGGTGTCGCGGTAATACGCCATCGTGTACTGGCGGTCCTCGTCGAGGAACAGCTCGTAGAGGCGCCGCGTCAGATTGTAGGTGTGCTCGGCATTCTTGCGCGAGCGTGTCTTCCAGTTGACCTGGTCGAGCTTGCCGGCCGCGGCGTTGACGGCGAGGCGCAGGGGGCTCGGGGGCTTGAGCGCGGAGGGCTTCTCCCACGGCGCATTGTAGATGATGAGCAGGATGAAGTCGCGAATGTCGCCCTGCTCCATGACGAGGCGCCCGTCCATATAGGCTTCGCCGGCGCCGACCCGCGGGTCGCGCGCGATGTGGAGCGCGGCGCCCTTGTCGGTCAGCCGTGCCCTGACCGGCGCGTGAGCAGGGTCGGGGCTCCCGTAGCGATACTGCTTTCCGTCATGGTCGACGATTGTGAGCTCACCCTTGCGGACGAGCCGGCGGAGCATCTTGTCGAGAAGCCACATGGGCTGGGAGAATAAGCAAGATGGGCCGATGCGCAACTGGTCGAACGAGCAGCATTTGCGGGTTGCCGCAGGTGCGTTTTGCCATGGGAAGTCCGAGGGAGTAGGGCTGCTCCATGTCCACCTACACGATCGACACCTCCACCAGCCGCGCCAACCCGACGCCCGCGCCGATGCGGCGGCTGACGGTGCCGAAGATCCAGGAGCGCAAAGGCCCGGACGGTAAAACACACGAGCCGATCGTCATGCTGACCGCGTACACCGCGCGGATGGCGCAGTTGCTCGACCCGCATTGCGATCTGCTGCTGGTCGGGGACAGCCTGGGGCAGGTGATCTACGGGCTTCCCTCCACCATTCCAGTGACGCTGGAGATGATGTGCGCGCATGGCGCTGCGGTGGTGCGCGGGTCGTGGCATGCGGTTGTCGCGATCGACATGCCGTTCGGTTCCTACGAAGCGAGCCCGGAGCAGGCTTTCGCGAGCGCGTCGCGGGTGCTGAAGGAAACCGGCGCTGCGGCTGTGAAGCTCGAGGGCGGTGAAGCGATGGCCGAGACTGTCGCGTTCCTGGTGAAGCGCGGCATCCCGGTGATCGGCCATGTCGGGCTCACGCCCCAGGCGGTGAATTCGCTGGGCGGCTATCGGGCGCGGGGGCGCGACGATGCCGAAGCCGCGAAGATCCTGGCGGACGCGCGCGCGGTCGCGGAGGCCGGCTGCTTCGCGCTGGTGCTTGAAGGGGTCATGGAAGAGATTGCGATCGAGGCGACGCGATCGGTGCCCTGTCCGACGATCGGGATCGGCGCCTCGGCGCACTGCGATGGGCAGGTGCTGGTGACGGAGGACATGCTCGGCCTGTTCGAACGCACGCCGCGCTTCGTGAAGCGCTACGACGATCTCGCGACCCGGATCGGAGAAGCCGCCGCGACTTATGCGGGAGAGGTTCGCGCGCGGTCGTTCCCGACCGAAGAGCAGATCTACCGCCCCAAGTAGCGCTTTCGTTTGGCGGCGCCTGTCTTTAGAAGCGGCGGTGGGGCAGCCGTGGGGGGCGCCAATCTCCCGTTCATCTTCGATGCTGTTGAAGTCGAACGGGGTGCGCGCCGCGCAGGTTGCCGTCATGACGTTTGGAGAGTGGGTTGGCGATCAAGCCGAGGGAAAACGAGACCTTCTATCGCGAGGTCGACGAAGAGCTCAGGAAGGAGCAGCTGGGCAGCCTCTGGAAGCGCTATGGCGTGCTTGCCATCATCGCTCTCGTCCTGCTGCTCGCCGCCATCGGCGGGTACATCTGGTGGCAGAACCGACAGCAGGCAGAGGCCGGCGAGCGCGGCCAGGCGCTGATCGCGGCGTTTGACGACGTGCAGGCGCGCCGGCTGAAGGATGTGCCGAAGCAGCTCGACAGCATCGCAGCCGAGGGCTCGCCCGGCTACCGCGCCGCGGCGCTGCTCACCAAAGCGGACGTTGCCCTGCAGGAGAACAACCTCAAGGCGGCGGCCCAGAATTTCAAGACGGTGGCCGACGACGCCGAAATGGCCGAGCCGTATCGGCAGCTGGCGCTGGTGCGGCAGACGGCGGTCGAGTTCGACACGCTTCCGTCCGCCGAAGTGATCCGGCGCTTGCAGCCGCTGGCGCAGGCGGGGAGCCCCTGGTTCGGGAGCGCCGGCGAGATGGTCGCGCTCGCGCACCTCAAACAGAAGCAGCCCGCGCGCGCGGCGCCCATCTTCGCCGCATTGGCGAAGGACCAGACCCTGCCGGCGAGCATCCGCTCGCGCGCGGTGCAGATGGCGAGCGCGCTCGGGGTGGACGCAGTGACTGACGCGGGAGGTGCCGCCAAGGGCGGCCCCGCAACGAAGGAAGTGACGCAATGAAGCGAGTGATTGGCGTAGTGGCGGCCGCAGCGATGCTGAGCGGCTGCGGGATTTTGAGCGGCCGGGAGAAGGCCAAAACCCCAACCGTCGGCGAGCGCATCCCGGTGCTCGGCGGCGAGGCGAGCGTGGAAGTCGACCCGGCCCTTGCCGACGTGGCGATCAGCCTGCCCCCCGCGGCGCCCAATGCCGACTGGACGCAGCCCGGCGGCAACCCTTCCAAGTCGATGGGCCATCTGGCGCTTGGGGCAACGCCGACGCGCGCCTGGACGGCGAAGATCGGCCGCGGCAGCGAATCGCGCGCCCGGCTCGCTTCCGCCCCCGTCGTGGGCGGCGGCCGCGTCTACACGATCGACACGATCGCCAATGTTCGCGCGTTCGACGCGACCACCGGCGCGCAGGTCTGGTCGGTCGGCGTCGGACGGCCGGAGGACCGCCAGGGCGGCATCAGCTGGATCAACGGCGAGTCGACGGGTGCTTTCGGCGTGCTCTTCGGCGGCGGCGTGAGCTACGACAACAACCGCGTCTATGCGACGAGCGGCATCGGCGACGTGGCTGCCTTTGACGCCGCGACCGGCGCCCAGATCTGGCGCGTGCGCCCGGGCGGACCGATGCGCGGAGCTCCGACGATCGCCAACGACAATGTCTATGTGACGACCCAGGACAACCAGCTCTTCGCGCTCAACCCGGCCGACGGCGCGGTTCGCTGGACCGCTTCGGGCACGCTGGAGACCGCGGGCGTGTTCGGCACTGCCGCTCCGGCCGCCTCGCAAGGAACGGTCGTCGCCGGCTTCTCGTCGGGCGAGCTCACTGCCTATCGTTACGAGAATGGCCGCGTGCTGTGGCAGGACGCGCTTGCGCGGACCAGCATTTCGACCGCCGTGTCCTCGCTGTCCGACATCGACGCCGACCCGGTGATCGATGCCGGCCGCGTTTATGCGGTCGGCCAGGGCGGGCGCATGGTGGCGCTCGAGCTCAACACCGGGCAGCGCGTCTGGGAGATCAACCTGGCGGGCATTTCGACGCCGTGGGTGATCGGCGAGTGGATCTACGTCGTCAACGACCAGGCCCAGCTGCTCGCGATCGCGAGGGCCACCGGCAAGGTGAAGTGGATGACCCAGCTTCCGCGCTGGCGCGATGTCGAGGACAAGGAAGGGCCGCTCAGCTGGGTGGGTCCGGTGCTCGCGGGCGACCGGCTGGTCCTCGCGAACAATCGCGGTCAGATCACCAACGTGAACCCCGTCGACGGAACCGTGATCGGCACGCAGGAGACCAAACTCGGCGTGTCGCTGCCGCCGGTGGTGGCGAACAACACGCTCTACATCCTGCACGACGAAGGCACGCTGACCGCCTGGCGCTGATGGAGATCGGGCCGGCAGCGGCGCTGCCGGCCCGTCTCGTTACTGGCCCGCTGCCGCCACGCCGAGGATCAACAAGGTCGAGGCGCCCCAGCCGGCGAGGATCAGTGCCTTGAAGCGTCTATAGCGCATCGGCCACCCGCCTCTCGTCGGTCGAGGCCGGCCAGTCCGGCTCCTCCGCACCTCTGGTCTTCCAGAGCGAGTAGAGGATGCCGCCCAGGATCAGGCCGAAGGTTACGCCCAGGCTCGCCACCGGCGGGAACTTGTCGCCGCCGAGCAGGAAGTCGGAAACGAAGATCTTCGTTCCGATGAACACCAGCACGAGCGCGAGCGCATATTTCAGATAGTGGAAGCGGTGCACCATCGCGGCGAGCGCGAAATAGAGCGCGCGCAGGCCGAGGATCGCCATGATGTTCGACGTGTAGACGATGAAGGTGTCGGTGGTGATCGCGAAGATCGCCGGCACCGAGTCCACCGCGAAGACGAGGTCGGCGAGGTTGATTACCACCAGCGCCAGGAAGAGCGGAGTCGCCGCCCGAACCAGCTTTCCGGTCTTCTCGTCCGGCACCTTGGCGAAGAATTTCTGGCCGTGCAGATCGGGCGTGACGCGCATCCGGTTGGAGATGAACTTCACCGCCGGGTTGTTCGCGACGTCCATCGGCTTGTCGCCCGCGAACAGCATCTTGATTCCGGTCGCGACCAGGAAGGCGGCGAAGATGTAGAGCAGCCAGTAGAATTCCTGCACCAGAGCCGCGCCGGCCGCGATCATGATGCCGCGCAGCACGATCACCGCGATGATGCCCCAGACGAGGGCGCGATATTGGTACATTCGCGGGATCGCGAAATAGGTGAAGATGAGGCTGATCACGAAGACGTTGTCGATCGACAGCGCCTTTTCGATGAAGAAGCCGGTATAATATTTCATGCCGAGATCGGCGCCCTTCTGCGCCCACACCCAGGCGCCGAACAGCAAGGCGATGCCGATATAAAATGCGGAGAGCTTGAGGCTCTCGCCGATGCCCATCTCGCGGTCCTCCTTGTGGAGGATGCCGAGGTCGAAGGCGGTGAGCGCCGCGACGAGGCCAAGAAAGGCGAGCCAGAACCAGACCGGCGTTCCCAGCCAGTCCATCAACAGGAATTCCATGGGTCAGATCCTCTTTCGATCGATATTCGATCCGACATCACGGCCGCTCGTGGAGCAGCCGCCAGAGGGGCCCGGATCCTGTGGAAAAGGTGCCGCCGCCGGCTGGGGCGGCCGGCGGCGGCGGGTTCGTCAGCCTTCCTCCCGCTGCCCGAAGAAGGTCAGCAGCAGCTGGAAGAGGTTGACGAGGTTCAGGTAGAGCGAGAGCGCACCCATGATGCCGAGCTTCTCGGCATGCTCGGTACCCGCGAAGGCGAGATAGTCGGACTTCGCGCGCTGGGTGTCCCAGGCGGTAAGCCCGGTGAAGACGATCACGCCCGCGACCGACACGATGAGCTGCAAAGTCGTCGAGCCCAGGAAGACGTTGACGATGCTGGCGATCACCACCCCGATCAGGCCCATGAAGAGGAAGGTCGTCCACTTCGTGAGGTCGCTTCTGGTCGTGTAGCCCCACAGGCTCACGCTCCCGAACATCGCTGCCGCGACGAAGAACGTCCGCGCGATGCTCGTCTCGGTGAAAGCGAGGAAGATGCTCGCCATCAAGACGCCCATCACCGCCGCGAAAGCGAAAAAGGCGGTGCGGGCGCTCGCCACGCTCATCCGTTCCATCCTGAACGACAGGAAGAAGACGAAGGCGAGCGGCGCGAACATCGCCGCCCACTTGAGCGGCGTGCCGAAGATGGGCTGGTACAAAGCAGGGGTGCTGGCGACGAGCGCCGCAACCAGGCCAGTGATCACCAGGCCCACGCCCATATTGTTGTAGATGCCGAGCATATGGCGCCGCAGCCCCGCATCGAACGGGACTGCCAGCCCCGGATCGATCCGGGGCGTGGTGATGGGCCTGTTCATGGTCAGACCCTCCGCGCCTTGAACACCTGGTGGTGCAGGCGGTCCTTGATGGCGAGCTTGAGCTTCTTGAGCCGAAGCAGGCGAATGTTGTCGGGGAAACGGCGCTTCAGTTCGCGCCTGATCTCTTCGTCCAGCCTGCGGTGAAGTGCCGTCAGCCGATACATGATCACATTCATAGCCACTCTCCAATCGATGGTTGTTCATCGATCGGGTCAGCCCAAATGCAGGGAAGGGAGCCAAAAAGAACCTGCACCGAGCTAACCCGATGCGGTCCGACATCGCGATCAATCGATCGCCAGAGGGGCCCGGTCCGCAGGTGCCAGCTAGCGCAAGTCGAGCGGATTTTCAAGAGGGTCTGTTGACCCACCTCCGCCGAGGCGGCACTGCCGCGCCATGGCGAAGCTCCCCACAGTCGCGATCGTAGGCCGGCCGAACGTCGGAAAATCGACGCTTTTCAATCGCCTGGTCGGGCGAAAGCTGGCGCTTGTTGACGACCGTCCGGGCGTGACTCGCGACCGCCGCGAGGGTGAGGCGACCCTGCTCGGGCTCGACTTCCGTGTGATCGATACAGCCGGCTACGAGGATGAGGATCCCGAGACGCTGCCGGGCCGGATGCGGGCGCAAACGGTGGCCGCGGTGAAGGAGGCGGACGTCGCCCTCTTCCTGTTCGACGCGCGCGCCGGGCTGACGCCGCTCGACGAAGAGATCGGGCGCTGGCTGAGGAGCGAGACCACGCCCGTGGTCCTGGCCGGCAACAAGGCCGAGGGCAAAGCGGGCGAGAGCGGGATCATGGAAGCCTATGCGCTCGGCTTCGGCGAGCCGATCGCGATGAGCGCGGAGCATGGGGAGGGCGTCGTCGACCTGTTCGAGCATATCCGCCCCTATGTGGAGCGCGAGGAGGACGAGGAGGAGGAAGAAGGCGAGGGGCCGCTGAAGCTCGCCATCGTCGGGCGCCCGAATGCCGGCAAGTCGACGCTGATCAACCGCATCCTCAACCAGGAGCGGCTGATCACCGGGCCGGAGGCGGGCATCACGCGCGATTCCATCGCGATCGATTGGGAATGGCAGGCGCCGGACGGCCAGCGGCACCCGGTGCGGCTGATCGACACGGCCGGCATGCGCAAGAAGGCCAAGGTCGAGGACAAGCTCGAGAAGCTGTCCGTGGCCGACGCGCGGCGGGCGGTCGACTTCGCGGAGGTGGTGGTGCTGCTGCTCGACGGCACGCGCGGGCTGGAGGCGCAGGACCTCAGGATCGCCGACAACGTGCTGCAGGAGGGCCGCGCCCTCATCGTCGCGATCAACAAATGGGACGTGGCCGAAGGGCCGAGCGCGCTGTTCAACGGCATCAAGGGGGCGCTGGACGAAGGTCTTAGCCAGGCGCGCGGCGTGCCGCTGCTGACCGTGTCGGGGATGACGGGCAAGGGTATCGACCAGCTGCTCGGCGCCGCCATGGAGGTGCGGGAGATCTGGTCGAAGCGCGTCTCGACCGGCCAGCTCAATCGCTGGTTCGAGGAGGCGGTGGAAAGGAACCCGCCGCCCGCGCCCGGCGGCAAGCGCATCAAGCTTCGCTATATCACCCAGGTGAACACGCGCCCGCCAAGCTTCGTCCTGTTCGGGACGCGGGTCGACCAGCTGCCGGACAGCTATCTTCGCTACCTCATCAACGGCATTCGCAAGGAGCTGGGCTTCGGGGCGGTGCCGGTCCGTCTGAGCGCGCGCGCGTCGCGCAACCCGTTCGACAAAGACAAATAAGGGCCGGCGAACGATCCGCGCCGAAACGGACGAGAGCGGCCACGCCGCGGTTACAATCGGCTGCTTCTTAAACGCCCTGTTTACCCCGCTGGCTTAGATTTGTGCCGACAAGGTGGACATGCGGGCGCGAAAAGGACGGAACGATGGCTGAAGCCAACCCAATAGTGGATTGGACCGTGTTCCAGCAGACCCGGGCCGAGCTGGGGCCGGGCTTCGTCCGCATTCTCGGCTATTTCCAGGAAGACGGCGAGAAATCCGTCGCCAAGATCGAGGACGCGATGCGCCGCAAGGACGCGGCCGCGCTCGTCATTCCCGCCCACACGTTGAAGTCCGAAGCGCGCCAGTTCGGCGCCGAGCCGCTCGGTGAGCTCGCAGAGGAGATCGAGTTCGTCGCCCGCCGCTCCATCGAGAGCCGGTTGTTCCCCGATCAACTGCTGCCCGCAGTGGCGAAGCTCCGCTCGCTCTACCAAACGACGATGGAGCTGTTCGAGAAAGAGGCCAACCCGCTGGCCCAGCGCCGGCCGAGTGGCAATCGCGACGCGAGCAACCAGGATTTTGGCCGCATCTAAACGCCGTTAGACAGGCACTTCCCTGCGCATTGGCTGGCGCTCGCCGCTCGCGAGGCTGCGCCAGAGCCATTCGAGCGGTCCGTAGCGATAGCGCTCCAGCCACGGCTTCGACCAGGCGAGGATCAGCACCCAGACCGCGAGCACCACCCAATAGAGCTCCGCGCGCGAAAGCTGCCCGAACATGCCGAAGCCGTATCCATAGAAGAAGGTGGTCGTGAGAAGCGACGTGCCCAGATAATTGCTTAAGGCCATGCGCCCCGCCGCTTCCAACCGGCTCGTAAACCAGCGCAGGTCGCCGCTTCGCACCAGCAGGATCACCGCCGCAGCGTGGGCAAGCGCGATGAAGGGGCGGAGAATGAGGCTGAGCCCTTCGGTGAGCGACCCGAGGCCCGGCGCGAAGTCGCGAGCCAGCAATAACCAGGCGAGCGCCAGGGTGAGCGGAGCCGCGATGAGATAACCGATCGCGATCGTGCGCCAGTAAGCTCTCCGCGACCAGGCTGCGCTGAGGAAGCCGTTGCGGTAGAAGAGGATGCCGAGCGCCATGAAGCCGATCGTCTCCGGCATGTAGGCGACCAGCGTATCCGTTTGGAACTGGACGGTCGTTCGCGCGCGCGCTGCGAACACGTCGGCGAAACCGCCGCGATAGCTCGCAATCTCCTGCGCCGCCTGAGCTGCGACGTCCCGCGCGCTCAGCGGGGTTGCACCTGCCTGCTGTAGATAGGTGGCGCCGAATTGCAGAAGTTCGATCGCGATCATTCCCGCGAAGAGGATCCAGAGGGCGCGGGGCCGGAAGCGCCAGAGAACGAAAGCAAAGGCGCCGCCGACGGCATATTGGACCAGGATGTCGCCGAACCAGATGAGCCAGGCGTGGATCATGCCGAACATGAACAGCCAGAACATGCGTCGAAGGTGCGCCTCTATCGCGCTGCCGGTCTCCCGCGCTTCGGCGCGGTCGGCGATCAGCACCATGGAGGCGCCGAACAGCATGGTGAAAAGCGCCCGCATCTTGCCTTCGGCGAGAATGAAGTTGATCAGCCACGCCGCCATGTCTGCGCGCCCTTCCGCGCCGTAGAAAGTGGGGTTGTTATAGGCGCTGCCCGGGTGGCCCATGACGACGATGTTCATGAGCAGGATGCCGCAGACTGCCATCCCGCGCACAGCGTCCATCGACGCGATCCGGGGCGGGGGCGCGGACGTGTCGGTCATTCAGGCTCCCCCTTGCACAAGGGGGTGACACCAGAGGCGGGGGAGGAGAAGCTCAGGCTTCGGCAGGCTTCGACTGAAGCTGGATGTAGTTCTGGATGCCCATGTTCTGGATCATGCCGAGATGCTGCTCGATCGTGTCGACATGCTCCTCCTCATTCTCGAGGATCTGAGCGAAAAGGTCGCGGCTGACATAGTCGCGGACGGTCTCGCAATAAGCGATCGCCTCGCGCAGCTGGGTCAGCGCCTCCATCTCGAGCGCAAGGTCGGCGCGGAGCAATTCCTCGACGGTTTCGCCGATGCGCAGCCGGCCGAGCATCTGGAAATTGGGCAGGCCGTCCAGGAACAGGATGCGTGCCGAGAGGATGTCGGCATGCTTCATCTCGTCGATGGATTCGTGCCGCTCGAACTGGGCGAGGCGGTGGATGCCCCAATTGTCGAGCATGCGGTAATGCAGCCAATATTGGTTGACCGCCGTCAGCTCGTTCTTGAGCGCCTCGTTGAGGAACTCGATAACCTTCTCGTTGCCCTTCATGCACGGCCTCCTGTTGCAGGTGGCATAGCGGAAGGGGCTCTTCAAATCATCAAGAAAATGGCGGAAATCTGCGGGTTTGCGGAGCGGCCTAGCTGCTCTTGCTAGGCAGTCGCGCGCTCGGCTGCGATGATCTCGCGCGCGAATGAGAAGCATTGTCCGCAACGCGCCTTCTTGCCGCAGGCGCGGTAGGCGCTGCTGGGGCAGGACGCGCCGTGGCGAGCCGCTGCCCGGACGTCATTCTCGCGAATCGCATTACAGATACAAACGATCATGGACATCGGATATATCGCTAATGCGAATAGGTCGCAATAGCTTCGTTACGCGACAGCCAGTTCGCCGCCCATCAATCGCGGGAAGAAGGCCTCGTGGGCGCGGCGCAAATCGGTGAGGGGAAGCACGAAATCCCCCTCCTTCAGCTCGAAGATCAGCCGGCTGGCGATGGTGCGGCCGATCGGTTCGACTGCGACGCCGGCGATCATGGCGTCGGACAGGAAGTCGAGCAGCGAAGAGTCGGCCACCGTCGCGACATAGAGGCCCTGGTCCTCGGCGAAGAAAGAGCCCGCGATGCCGAACGGCTGCACCGGCTGGAGAAGGGCGCCGATATTGCCGGCCAGCGCCATTTCGGCGACGGCGACGGCGACGCCGCCGTCGCTCACGTCGTGGACCGCCGTCAGGCAGCCGCTCCCGATATTCGCCCGGACATAGTCGCTGGCCCGGCGCTCCGCCTCGAGATCGGCCGAGGGGGGCGGACCGTCTTCGCGGCCATGAAGCTCGCGCAGCCAGAGCGATTGGCCGAGTTGGCCCCTGCGCTCGCCGACCAGCACGATGATGTCGCCCACGCCCTTGAAGGCGATGGTGGTTGATTTGCGCCAGTCCTTGAGCAGGCCGATGCCGCCGATCGCGGGGGTCGGCAGGATCGCGCTGCCGCCGCCGGTCGCCTTGCTTTCATTGTAGAGGGAGACGTTGCCGGAGACGATCGGGAAGTCGAGCGCGCGGCAGGCTTCGCCCATGCCTTCGAGGCAGCCGACGAGCTGGGCCATGATTTCGGGGCGTTGCGGATTGGCGAAGTTGAGGCAGTTGGTGACGGCGAGGGGGGTGGCGCCGACCGCGGAGAGGTTGCGGTAGCATTCGGCGATCGCCTGCTTGCCGCCCTCATAGGGATCGGCATAGCAATAACGCGGCGTCACGTCCGTGCTGATCGCTAAGGCCTTTTCGCTGCCGTGGATGCGGACGACGGCTGCGTCGCCGCCGGGGCGCTGGACCGTGTTCGCACCCACCATGTGGTCATATTGCTCCCAGATCCAGCGGCGCGAGGCGAGATCCGGAGAGGCCATCAGCTTGAGGAGATCGGCGGCTATGTCCGTCGTCTCAGGCAGCTCGCCGAGCGGCTTCACTTGTGCCCAAGCCTTGTAGTCATCGGGAGACATTGCGGGGCGGTCGTAGAGCGGCGCTTCGTCGGCGAGCGGCGCGAGCGGGATGTCGCACACCGTGTCGCCGTTCCACTTGAGCACCATGTGCCCGGCCTCGGTCACCCGGCCGATGACGGCGAAGTCGAGCTCCCATTTGCGGAAGATGGCCTCGGCCTCGCCTTCGCGGCCGGGCTTCAGCACCATCAGCATACGCTCCTGCGATTCCGAGAGCATCATCTCGTAGGGCGTCATGCCCTCCTCGCGGCAGGGAACGGCGTTCATGTCGAGTTCGATGCCGACACCGCCCTTGGACGCCATCTCGACCGAGGAGGAGGTGAGGCCGGCCGCGCCCATGTCCTGGATTGCGACGATCGCGTCCGAGGCCATCAACTCGAGGCATGCCTCGATCAGCAGCTTCTCCGTGAAGGGGTCGCCGACCTGCACGGTGGGGCGCTTCTCCTCGCTGTCCTCCGAGAAGTCGGCGCTCGCCATGGTGGCGCCGTGGATGCCGTCGCGGCCGGTCTTGGAGCCGACATAGACGATCGGATTTCCTATGCCGGAGGCGGCCGAATAGAAGATCTTGTCCTGCTCGGCGATGCCGACCGTCATGGCGTTGACGAGGATGTTGCCGTCATAGGCCGGGTGAAAATTGACCTCGCCGCCGACGGTAGGGACGCCGACGCAATTGCCGTAGCCGCCGATGCCGGAAACCACGCCCGCGATGAGGTGCCGCATCTTGGGGTGGTCGGGGCGGCCGAAGCGGAGCGCGTTCATGTTGGCGATCGGCCGAGCCCCCATCGTGAACACGTCGCGCAGGATGCCGCCGACGCCGGTCGCGGCGCCCTGATAGGGTTCGATGTAGCTCGGGTGGTTGTGGCTCTCCATCTTGAAGATCGCCGCCTGGCCGTCCCCAATGTCGACCACGCCCGCATTCTCGCCGGGACCGCAGATCACTTGCGGGCCGGTGGTAGGCAGCTTCTTCAGGTGGATGCGCGAGCTCTTGTACGAGCAATGCTCCGACCACATGACCGAGAAGATGCCGAGTTCGGTCAGGTTCGGCTCGCGGCCCATGGCGTGGAGCACGCGCTCATATTCCTCGGGCGAAAGTCCGTGCTCGGCAACGACGTCCGGAGTGATCTGGCTGGGCATGCGCGGCCTCTATTCGATCGATTCCACTTTGTCGAAGGGGCGGCGAGGGTGTATGGATGATCATGTTTTGTTCTCAAGCAGGAGGAGATGGATCATGGGCGTGAAGGCAAAACCGGAAGGCTATCATAGCGTTACACCCTATCTGATCGTGGACGGCGCGGAGGAGGCGATTCGCTTCTACGCGGAGGCGTTCGGCGCGACCGAGCAGATGCGCCTGCCGATGGGCGACAAGATCGGCCATGCCGAGGTGAAGGTCGGCGACAGCGTGATCATGTTGTCGGACGAATGGCCCGATTACGGCAAGCTCGGGCCCAAGTCCCGCGGCGGCGCGACGGCGGGGTTGATGATCTACCTGGAGGATGTCGACGCGGCAGTGGAACGGGCGGTCGCAGCCGGCGCAACGGTCGAGCGGCCGGTGGAGGATCAGTTCTACGGGGACCGCTCGGGAACGGTGATCGACCCGTTCGGCCACAGCTGGACCCTGGCCACCCATGTCGAAGACGTGCCGGAAGACGAACTGCAGCGCCGCATGGCGGAGTTCTCGAAACAGGCGGAACCTGCATGACCTTAGTCTCTCCCCAAGCCCGCTTGGGGAGGGGGACCATGCGAAGCATGTGGAGGGGTAGATGGCGCAAAACAGGATGGTCATTCGAGCTCGCGAGCTGCGTCGGCTGACAAGTCTGCCGGAAGGCGTTCTCTGGCAGGTGCTGCGGACCCGCCCTGGGGGTCTGAAATTCCGAAGGCAGCACCCAATCGGCGCCTTCGTTGTGGATTTCTACTGCGCGGCGGTGAATCTGGTCGTGGAAGTCGATGGGGCGAGCCATGGCATGGGCGGGCAGGCTCAGCGGGACGCGCGGCGTACCGCCTGGTTGAAGTCGCAAGGATTGCGAGTGCTACGATATACGGCCGCGGACGTACTGCACGACCCGCAGGCCGTGGCTTCCGGCATTGTCGCTCGGGTGTCGGGCAAAACCACCCCTCCACCATGCTTCGCATGGTCCCCCTCCCCATCGCGCGCGATGGGGAGGAAGTAAAAGGCCGGCCGAGTATTGCTCGACCGGCCCTGCGTTACGATGAGAAGGTGATCAGGCCTTGCAGCTCTGGCTGCCGCCCTGCGGCGACGAGTAGGTGATCTGCTCGCTATTTCCGCTGACGGTGAAGCCGTCGGCGGACTTGTAGGCGCCACCCGCCGTCTCCGCGGTGACCGTCGCGAGCGGGGGCTCGGCGCCCTTCTCCTTGCGGACCACGGCGGTGTTGTTGGACATGAAGTCGATATAGACGAGGCTGTTGTCCTTGCACCGATAGGTGCGGCTCGCCTGGATGGCGGGCGGGAGCTCGACCGGCGGTGCCTTTGCGAGCTCGGCGGCTTGAGGATCGGGAGTTTCGACGACCTCGGTCTCCGCCTGGCAGGCGGCGAGAGAGAGGGTGGCCGCGACGCACGCGGCGGCGAGGGAAAGGGTCTTTTGCATTGCGGCAATTTGCGGCAGCGCAGCGATGCGTCAAGTGAATTATTTGTTGCGGAAATCCGCGCCGTTCAGCTGATATTCGACAAAAGCGGACGGCCGCGTTAACCTCTTTCCCGAAGCAGCGGGGTTTGGAGGGTAATCGAGCGGATGCAGCGTGTACGCATCGGTTTGACGGGATTGGCTTTCGTGTTCGTGCTGGTCCTGCTCGCGGCGGTCTTCACCAGCCCGAGCGAAGAGGAGCCCATCACTGCCAACAGCATCGACCGGCAGATCCGGGGCGGCAAACAAGGCGCGGACGCAGGTGCTCGGGAAGAGCCCAAGGAACCGCTCGCCGAGCTCGGCGTAGCGCCGGGCAATGCCGATTCGAACAGCAGCAAGGACGGCGCGGCCGGAGCCGCCAAGTAACAGGAGGCCGCTCCCGCTGATGGCGCGCGCCGCCCTCTCTGCGGCGCGGGCGCTGGCCGCGGGCCTCCTTCTGTCTCTCATGTCCAGCGGGGTAGAGCCTTACGAGGCGGTGCTGGGCCACCGCGCTGCAGCGCAGACAGCGCCGGCATCCACCGCTCCGAAGCCCGATCTGATGCTGTTCACGGGTCTCCCGATAATCTGGGGCGAGGGCGGCGCGTTCGACCCCCGATCGCGCCCGGCAGCCTCCTTCAAAATGCTCCAGGCCGAGTTCCGCGTCCGCCCCCTCGACGTGCTCGACGAGCCGAGCCTCGCTTCGGGCCGCCTGTTGCTGCTGGCCCAGCCGCGGGCGCTCGCGCCCGAGGAGCTGGTCGCGCTCGATGGCTGGGTTCGGCGGGGAGGGCGGGTGCTGATCCTCACCGATCCGCAACTGGTCTGGCCGTCCGAACTGCCGCTCGGCGACATCCGCCGCGCGCCCGCGATCGGCCTGCTCGACCCGCTGCTCACCCATTGGGGCGTGCGGCTCGAACGAGGCGGCCAGGATATCGTGGTGCGCGACCTGCCCGGCGGAAGAAGGCTGCGGATGGCGGCTCCAGGACGCTTCGTCGCGACGAAGCCGGCTTGCGCCACGGCGGATGGCCTTTGGGCACGCTGCCCGCTTGGCTCAGGCGAGGCGCTGCTGCTCGCCGATGCAGACCTGATGAACGACGCGCTCTGGGTCGGGGAGGGTGGCGATACAAGTTGGAGCGATCGCGTGGCCGACAACCCGCTGGTCGTCGCCGATCGGCTCGACGCGCTTGCCGGAATCGAGCGGGAGCGGATCGCCCCGAGTATCGATTGGTCGCGCAACGGCGAAGACAGACACGTCGCTTGGCTCGTTGCCGGCCTGGCTCTGCTCCTCGCCGCAGCCGCTGCCGCGACTCTCGTCCGACTCCGCCGCGCCTAGCGCGCTGAGTCGGCTTCCCCATACTTATCCACAGGCTTGTTCCACGCGAACAGGAGAGGAACCACTTGTAGAACAAACCATAAATCCACAGGCGGAATCCACCTGATGGCATGAAATCCCCATGCAGGGCATGAAAACCCCTTCCATCCCTACAGGCGTGATGTTATCCACTGGCTTCAAGATTTCGGGGCACTTCCAAGGCTGATGAACGAGCCACATGGCCGCGAGGGCGCGCGTCCGTGAACGGGGAAGGTCCGTGTGCAGGGGACGGACGACCAAGTGGAGTTGGAGCACCTCTTCAACGGAAGCGCGCTGAACGCGGTGGACCCGAAGGGCCGCCTCTCCGTTCCGTCGTTCATCCGTTCAGTGGTGGAACGCCGCTCCGACGCCAAGGCGATCGTGATCGGCCAGCATTCCGTCGACTCTTGCCTCACCGCTTACGACCGCGGCTATGGCCGCCATCTCCAGGCCGAGATCGAGCGCAAGCGCCTGCTCGAGGAAGCCGCCGGCGGCGACGCCGCGGCGCACTTTGCCCGTGCCCGCCGCACCTTCGGCATCACGGAAGACGTGCCCTACGACACCAGCGGCCGCATCATCCTTCCCCCGATGATGCGCCGTAAGGGCCAGATCGAAGAGCTGGCATTGTTCGTCGGCGTCGGCGGCACCTTCGAGATCTGGAACCCCTATGTGGCGCTGAAGAGCGGCGACGAGGACCTGAAGGACCTCGCCGCATACCGGCTCGAAGAGAAGGGGCTGCCGCTATGACCCCGGCCGCTGCCCCGCACGTCCCCGTTTTGTTGGACGAAGTGATCGCCGGCCTGGCGATCCGGGAAGAAGAAATTCACGTCGACGGCACCTTCGGGGCCGGCGGCTACACGAATGCCATGCTTGGTTTGGGTGCGCGAGTGTATGCGTTTGATCGCGACCCAGATGCCGTCCGCGAGGGGAGTAGGCTCGCGGACGTGAGCGGGGGGCGCCTGACGCTAGTTCCGGAGCGTTTTTCCCGGATGCGTCAGGCGCTTGCCGACCGCGGCGTCGAGGAGGTGGACGGTGTCACGCTCGACATCGGCGTCTCCTCCATGCAGCTCGACCAGGCGGATCGCGGCTTCTCCTTCCAGGGCGACGGCCCGCTCGACATGCGCATGAGCCAGGAAGGCGAGAGCGCGGCCGATTTCCTGAACAAAGCCGACGAAGGCGAGATCGCGGACGTCATCTACAAATATGGCGAGGAGCCCAAGTCCCGCCGCATCGCTCGCGCGATCGTGGCCGCGCGCCCGATCGAGCGCACCGGCCAGCTCGCCCAGATCGTGCGCAAGGCGCTCGGCTGGCATGCCGGCATGAAGAAGGATCCGGCGACCCGCACCTTCCAGGCGATCCGTATCCACCTCAACGAAGAGCTCGAGGAGCTCGAAGGCGGTCTCGAAGCCGCCGAGCAAATCCTGAAGGAAGGCGGCCGCCTCGCCGTCGTCACCTTTCACAGCCTTGAGGACAGAGTAGTAAAGCGTTTCCTGCGCGAGCGCAGCGGTTCTGTCCCCGCTGCCTCGCGCCATTTTCCGGCCGTGCCGGATGAAGGTCCCAAGCCGACGTTCGAAGCCGTCGCCAAGCCCGTCAAGGCTGGCGAAGCCGAACTCGCTGCAAACCCCCGTGCCCGCTCGGCCACCCTCCGGGTCGCGCGCCGCACCTCCGCTCCCCCTCGTTCGCGTAAAGGATTCCGCTCATGATGCCCCGTGGCTTCAAGCCCGTCGGCTGGGTCGCCGCTGTCGGCGGCGCAGCGCTCAGCTGCTACATGCTCTCTTTGAACGTCGCCGCCGAGCGCGCCGAGGTTGCCAAGCTGGAGCGGCAGATTCTGCTCGCCAAGCAGGACATCCGCACGCTGCAGACGGAGCTCGGCACGCGCGGGCGCCTGCAGCAGCTCGAGCATTGGAACGCGGAAGTGCTTGCTTTGTCGGCGCCGACCTCTGCCCAGTTCCTCGACGATGCAGTGACGCTGGCCCGCTTCGAGCAGCGCGACAAGAGCCTCGACGAAAAGGCGAAGGTGCAGATGGCATCGATGGAGACGACCCCCCGGGCCGCTCCGCAGGTGCAGGCTCCGGCGCCCGCGCAGGCCGGGCGTAAGCTCGCGCCGGTCGACTATGCCGCCGCCGCCGAGCGAGCCGCCGCCCAGCCGCAGCCGATGTTGCGCCAGGCGAGCTTCGATCCGTCCGAGGCCAAGGCGCGGGTGATCAAGGCTGCCGCGGTGAAAAGTGCAGCTCCGGCGCCCGTAAAGGCCGCTCCGGCGCCTGTGAAGGTCGCCGAGGCGAAGCCCCTCACGGTCAAAGTGGCTGCCGCCAAGCCGGCAGCGGTCAAGGAAGCCAAGAAGCCCGAGGCGAAGACGGCCGAGGTCAAGAAGGCCAAGCCCAAGGCCGCAAGCCTCAAGACGATGGTCGCCACGCTCGGCGACGAAAAGCCCGCGCAGAGCAGCGGCAGCTCCAAATCCAGGTCGGAGGCGGGCCTCCGGTGACTACGCTCGCCGCCAAGGCCAACGCACGACGGGTGAAGGCGCCGGCGCAAAAGCCGGATGCCCTGGCGCTCACCTACCATCGGCTGATGCTGATGATGCTGGTCTTCGCCGGCGTCACCGCGTTGATCGTCGGGCGGCTCATGTTCCTCCAGCTCTCCACCGATCGTGGCGGCTCCGGGGCGGCGGTGAACCCGCTGCTCCCCGCCCGCGCCGATCTCGTGGACCGCAACGGCGTCACCCTGGCGAGCACGATCAGCGGCTGGTCGATCGGCGTTCACCCCAAGAAGCTGATCGGCAACCGGGCCGAGCTCGCGCTCAAGCTCGCCGCTTTGATGCCGGAGCGCAGCGCCGCCGAATATCAGCGGATGCTGCATTCCAAGAAGACCTTCGTCTACCTGAAGCGCCGCGCACTCCCTGAGCTGGTGACCGCGGTGAACGCGCTGGGCGAGCCCGGCATCGCCTTCGATCGCGAGCCCGAGCGGCTTTACCCCAATCTCGGCCTTGCCGCTCACATCATCGGCTACACCAACCTCGACGGCCGCGGCGAAGCGGGCATGGAGCGTGCGCTCGACGCCCGTCTGATCCGCGAGGACATGCGGGACAAGCCCGTCGCTCTTTCGCTCGATTCAAAGGTCCAGCATGCGCTGGAGGCCGAACTCCTCGGCGCCATGACCAAATTCAGCGCGGTCGGGGCGGCCGGCATCATCATGGACATCCACACCGGCGAGATCATGGCGATGACCTCGCTTCCGGAGCTCAACCCGAATGCGCCGGGCAAGGGCAGCGACGACCAGCGCTTCAACCGCGCTACGCTCGGCGTCTATGAGCTCGGCTCGACCTTCAAGCCCTTCACCGTCGCAATGGCGATGGACGACGGCCACGTGAAGAGCCTCGGGCAGATGTATCCCTGCCCGGGCGCTCTGAAGGCGGGTCGCTTCTCGATCACCGACACGCATCCGTTCGGCCGCAACTGCTCGGTGGCCGAGATCATGAAGGAATCGTCGAACATCGGCACCGCGCAGATCGCGGCGCAGATCGGCGGTGCCCGGCAGAAGAGCTACCTGGAGCAGATGGCGTTCCTGGAGCCCGTGTCCGTGGAGCTCAAGGAGCGCGGGCGGCCGCTCTCGCCCGGCGCCAACTGGGGTGAAATCGCCACAATGACGGTCGGCTTCGGGCATGGCATCGCGGTGACGCCGCTCCACCTCGCCACCGGTTATGCCACCCTGCTCAACGGCGGCATCTGGCGGCCGGCAACCCTGCTCAAGGTCGACAAGAACCGCCCCGCGCCCAAGGGCCGCCGGGTGTTCAGCGAGGACACATCCTACAAGATGCGCGCGCTGCTCCGCCTCGTGGTCACTCACGGCACCGGCAAGAAAGCCGATGCTCCGGGTTACAGGATTGGCGGCAAGACAGGCTCGGCGGAGAAGTATCACAATCGGTCGCTGCTGGTGACCACCTTCGCGGGTGTGTTCCCGATGGACGATCCCCGCTATGTGATCGTCGCCATGCTCGATGAACCCAAGGGAATCTCCGAAACTCACGGCTTCCGTACTGCGGGTTGGAATGTCGCCGGCGTGGTGAGCAAGACGATCAGCCGCATCGCGCCGGTGCTCGGGGTCGTGCCGGACAGCCGCCGCGACGCCAATCTCGCCGAGGTCCTTCCCTACGTTCAGGCCGAAAAGAAGCATTGAGCGATGCGCCTTGGCGACCTCGCCGGAGTCGATTCTGATTCGCAGGTGACGGGCTTCGCCATCGATCACCGCAAGGTGGCGCCGGGCACGGTGTTCGGCGCCTTTCGAGGCACGATGTTCAACGGCGAGGACTTCATTGCGAGCGCGGTGGACGCGGGCGCTGTGGCGGTCGTCGCGCGGCCTGAAGTCAGGATCGAAGGTGCGGCGCACCTGAGCGCGGACGAGCCGCGGCGCGAGTTCGCCCAACTGGCGGCGCGCTTCTTCAAACCGTTTCCGAGCACGGTGATCGCAGTCACCGGCACCAACGGCAAGACGTCGAACGTCGAGCTGACGCGCCAGCTCTGGCGGATGGCGGGCTTCCATTCCGCCTCGATCGGCACGCTCGGCGTCACCACCGCCGACGACCAGGTGACGACCGGCCTCACCACTCCCGACATCGTGACCTTCCTGTCCAACATGGCGGGCCTGGCGCGGGAGGGCGTGACGCATGCCGCGTTCGAGGCGTCCAGCCACGGGCTTTCGCAATATCGGACCGAGGGGCTGCCGGTGCAGGCTGCCGCCTTCACCAATTTCAGCCGCGACCACCTCGATTATCACGGCACGATGGAGGCCTATTTCGAGGCCAAGATGCGGCTGTTCAGCGAGGTGGTGGAGCAGGACGGGACGGCGGTGGTCTGGGCCGACGATCCGAAATCCGTCGACGTGATCAAGAGGTGCGAGGAGCGGGGGCTCCGGCGGGTGACGGTGGGCGTGCGGGGAGAGACGCTGCGGCTTCTCTCGCGCGTGCCCACCCAACTCGGCCAGACGCTGGAGGTCGAAGCCGACGGCAAGACCCACAAGCTCAACATCCCGCTGATTGGGGCCTATCAGGCAGCCAATGTGCTGACGGCCGCGGGCCTCGTGCTCGCGACCGGAGGCGATCTCGCCACGACCTTTGCCAACCTCGGCCGGGTGCAGCCGGTGCGCGGGCGCCTGGAACGGGCGGTGATCACGCGGGCGGGCGCACCCGTCTACGTGGATTACGCCCATACGCCGGACGCGATCGAGAGCGCCGTCGAGGCGCTGCGGCCGCATGCCAAGGCGCGGCTGATCACGGTGTTCGGCGCCGGCGGCGATCGGGACGTGGGCAAGCGCCCGGAAATGGGTGCCGTCGCCATGCGGTTGTCGGACCTCGTCATCGTCACCGACGACAATCCCCGGAGCGAGGATCCGGCATCGATCCGCCGCGACATTCTCGCCGGTGCTCCGGGCGCACGAGAAGTCCCTGGCCGGCGGGAGGCGATCGCCGAAGCGGTGGCTCAGGCGGGCGCCGACGACATTATCCTTCTTGCCGGCAAGGGTCACGAACAGGGGCAGATCGTGGGCGACCTCGTATTGCCCTTCGACGACGTGAGCGTGGCGAGGGAGTGCGCGGCATGACCCCACTCTGGACCTCCGCCGAAATCGCCCAGGCTGTGGGCGGCACCGCGTCGGCGGACTTCGACGTGAATGGCCTGGCATTCGATTCTCGCGAGATCAGCACGGGCGACCTCTTCATTGCAATGAAGGGGGAGGTTACGGACGGTCATCGTTTCCTGGACAAAGTCTACGGCGCGGGCGCTGCCGGCGCGATCGTCAGCCAGGACCTGGCCCAGCCGCATGTCCGGGTGGAGGACACGACCAAGGCGCTCAACGATCTCGGCCGCGCCTCCCGCGCACGCACGGATGCTCGCATCTGCGGGGTTACCGGTTCGGTGGGCAAGACCGGCACCAAGGAAGCGCTTTTCGCCGCGCTCGACCGCTCAATGCCAGGCCGCGCGCATCGCTCGGTGAAGAGCTACAACAACCATACCGGCGTGCCGCTGTCGCTGTCGCGCATGCCTCGCGAGACCCGCTTCGGCGTGTTCGAGATGGGCATGAACCATGCCGGCGAGCTTGCCGCGCTGACCCGGCTCGTTCGGCCGCACGTCGCCATCATCACAGCCATCGCCTCCGCGCATCGGGAGTTCTTCTCAAGCGAAGAGGAGATTGCCGACGCGAAGGGCGAGATCTTCCAGGGGCTGGAGCCGGGCGGCGTCGCGATCGTGCCGTTCGACAGCCCCCATCGCGACCGGTTGCTGGCCGCCGCGCGGCCGCATGCGGCAAGGATACTGACCTTCGGCATGGGGGACGGCGCGGACATATACGCCCGCGACGTCGTCCGGGCCGACAATGGCGGCACGATGCTGACGGCCGTGCTTCCGGAAGCGGAACTCACCTTCACCATCTCGCAGCCGGGCGACCACTGGGTCAGCAATTCGCTCGCCGTGCTCGGCGCGGTCGAAGCCATGGGCGGCGACCTTGCGGCGGCAGGTCTGGCGCTCGCCGACATGCCGGGCCTGAAGGGTCGCGGCGAACGACACCGCGTCCGCGCCTCCGGCGGTGAGGCGGTGCTGATCGACGAAAGCTACAACGCAAACCCTTCGTCGATGCGGGCCACCTTGAAGAGCCTCGCCGAGCAGAAAGTAGAAGGCCGCCGCATCGTCGTGCTGGGCTCGATGCGCGAGCTTGGCGTCGGCTCGGACGACTTCCACGCCGGCCTCGCCGAGCCCATCGAAGCGGCCTGTGTCGATTATGCCATACTGGTCGGCGAAGAGATGAAGCCGCTCGCGAAAGCGCTTGGCCAAAAGGTTAACATGACGCATGTCCCGGATGCGAAGTCGGCGCTCCAGCCGCTGCGCGACGCGATCCGGCCGGGGGACGCCATACTCGTCAAGGGATCGAATTCGATCGGGCTTTCCGCAATTGTGGAAGCCTTGGCGCGCGACCCTTCGACTTCCCTCGGGACAGGCTGATGTTTCTCTTCATTGCCGAGCAGCTTGGCTTTGCCGGCATCCTCAACCTCTTCCGCTACATCACCTTCCGCGCCGGCGCAGCGACCGCGACCGCCCTGATCCTCGGCCTCATCATCGGCCCGAGGTTCATTGGCTGGCTCCGGGTGCGGCAGGGCAAGGGCCAGCCGATCCGTGACGATGGCCCCCAGTCGCACCTCGCCAAGCGCGGCACGCCGACCATGGGCGGGCTGATGATACTGACCTCCATCACCGTCTCGATGCTGATGTGGATGGACTTCTCGAACCGCTATCTGTGGGCGTGCCTGTTCATCACCGTCGGCTTCGGCCTGATCGGCTTCCTCGACGATTACGACAAGGTGACGAAGCGCAGCACCGCAGGCGTCTCCGGACGCACGCGGTTGCTGGCGGAGTTCGTGGTGGCCTCGATCGGCAGCTACGTGATCCTGACCGGCACGGGCACTGAACTCTACATTCCCTTCTACACCGGCCCGGTGGTCGATCTGGGCCTCTTCTACATCGCCTTCGCGGCCTTCGTGATCGTGGCGTTCGGCAATGCGGTGAACCTGACCGACGGCCTCGATGGTCTCGCCAGCATGCCGGTGATCATCGCCAGCCTCGCTTTCCTGCTGATCAGCTATCTGGTCGGCAACTCACGTTATTCCGAATATCTCGGCATCCCCTTCGTGCTCGGCGCGGGCGATCTCACCGTTCTCTGCTCCGCGATCGTCGGGGCGAGCCTTGCCTTCCTCTGGTTCAACGCGCCGCCCGCCGCCGTCTTCATGGGCGACACGGGCAGCCTCGCGCTCGGCGGCGCGCTCGGCGCGATCGCCGTTTCGACGCAGCACGAGATCGTGCTCGGCATCATCGGCGGGCTGTTCGTCGCCGAGGCGATGAGCGTCATCATCCAGGTCTTCTTTTACAAGCGGACCGGCCGCCGCGTGTTCAAGATGGCGCCGATCCACCACCATTTCGAGCAGATGGGCTGGTCTGAATCGACGGTCGTGATCCGTTTCTGGATCATCGCCTTCGTGCTGGCGCTCGCCGGCCTCTCGACGCTGAAGCTCAGATGATCACCAGCCCCGCCTTTGCCGGCAAGTCCTACGCGGTGCTGGGGCTTGCGCGCTCGGGCCTCGCGGCCGTGGAGGCGCTCGCCGCCAGCGGGGCGACGATCATGGCCTGGGACAACCGCCCGGAAGCGCGGCTCCAGGTCGCGGACAAGGCGCGGCTTGCCGATCCTGTCACCACGTCGATCTACGGCTATGCGGGCGTGGTCGTCTCACCCGGCGTGCCCTTGAACACGCATCCGATCGCGGAGCGGGCGAGAGCGGCCAAGGTGCCGGTCATCGGCGACATCGAGCTGTTCGCACAGGCTCGTCCCACCCTGCCGCCGCACAAGGTGGTCGGGATCACCGGCACGAACGGCAAGTCCACCACGACCGCGCTGATCCACCACATCCTGAAGACGGCCGACGTGCCCACGATGATGGGCGGCAATATCGGGCTTCCGATCCTTGGCCAGGACCCGCTCGCCCCCAACGAGAATGGCGTCGGCGTCTATGTGCTGGAGCTTTCTTCCTACCAGATCGACCTGACGCAGAGCCTCGACTGCGACGTGTCGGTGCTGCTCAACGTCACGCCCGACCATCTCGACCGCTACGACGGCGTGGAGGATTATGCCGCCTCCAAGGCGCGGCTGTTTGCGATGCAGTCGCCCGAACATGTCGCCGTCATCGCCGCCGAGGACGATTACACACGCGCGATTGCGGGCCAGTTGACCGGCCAGCGGATCCTCGTTTCCTCCGGAGATATAAAGGACCAGTCGCGCTGGCCTTCGCTGCAGGGTCCGCACAATGCGCAGAATGTCGCGGCGGCGGTGGCAGTCGCGCGGGTGCTGGGCATTTCGGACGAGGTAATCGGCCGCGCGCTCGTCACCTACCCCGGCCTGCCGCACCGCATGGAGCGGGTGGCCGAGAAGAACGGCGTCCTCTTCGTCAACGACAGCAAGGCAACCAACCCGACCTCCACCGCACCCGCGCTTGCGGCCTATCCGGCGGTGCACTGGATTCTGGGCGGTTTGCCCAAGGGCGACGACCTCGACGCCTGCGAGCCTCACCTCGGCCACGTGCGCGCGGCGTACACGATCGGAGAAGCGGGGCCGATGTTCGCGCGGCTGCTGGCGGACAAGGTGCCGGTCAAGGAATGCGAGATGCTGATCGAGGCGGTCGGCGTCGCTGCGGAAGCGGCGCAGCCGGGGGAGGTGGTGCTTCTGTCGCCCGCCTGCGCCTCGTTCGACCAGTTCAGGGATTATGAGGCGCGGGGGGATGCGTTCCGCGCCGCTGTGGAGGCTTTGGCGTGAGGGTGGGGCAATGAACGTGATGGGGGGCGTGGGGACCGCCGCGAAGAAATCCAAATCGGCCAAGTTCGGCCGATCGGACCGCAGCGCCGTCGGCCGCTGGTTCTGGGAGATCGACCGCGTGCTTCTGCTGCTCGTGGCGGTGCTGGTCTCGATCGGCCTCATCGCCGTTGCCGCCGCATCGCCCGCCGCCGGTCAGCGTTACTCCGGCGGGGCGGTGAGCTTCGCTCCGCTCCATTACTTCTGGCGCCAGCTCATCTGGATCATGGTTGCCGTCCCCGTGATGGTGGCCGTTTCGATGCTGCCGAAGGACAAGGCGCGCCGCTTCTGCCTGATGGGCGCGGTCTTCTTCACCGGCCTGCTGTTCCTCGTGCCCTTGATCGGCGCGGAAGTGAACGGCGCGCGGCGCTGGATCGGCCTCGGCTTCGCGCAATTCCAGCCTTCGGAGTTCCTCAAGCCTCTCTTCGTCGTCAGCCTCGCCTGGCTGATCTCGCTCCGCGACAAGGACAAGACGCTGCCGGTCGTGTCGCTGTCCGGCATCGTCACCGCCCTTGTCGCCTTGCTCCTCATGCAGCAGCCCAATTTCGGCGAGACCATCATCTTCGCCGCGGCCTGGGTCATCCTGCTGACCTTGGCGGGCGTGCCGATGCGCTTTCTGATCATCCTCGGCGTTGCTGCCTTGGGCGGGATCGTCGCCGCTTATTTCTTCTACGACGTGGCGACGATCCGCATCGACGCCTTCCTGTTCGGCGCGACCGGCGACACCGACACCTACCAGACCGACAGCGCGCTTCGCACGCTGACCGCAGGCGGGCTGTTCGGCACCGGACCCGGCGGCGGCACGCGCAAATTCTACCTGCCCGAGCCGCACACCGACTACATTTTCTCGGTGATCGGCGAGGAGTTCGGCATCATCGCCTGCCTCGCCATCGCGATCATCTATCTCGTCATCATCGCGCGCACGATGATCAAGCTCCTGCACGAGGAGGACCGCTTCACCGTCCTCGCCACCGCCGGCCTTGTGTCCCAGTTCGGGCTGCAGGCGATGATCAACATGGCGGTGAACGTGAACATCGCGCCATCCAAGGGCATGA
>NZ_CADCWD010000076.1 GCF_902806315.1 uncultured Sphingosinicella sp.
CCAACACCGCCGGCTGCTTCACCGCCGAGGACGCGATCCGGACGCTTCGGCTGGCGCGGGAGGCAGGCGGCTGGACGCTGGTGAAGCTCGAGGTGCTTGGCGAGGCCAAGACGCTCTACCCGGACATGATCGAGACTTTGCGCGCGACCGAGATCCTGGCCAAGGAAGGCTTCGAGCCGATGGTCTATTGCGCCGACGATCCGATCGCGGCGAAGAAGCTGGAGGATGCGGGCGCGGTCGCGATCATGCCGCTGGGGGCGCCGATCGGGTCGGGCCTCGGGCTCCAGAACCAGGTGATGATCCGCATCATGGTCGAGCAGGCAATGGTGCCGGTGCTCGTCGATGCGGGTGTCGGCACGGCTTCGGACGCGGCCGTGGCGATGGAGCTCGGCTGCGACGGCGTGCTCATGAACACCGCGATCGCCGAAGCCAAGGACCCAGTGCTGATGGCGAGGGCGATGAAGTCCGCTGTAGAAGGCGGCCGCCTCGCTTACCGCGCCGGGCGGATGGGGAAGCGCAGATATGCCGATCCTTCGAGCCCCCTGGCGGGGCTGATCTGACACTTGGTTGCTGCTACAATAGCGCGATGAAGGTATATACTACGCGCTTGATGCAGGACGGCGAGGATCAGATCCTGTTGATCCCAGACGAGATTGGGTTCGGCACCGATGTAGATGTGGTCATCGAGAGGCAGGGGGATGTCTTGACCATCAGGCCGAAGCAGCCGACGGCGCAGGAGTTGAGCCGCAGTTAGCACATGCTCGGTCACTTCGGGTCAGGGTGGATTAGCTGACCTTGCGCGCTATCCACACGGAGGGGCCATATGTAGCCGGCTCTCCCGCTTGGAAGCTCACAACACCAAAATCGTTTGTGTGAAGAAGGCCGCGATATTCATCGGGGTCCAGGCTGGCATGGTAGAGCGGTTCGCCTTGCCAATCGCCGATCGCCTCGCCGTGCTGCGGGCCGCTGGTGAACATCAACGCGGCTCCCGAGGCCGCATGGGTCGCGAAGCGGGGGAACATGGCGCGCTGGGCGTCGAAGTGCAGGTGGAAGAAGCTGTGCCAGGCGAGGATGCCGTCGAAGCGGCGGCCGAGGTCGAGTCCGCGCATGTCGCCGACCAGCCATTCCCCGTTGAGAAAGCGCTCCCGGCACATGGCAATTAGCGAGGGTGAGGAATCGACACCCGTAACGCGGTAGCCGCTTTCGATCAGGTGGCGCGCCACCGGTTCGCCGCTCCCGCAGCCGAGGTCCAGCACGGATGCGCCCGGCGGCAGGAGCGACGTGAAGCGATCGAACCACTGCCGGTCGTCAAGCTCCCGGCCCCGCGCTTCGTCCCAAGCGCCGGCATTCTCCTCGTAAAGGCCGATGATCCGCTCGTGCATGGCTCCCTCGGAACGGCGCTCCCTTGAGCCGGTTGTGCTCGACAGGAGGTTTCCCATGGCAGACTTCGCCGCGGCGCGCGAGAAGATGGTGGAGCGGCAGATCGCCGCGCGGGGGATCCACGACGAGCGGGTGCTGGCGGCGATGCGGGCGGTGCCGCGGGAAGCGTTCGTGCCGGAGCATCTGGCGGAGTTCGCCTATGAGGATGCGCCGCTGCCGATCGAGGCGGATCAGACCATCTCGCAGCCTTACATCGTTGCGCTGATGCTGGAAGCGGCGGAGCTGGAGGGTTCCGACAAGGTGCTCGAGGTGGGTTCTGGCTCCGGCTATGCGGCGGCGGTGCTGGCGCAGGTGGTGGACGAGGTGATCGCGATCGAGCGGCATCTCGAACTCGCCACGCTGGCGGGCGAGCGGATGGAGCGGCTCGGTTACGAGAATGTCTCCATCTACGAAGGCGACGGCACGCGCGGCTTTCCGGAAGAGGCGCCGTTCGATGCGGTCATCGTGTCGGCGAGCGGCAGCCATGTGCCCGACGTGCTGCTCCAGCAGCTGGAGGTGGGCGGCAGGCTGGTCATGCCGGTGGGCGAGCCGGGCGCGGTGCAGAAGCTGCTCAAGATCACGCGCAGCTCCGAGGACGAGTATGAGCAGGAGGAGATGGGCGCGGTTCGCTTCGTGCCGCTGATCGGCGCCCATGCCTGGACGGAAAAGGGCGAACGGGCGGACCCGCGCTCGCTGCCCGAGCTGATCCGCGATGCGGCCGAGCCGCTTCCGGACCTGGACGATCCGGCGTTCGGCGCTTTGTTCGATCGCTTCGCGTCGGCCAAGGTCGTGCTGCTCGGCGAGGCGAGCCACGGCACCAGCGAATTCTACCGCGCCCGCGCGGCGATCACGCAGCGGCTGATCGAGGAGCATGGCTTCAATATCGTCGCCGTCGAGGCGGACTGGCCCGATGCGGCGGTGATCGACCGCTATGTCCGCGACAGGCCGGAGCGAGAGGGGGAGGAGGCGGCCTTCCAGCGCTTTCCCACCTGGATGTGGCGCAACACCGACGTGCAGGCCTTCATCCGGTGGACGAGGAGCCGCAACGCGACGGTGGAGCCGGAGCGGATGGCGGGCTTTTATGGGCTCGACCTCTACAATCTGGGCGGCTCGATCCGGGCGGTGATCGACTATCTGGACGATGTCGATCCCGAAGCGGCGGCGGTGGCGCGGGAGCGCTACGGCTGCCTTCAGCCTTTTGCCAAAAACCCGCAAGGCTATGGCCGGATGGCGATCACCCGCGGCTATGCGCAATGCGAGCAGCCGGTTGCCCAGATGCTGCGCGAGCTGCTCCAGAAGCGGATGGAATATGTCGCGGAGGACGGCGACGAATATCTCGACGCGGCCGCCAATGCGCGGCTCGTGAAGAACGCGGAGGCCTATTACCGCGTCATGTATCACGGCGCGGCGGAGAGCTGGAACCTGCGCGACACGCACATGTTCGAAACGCTCTGCCAGCTGCTCGATGCCAAAGGGCCGGACGCGAAGGCGGTGGTCTGGGCGCATAACAGCCATATCGGCAACGCCGCCCACACCGAGATGGGACAGGTGCGGGACGAGCTCAATATCGGCCAACTCTGCAAGGAGAAGTTCGGAGAGCAGGCGCGGCTGATCGGCTTCGGTACGCACACCGGCACCGTCGCCTGCGCGACCGACTGGGACGATCCGATGGAGGTGAAGGACGTGCGGCCTTCGCTCGCGGGCAGCTACGAGCGCATGTCGCACGATGCCGGCGTGGAGCGCTTCCTCCTCGACATGCGGCAAGGCGTGAACGAGGCGGCGGTGGAGGCGCTGATGGAGCCGCGGCTCGAACGCTTCATCGGCGTCATCTACCGCCCGGAAACGGAGCGCTGGAGCCACTATGCGCAGGCCGTGCTCCCCAACCAGTTCGACGGCTGGGTCTGGTTCGACGAGACCAGCGCCGTCACTCCGCTCGACGGGGGCGAGCAGCCGGCCGGCGAGGAGGAGATGTATCCATTCGGGCTGTAGCTTCGCTGGCGGCTATCCGGCGCGTTCGGGAAACGGGATGGCGGAAGGGCGGAACCGAGCCTCTGCTGCTCGGTTGGCGGCATGAAATCGGCGCGCGCGGCGCGTGCGTCACCTTGCCGAAGCCAGGAGCTGAAAGATGGAAATATCCAAGCGCATTCGCCACGAACATGCGGAGCTTCGCTCGCTGTCGCAGCGCATCTTGAACCAGCCCGACGGTGAAGGCGAACGCGACGCGGACTTCAAGGCTTATGAGCGGGAGCTCCGCGAGCATCTCGAGATTTTCGAGGGCTTTTTCCTGAAGCGGCTGAAGGAGGATGCGTCCGCGAAGAGCAGCGCCGCCGACCTGAAGTCCGAGCATGCGCTGGTGCGCAAGGAGTTGAAGGCGCTGCATCGCCGCGACAAGGAGAGCCACCAGTGGAGCGCGGAGTTCCGGCGATTCACCGAGCGGTTCGAGCAGCTCTGCCACCGGCATGACGCGCTGGTCGCTCAGGCCGAGGCCAGCGGGCGCAGCGAGACGCTGGACCGGCAATATGAGGAGACCAAGGCCAAGCGAACGCGCGGCTCCACGACAGCGATGGTAGTGGGCGCAGCCGCTGCGGCGGGCGCGGCTTATGTGATCTCGCGCTATTTCAACAAGGGCCTCCCGGCCGCCAGCACCGACCGGCTTCGCCGGCTCACGCGCGGGAGCGAGGAGGGCTCCTTCTCGATTGGCGCGAACGAGACGAGTGCGCCGCGCGAGTCCACCTTGGCGCCGGGCGTGACCCAGGTCGAATATCCCGCGCCCGACACGGAGGGCGCGCGTATCGCTCCCGACCCTACGAAGGCGCCGAGCGCCAACGGCATCGTCATTAGCTAAATCCGGATCGGTCGGCCGGGCGATGCTCGGCCGGCTGGCCTCAGTGCGTCTTGCCGCGCGCCTTGTTGATGAGGTGGAGGGCGGCGATCACGATCCCGCCGATCACAAGTCCGACCACCGCCGCGCCAAGAGCGTTTACCACCCACTCGACCGCACCGCCCGCGAAGGGGACCGCGTGGCCTGCGCCTTCCGCGGCGTCATGGAGCAGGTTGGGGATGGGGGTAAGGTGGAACTCTTCGAGACCGTGGACGACGATGCCGCCGCCCACCCACAGCATCGCGGCAGTGCCGATGATGCCGAGCGCCTTCATGAGGATCGGCATGCCCCGGACGAGACCCCGCCCGAGCGCCCTGGTCGCGGCGGCGCGGCGCTGGGCGAGGTGGAGGCCGATATCGTCCATCTTCACGATCAGGCCGACCGCGCCATAGACCGCGGCCGTGATCGCGATGCCGACGACGGCGAGGACGACGCCCTGCGTCACCAGCGGGCGGTCGGCGACGTCGGCGAGCGCGATCGCCATGATCTCGGCGGAGAGGATGAAGTCGGTGCGGATCGCGCCGCTGATCTTTTCCGCCTCCATCTCGCCGGGAGGCGTGTCGACCGGCACGTCCGCCACATGCGCATCGTGGCCGATCACTGCTTCCATGATCTTCTCGCTCGCTTCGAAGCAGAGATAGGCGCCGCCCAGCATGAGCAGCGGCGTGATCGCCCAGGGCGCGAAGGCGCTCAGCAGCATGGCGGCGGGGAGGAGGAAGAGGAGCTTGTTCTTTAGCGAGCCGCGCGCGATCTTCCAGATGATCGGCAACTCGCGGTCCGGCGTGAAGCCAGTGACGTAGTTGGGCGTGACCGCCGCGTCGTCGACGACGACGCCCGCGGCCTTGGTGCCCGCCTTGCCGGCCGCCGCACCGATATCGTCGAGCGAGGCCGCGGCGAGCTTGGTGATGCTCGCAACGTCGTCGAGAAGGGCAACTAGTCCTGACGGCATTCAGATCCCCTGTCTGTGAGCGATGTGCGGTGGGTCATCCAGTGACCAATGAGCGCTGATCCTCGCGGCCCATCGACAGCAGGAACGGCGAGGAGGCCTGCATCTCCTGGAAGTCCTGCTTCGATCCGACGCCTCGCCACTGGATGGCGATCAGAGCCTGGGCGATCGCTCCGCCGAGCGTGTCGCCGGGACCGAGCAGGATGATGCGGTCCGGCGCATATTCGCGCACCGCGACCTGCACGGCGCGGGTGAAATCGTAGGTCTCGAGAATTTGAGTGCCGAAGGTGTAGGTGCGAAGCGCTTCGGCAGGGCTCGCAAACGGACGCCAGATGTGGCCGCGGCCGTCTACCATCGGCATGGCGGGCGGGTGGGTCCACTCGGCGGGCAGACGGAACGCGCGGTCCGACGAGCCCTGCATCAGCGGCGTATGGAACGGGCCGTGGTTGACCAGCCGGAGCGGCTCGCGGGCAGGGGTGGGCGGAGCTTCGGCGAGCAACGCCTGCAGGCCTTGCTCGCTGCCTGCCACGACCAGCATTCCGCCCAGATCGATTGAAGGATAGAGCGCGTGGCCCTCGCGCGCGTTGACGTCTTGAATCAGGCTGCCGACCTGCTCGCGCAGGCCCGGTATCTCGCGCCAGTCCTCGTCGACGAGGGTCAGCAGAACCTGCCCGCCGGGCTCGCCCGCCTGACTGTTCTCGCCCATCGCGTCGACGATCTGGAAGCCCTGTTCCGCGCCAACCGCGCCGCCGACGGCGAGCGTCGTGTACCAGCCCATCGAATTGCCGGTGACGGCCGCCACGCTGTAGCGCGACCGGTCGATGGAGAGGAAATCGGCATAGGAGGCTGTGAAGATCAGCGGCGAGGCGATGTCGCCGCGCGTGTGCAAGGCAGGGCTGAAGCGCTCTGCGCCGTCCAGCTCGGAGATGGTCGGCTGGCCGCGCTCTGCACGAAGCCTGTCCACGGCTGCCATCAGATCCTTTTTGTCGGCGTGAAAGCGCTTGAGATAGTTGAGCTCCGCCTTGCCGTAGGTTCCGCGGCCGGGGCAGACGATGAGGGCCGAGAGCCGCTCAGCCACGGACCAGCTCCAGCGCCGCTTCGACGATGCTGTCGCGGCTCGGCAGTGTGATCGTCGCCGCCCGGCCGAGCGGGATGAAGCTGTCCTCGGCCGTGATGCGGCGGCAGAGGGCGTCCGGCGCCCGCTCCGCGAACAGCGCCATCAGCGCCTCGCTCTGCGATCCCGTCCGCCGGCATTCGTCGACGATCAGCACCCGCCCGCAGCCTCGGGTCGCTTCGACGATCGCCTCTTCGTTCAAGGGCGCGAGCCAGCGCAGATCGATCACGCGTGAGGCAAGGCCGTGTTGCTCCCGCAGGATCTTCTCGGCCTGGCGCGAAAGATAATAGCCGTTAGCGTAGCTGACGATGGCGAGATCGGTGCCATCGCCATGGACGCCGAGTTCGCCGAGCCGGATCGGCTTGGCCTCGCCCGGCGCGGCATAGGTCGAGGTCCACAAGGCGTCGCCTTCCTCGTGCAGGTCGCGGGTCATGTAGAGGGCGATCGGCTCAACGAACACGATCACGCGCCCTTCCTCCAGCGCGAGGCGCGTGCATTCGCGCAGCATCTCGACCGCGTCAGCGCCGTTGCTGGGGCATGCGAGGACCAAGCCCGGAATGTCGCGGAAGACGGCAAGGCTGTTGTCGTTGTGGAAATGGCCGCCGAAGCCCTTTTGGTAGCCGAGCCCCGCGATGCGGATGATCGTCGGGTTGGCATATTGGCCGTTGGAGAAGAAGCTGAGCGTAGCCGCCTCGCCGCGTATCTGGTCCTCGGCATTGTGGACATAGGCGAGGAACTGGATCTCGGTGATGGCGAGCAGGTCGTTATGGGCGGCGCCGATGCCGAGGCCGAGAATGCTCTGCTCGTCGAGCAGGGTGTTGATGACACGGCAGGAGCCGAAGCGCTCGTGGAGCTTCGCCGTGACGTTGTAGACGCCGCCCTTCGGCCCGACATCCTCACCGGCGACAATGATGTTGCCATGCGCCAGCATCAGATCCGCCAGCGCCCAGCTCAGCAGCCGCGCCATATGCTGCGGCTTTTCCATCATGCCGAGATCGCGGGCGAAGAGCGCCTTGCGCTGCTCCCGGGTGGGGGTGTTGGCGCGGACCGCCTCGCGCTTCGGCGGGACGATGCTTTCCATCACCACCTGGGCAGTGGTGAGCTTCGGCCGCCTGATCGCCTCCTCGGCCACGCGGTTCAGCGTCGCCTCCGTCTCGTTGTAGATGTCGAGGATGTCCTTGCCCGACAGGAGGTTCTGCTCGACGAGCAAGGCCGCGCTAAACAGGAGGGGATCGCGCTCCTCGTCCTGCTCGATCAAATGCTTGGGGAGATAGGTCGCCTGAACGTCGGAACCGGCGTGGCCGTAGAGCCGCACCGTGTCCATGTGCAGGAAAACCGGCTGACGCTTGGTGCGGGCATGGTGGGCGGCTTCGCGCGCGCCGCGATAGGCGTCGGCCATGTCGAGGCCGCTGCAGCGTATATATCTCAGCGCCGGCCGGTCCTGGAAGTTGGCTTCGATCCAGCCCTTGGGCGTGCGGGTGGAGATGCCGATGCCATTGTCCTCGCAGATGAAGACGAGCGGCATCGGCGTGCCTTGATAGGCGGCCCAGGCGGCGGTGTTGAACGCGCCCTGCGCGGTCGAATGGTTGGCCGAGGCGTCGCCGAAGCTGCAGAGCACGACGGAGTCGCACGCCATCGTCGTGTCCTGAAGCTTCAGGGTCCTGGCGATGCCGATGCTGAACGCCGCGCCGACCGCTTTGGGCAGGTGGGAGGCGATCGTGCTGGTCTGCGGCGGGATCGCCAGCGGCTTGGAGCCGATTACCTTGTGCCGCCCGCCCGAAATAGGGTCCTCGGCGGAAGCGGCGAAGCTCAGCAGCATATCCCACGAAGGCGTCTGGCCGGGCAGCTTCTTCGACCGGTGGATCTGGAAGGCGTTGGACCGGTAGTGGAGGAAGGCCATGTCGTCGACGCGGAAGGCCTCGGCGACCGCGGCGTTATTCTCGTGGCCGGAGCTGCCGATCGTGTAGAAACCTTCGCCCCGCGCCTGCAGCCGGCGCGAGAGTCGGTCCATCTGGCGGCTGGCGCACTGGCTGTAGAAGAGCTCGACCATTGCATCGCCGGTAAGACCGACCTCGCCCGGCTGCACTTTGCTGAGCCGGCGCGGGAGCTCGCCCCGGCCGAGCTTGGCAAGGAATTTCTCGTGAATGATCTCGGCCGCGTCCATCAGCGCCCGCCTAACGGCCTTGGCGCGTTCCGCCAAGCCGGGGCTGCGGGCCGGCCATGGCTCTTGACTTGACGTGCACGTAAACTAGTCGGTGGCGAAACCATTCAGGAGCAGATGATGACCAAGAGCGAAATGGCCGCCGCCCTCCAAGCGAAGAGCGCCTGGCTTCCCGGCAAGCGGGTCAAGATCGACTTCGGCGGCAGCGAGGGCGTGGTGATGCTCGACGGCCAGGCCAATCAGGTCACCGAGCAGGACGGCCCCGCCGACACCACGATCAAGGTGAGCTGGGCCGATTGGGAAGCGATGTCCTCGGGCCAGCTCGACGGCATGACCGCCTTCATGCAGGGCAAATTGAAGGTCGAGGGCGACATGTCCAACGCGATGCAGCTCCAGGGCGTGCTCGCGAAGCTGCGCTCCTAAGTCCAGCCGCCCAGAAGCAGCCGGATCGCAACTCCGGCTGCCGCGCAGGCCGCGAGCACCCACAGGGTGCCGAACTTCAGGCGGAACACCGCGAACAGGGCGGCGGCGGAAAGAAGAAGCGCCGGGAGGTCGACCGAGCCAAAAACGGGTGCGTCGAAGGCGAGCGGGCCGTATTCGACCTCGCGCACTTCGCGGAACAGGGTGTGGAGCGCGAACCAGATGGCGAGGTTCAGCACCACGCCGACCACGGCCGCCGTGATCGCCGCCAGCGCCGAAGCGAGCGCACGATTGCCGCGCAGGCGCTCGATGAAGGGAGCGCCGAGGAAGATCCAGAGGAAGCAGGGCAGGAACGTCACCCAGGTGGTGAGGATGCCGCCGATCGTTCCTGCCAGCATCGGCGACAGCCCCGTGGCCTGCCGGAACGCGCCCAAGAAGCCGACGAATTGCGTCACCATGATCAACGGCCCGGGCGTGGTTTCCGCCATGCCGAGGCCGTCGAGCATCTCGCCGGGCTGGAGCCAGCCATAGGTCTCGACCGCCTGCTGGGCGACATAAGCGAGCACCGCATAGGCGCCGCCGAACGTCACCACCGCCATCTGCGAGAAGAAGAGCGCGATGCGGCTGAACACGTTGTCGTCGCCGAGGAGGAGGAGAAGGGCGGCGACCGGCGCAAGCCAGAGGATGAGCAGGATGGCGGAGATCTTGAGCGACCAGCGCAGGTTCGGCCGGGCATGGTCGGGGACTTCCTCGCCGAGCGCCGTCTCGGCATCCGGCACGATTGCCCCCTTGCCTGAGCCGTGCCCGCCTCCGCCCGCGAACGCCGACGATCCAAGCCGGGCGCTCACAAAACCGATCAGCCCGGCCGTGAGGATGATCAGCGGAAACGGCACGGCAAGGAAGAAGATGGCGACGAAGGCCGCCCCCGCGAGCAGCCGCGCGCCGTTGCCGGTAAGCGCGCGGCTGCCGATCCGCCGCACCGCCTCCAGCACGATCGCGAGCACGGCCGCCTTGAGGCCGAAGAACAAGGCCTCGACCGCCCCGACCTGGCCATAGGCAGCGTAAATCCACGACAGGACCATGATCGCGACGAAGCCCGGCAGCACGAACAGAGCGCCGGCGATTAGGCCGCCCTTGGTCCGGTGCAGCAGCCAGCCGATATAGGTGGCGAGCTGCTGCGCCTCGGGGCCGGGCAGAAGCATACAGTAATTGAGCGCGTGGAGGAAACGCTGCTCGCCGATCCAGCGTTTCTCCTCGACCAGAATACGGTGCATCACCGCGATCTGCCCGGCCGGGCCGCCGAAGCTCAGAAGCGCGATGCGCGCCCAGACGCGCACGGCCTCGGCAAGGCTGATGCCATGGTTTGCCGTTGCCGGCGGATGCGATGAATCGTCGGCCATTCGGCCCCGTTACACGGCTTTGCTGCGCTCCGCGCCACCGCAAACTTGAAAGACGGTTCAGGTTCAGTTGACCGGACGCGCGAGTCCGGCTTATCCGCATCGCTGCACAGGAGGCGAGGGCGATGCAGAAGATTTTTCCGGATGCGGGCGCCGCGCTCGAGGGGCTGCTGTTCGACGGCATGACGATCTGCGCGGGCGGCTTCGGCCTGTGCGGCATTCCCGAGCGCCTCATCGACGCGATCCAGGCGAGCGGGGTCAAGGACCTCGTCATCGCGTCCAACAATGCCGGCATCGACAATGAAGGGCTCGGCAAGCTGCTGCGCACTCGGCAGGTGAGGAAGATGATCTCCTCCTATGTGGGCGAGAACAAGGAGTTCGAGCGGCAATATCTGGCGGGCGAGCTCGAGGTGGAATTCTGCCCGCAAGGCACGCTCGCCGAACGGATGCGCGCGGGCGGCGCCGGCATTCCGGGCTTCTACACCAAGACCGGCGTCGGCACGCAGGTCGCCGAGGGCAAAGAGCATAAGGAGTTCGAC
>NZ_CADCWD010000077.1 GCF_902806315.1 uncultured Sphingosinicella sp.
GGTGGACCTTGGGCATCTCGGTGGTCGCGATCGTGCTATCGCTGGCCTTGGCAAGGCCTTCTGCGTCCGAGATCAGCACCACCTTCCCACCACGCGCCTGCACTTCCTGCATGTTGCTGACGGTCTTGTCGAAGAGCGGCCCTGACGGCGCGAGCACGATCACCGGCACGTGATCGTCGATCAGCGCGATCGGCCCATGCTTCATCTCGCCCGCGGCATAGCCTTCGGCGTGGATGTAGCTGATTTCCTTGAGCTTCAGCGCGCCTTCCAGCGCCATCGGATAATCCGGCCCTCGTCCGAGATAAAGGACGTCCCGCGCGGCCGCGATGAAGTGCGACATGCGCTGGATCTGCTCGTCGCGATCGAGCGCGCGGTTCATCGCCGCCGGCGCTTCGGAGAGGTGCCCGACGATCTCGCGCTCCTCCTCTTCGCTCATGCGGCCCTTGTCGCGCGCGAACTTCGTGGCGAGCGCCGCCAGCACCGAGAGCTGGCAGGTGAAGGCCTTGGTTGAGGCGACGCCGATCTCCGGGCCAGCGCGGGTAGGGAGCAGCAGGTCCGCCTCGCGCGCCATCGAGCTGGTCGGCACGTTGACGACCACCGCCACCTTCTGCCCCTGCTCGCGCGCATGGCGAAGGGCAGCCAAGGTGTCGGCCGTCTCGCCGGACTGGGAGATGAAGAGCGCCATCCCGCCCTCCTCCAGAACCGGCTGGCGGTATCGGAATTCGGAGGCGATATCGAGCTCGACGGGCACGCGCGCGAACTGCTCGAGCCAGTATTTCGCGACCATCCCCGCATAATAGGAGGTGCCGCAGGCGACGATCGTCACGCGAGGCACGTCCTTGAAGCTGAACTCCATGTCCGGAAGCGCCACTTCCTGCTCGTAGGAGCGAAGGTAGCTTTGCAGCGTCTGGGCGACCACGAGCGGCTGCTCGAAAATCTCCTTCTGCATGTAATGGCGGTGGTTGCCCTTCTCGACTGCAGCGCCCGAAGCGCCGGAGGAGACGATCGGGCGCTTAACCTCGTTGTTGTCGCGGTCGTAGATGGTCGAGCCCTCGCGGGTGATCACCGCCCAGTCGCCTTCGTTCAGATAAGCGATCTGCTGGGTCAGCGGCGCCAGGGCGAGCGCGTCCGAACCGAGATAGGTCTCGCCCTCGCCATAGCCGACGGTCAGCGGCGCGCCCATCCGCGCGCCGATAAGAAGGTCGGGATGATCCTTGAACATGATCGCGACCGCGAACGCGCCCTCCAGGCGCGGCAGCACCGCCGCCACGGCGTCCTTCGGGGTCGCGCCCTTACTCAGCTCGTTTGCGACCAGATGAGCGACCACCTCGCTATCGGTCTGGCTCTCGAACGTGCGGCCGAGCGCGCGCATCTCCTCGCGCAGCGGGCGGAAATTCTCGATGATGCCGTTGTGGACCAGCGCCACGCCATCCACAATGTGCGGATGCGCGTTGCCCACCGTCGGCGCGCCATGCGTCGCCCAACGGGTGTGGGCGATACCGACCACGCCGGGGAGCGGTTCCTTCTGGAGCTCGGCGGCGAGGTTGTTGAGCTTGCCCTCGGCGCGGCGGCGTTCGAGCTGGCTGTCGACGATGGTGCACACGCCCGCGGAATCATAGCCGCGATATTCGAGGCGCCTCAGCCCGCCCATTAGCCGCTCGGTAACTTCTTCACGCCCGACGATCCCGATAATCCCGCACATACGCTTACTTTCTCGCCAGCTTCTTTTCGGCCATCTTCGCTCGGAAACGCGCGGCCCAGCCGGGAGCCACCTGCTGCTTGCCGCGCGCAAGCGCAAGCGCGTCTTCCGCCACGTCACGCGTCACCACCGATCCGGCGCCGACGATCGCTCCGGCCCCGATCGAGACCGGCGCCACCAGCGCGCTGTTGGAGCCGATGAAAGCGCCTTCGCCGATCTTGGTGCCGTATTTGAAAAAGCCGTCATAATTGCAGGTGATCGTCCCCGCGCCGATATTAGCCCCCGCGCCCACATCGGCGTCGCCGATATAGGAAAGGTGGTTGGCCTTGGCGCCCTTGCCGAGCCGCGCCTTCTTCACCTCGACGAAATTGCCGACCTTTGCATTTTCGTCGATCTCGGCGCCGGGGCGGAGACGGGCATAGGGGCCGATCTCCGCATTGCGGGCGATCGTCGCACCTTCAATATGACTGAACGCCCGGATGGTGACGCAGTCGGCGACGCGCACGCCCGGCCCGAACACGACATGGGGCTCGATGACGCAATCGCGGCCGACCTCGGTGTCGTGCGCGAACCAGACCGTGTCGGGAGCCACCAAGGTCACTCCGTCCGCCATCGCTTGCAGGCGCCGCCTGCGCTGCCATTCGGCCTCGACGAGCGCAAGCTCGGCGCGGCTGTTGACGCCCGCCATCTCCCAGGGCTGCGCCTCGATGACGACGGACTTACGCCCGTCACCCTGCGCGAGCATGACGATGTCGGGCAGATAATATTCACCCGCGGCATTCTCGTTCCCCACCCGGCCAAGCAGCGGGAACAGGTCTTCGGCCCGCGCGGCCATCAGGCCCGAATTGCACAAGTCGACCGCGCGCTCCTCCGGCGTCGCGTCCTTGAACTCGACCATCTTCTGGATCGCGCCGTCGTCGCCCGCGATGATGCGGCCATAGGCCCCGGCATCGTCGGGTCGGAAGCCGACCACCACCACGGCGGGCGCATCGGCTCCGTTGAGCCGCTCGAGCATGCGCGACATCGTCTCCGCCTCGACCAGCGGCGTGTCGCCGTAGAGAATGAGGACGTCGCCCGCGAAGCCGTTCAGTTCCCGCTCCGCCTGACGGACGGCGTGGCCGGTGCCGAGCTGCTGCTCCTGCACCACGGTCTCGCCGCCGCGTGCGCTGACGAGATGCTCGACCTGCTCGCGCCCGCTGCCCACGACGACGATCTTGTGCGCGGGCGCCAGCCGGTCGACGACGCCCAGCAGATGGTCGAGCATGGCGCGCCCGGCGATCGGGTGCAGCACCTTGTGGACGTCGGATTTCATGCGCGTCCCCTTGCCGGCGGCAAGGATCACTGCGGCAAAGGGTCGGGCCGTCTTCATCTCAATTCCTGCGGGAGGTTTCGGGCGGCTCCATCGCATGGAAATCTTGCGAATTCCATAGGCCTGGCCCATGGCGCCGCGCCTATGCCCGCCATTCGTTTCGACTCTGTCGCCTTCGATCTCGACGGCACTCTGGCAGACACCGCGCCCGATATTGCCCACGCGCTGAACCACGCACTCGGCACGATCGGCCGCCTGGCCATCGCGTCGCAGGTCGTGCGCACCATGATCGGGGACGGCGCCCGCAACCTGATCCGCCGCGCGCTGACGGCCACCGGCGGCAACGACGAGGCTTTGATCGACCAACTCTATCCCGTTTACGTCGACTTCTACGCCGACCATCCTTGCGGCGGCACGAAGCCGTTCGCGGGAGTGGAAGCGGCAATGGACGCGCTGGCCGCCAACGGCGTCCGGCTCGCCATCTGCACGAACAAGCCGGAGCGGGTCAGCCGGGCGTTACTGGAAGCGCTGGGCTGGACCGAGCGGTTCTCGGCAATCGTCTGCGGCGACACCCTGAGCGTGCGCAAGCCCGACCCCGCGCCGCTCTTCGCCGCCATTCGGGAGGCGAGGAGCGCCGCGTTCGTCGGCGACTCGCTGATCGACGCCGAGACGGCGCGCGCTGCCGCGGTCCCGTTCGTCGCCGTCAGCTTCGGCTATTCCAGCGTCCCCGCCGACCGGTTCGGGGCCGATGCCGTGATCGACAGCTTCGACGCACTGATCCCGGCCCTGGACGGGCTCAGCGCCGCGCCTTGATCCAGAGGTGCCGCGCCAGCATCGGCAGCGGCATGCGCAGCAGGTGCGAGCGAACGTAGAAGCCCAGGCGCAGGGCCGGCCGGGTCGCCTGGCCCCACCCGTTGCGGGCGACCAGCCGCGCCCTGAAAGCCCGATCGACCTTGTGGCTGCGGGTCCAACCGGTTGGTGAAGGTGTCCCGTAGAAGTCGGCGGCGATACGCGCCGCCCGCTGAACCGCGGGGAGAAGCTGGTGGCGTGAAGCTCGATCGTGAAGCTCCGGCCAGAAGCCGGCCCTCCCCCCGAATTCACGCAGCATCCTGTCAATGTCCCAAAGGTTTCGAAGCCCGCCCGCGAGGTCGCCGTCGGCGAAGAGATGTGCCGCGGCGTGGACGATCATGTCTGGAGGCGAAAGGACTCTCAGGCCCCCGTCCAGCTCGACGCTGTCGGCGATCATGCCCGCCGCATCCGGTTTCGGCTTGGCAGTGAGCGGCAGGATCGTGTGGTGCACGTCGATCATGCGGTCGCGTTCGCGGTGGATCAGCGGCGGCAGCTCGTGCATCCATCGGCGATAATAAAGGCTGTCATAGGCGTCCTCCTTCACCCACTCCCAGCCCGCCGCGAGCAACGCCTGCTCGACTTCGTCGAGCCGGTCGCGCGGCACCATGATGTCGAGATCGCCGATCGAGCGGCCGAGCCCCGCGTCCAGCCCCGCGGCCGTATATGCGGTGCCCTTGAGCAGGATGACCGGAAGGTCGAGCGGAGCCAGTGCGCGCCGTGCCATCTCCGCTTCCCAGAGCGCCTGCCGCTTCGCCTGCTCCGCATCGCGCCGCGCTGCCTCGAAAATCGTCCCGACGTTCGAGGGGAGCGCCTCCTCCTGCAGGCGATAGGCAAGGCTTCCGATCAGCGCTTCCGCTCGGGCTACGGCAATGAGGGCCGTCCACTCCGGGTCGCGGAGTGAGCGGGCGCTGGACGGCTCCGCCAGAGCGCGGACGAGAAGCCGTGCCGCATTCACTTGGCCCAGAGCTCCTCGACCTGGGCAAGCGCCGCCTCCGTGCTCGGATAATCGATGGCGAGCGCGGGCACGGTCGTCACGAGATGGGTCAACGCGTCGAAGGCGCGCTCGCCGAGCGCCACGTAATTGGTCGAAGCCTGGGTCAGGCGGACGAACACCTCGGCCGGGCCGACCGGTCGCACCGCAGCCTCGAGATCGCGACCGTAGCGCGGGAAAAGGATTAGCGCGGGAGCGGCCGGCTCACTCATCCGCTCGATTGCGTCCCGGCTGGGGCGGAAATGGCGGATCGCTCCCTTCGGCGTGCCCTTCAGCCAAGGGCCGAGGCGGTTGGGCCCTGCCCTTTCTTCCATGACGTACACCGACTGGTTCTTGAGGCTGACGGCGCGTGGAAACGGGTGCAGCGTGCCCGTGTCGAGGTCGAGCAGGGCGAATTCGTCGCCCATCAGCCGCCACCCCGCTTCGCCGAGCAAGGCCGCCAGAGTCGACTTGCCCGATCCGGAGAGCCCAGTCATCAGCAAGGCCCGGCCGTCCCGCTCCACGGTCGAGGCATGGAGCAGAAGGTGTCGCCGATACCCGAGCGCCATCTGCAGGTTCATGCCCATCTCGGCGGCCAGCAGCCCATGCTCCAGCGCCATCGGGACCGCATCCGGAAGCATATAATCGCCCCGGATCGCGACCGACGGCCGCACCCATCGCCGCCAGGGTTTCTCCGCCTCCAGGCGCACGGTGAAATCGCAGACTGCATCGGCCGCCGGATAATCGCGGTAAAGCTCAGCCAGCTGCCGCACCGGCGCCGCCCATTGCGATCCGACCCGGAACGTCACGGGCCCGACCTTCAGCCGATGCTCGTGCTTCATGCGCGCCGCACCAGCCCCGCCGCTTCGAGTTCGGCCAGACGCGGCACCAAAGCCTCGGCTCCGCCCTCGACATCGAACCGCTCCTCAATACGGGCGAGCAGTACCTCTTCGTCAGCAGGAGCGCTGGCGAGCGCCTCCAATATCTGAGGCGCAGGCGGCGCGAGCAGATGGGTAATGCCGGAGGGGCGGTGAAAAATGGCAACGAGGCCGCCGAGCGGCACGGCCTTCAGCTCATCTGCGGAATCGGCAATGTAACGAGGACCGGCCATGCCGGCCCACCCTTAGCCTAGCGCGGCATCTGGAGCGAGGCGTAGCAGGTAAATCCGCTCATCCCCGCCTGAAGGCGCCGGATATAATTGGCATAGGCCTGCGAAGATTCGGCATCCATGCCCGCCGGAGTGAGGCCGCCGTTCAAGAGCTGCTTGGCTTCCTCGCCGGTCAGCGGGCGCGGCAGCGGCGGCACGGCGCCTTCCGTTCCTGCCGGGACGAGGCTGCCGTCCGGAGCGATATAGCTCCCGGCCGCCTGCGGCGAAGGAATTGGGATCTCGCAATTGAGAACGGACCCGGCGGTCTGCGCCAGCGCCGGCTTGATCGTGACCACCGTTGAGGCGGCCGCGGCGCCCAATGCGAGCACCAAACGGCGGGTGGGCTCGGGAGCCTGGCTCTCGCCCTTTGGATCGAACGCTTCGCTCATGCCTGCTCCGGATACTCGGCGGATCGTTTCTTAAGAGTAAAGCCTTGCAAATGCGAGCGGTAGAAGCTGTCACATGATCCCGCTAAGGGACAAATCGATGGCGCGTGGGTGGATATTGCGGGCGCTCGGGGGCGTGGCGGCGGCGGTGCTGGGCGTCGCAGCGGCGGTGGCGGCCGGCGCGCCGATGACGGGTGCGCTCTTCGCCCTGCTCGCCGGCATTGTCGCGGCGGCTCTGGCGTGGCCGGGCCAGAGCAGCAGGCCGGCCGCTGAGACGCCGATCGTCGAGACCGGCCTCCCGCCCCTTCCCGAAGCGCTCGACCTCCTGGAAGCCGTCGAGGACCCCTTGCTGATCGTCCGCAACCGCCGCGTCGTCTATTCCAATCCTTCGGCGCGCGCAGTGCTCGGCGAGCATATCGAGGGCGCGGACGTGCGCCTCGCGATCCGGCATCCGGCCGCAGCCGAACGGCTGATCGACCGCGGCGAAGCGGCGGAGCGAGTGACGCGCACGGAGCTTGTCGGGCTTGGCGAGCGCGATCGCCGCTGGCTGATGACCACGACTCTCCTGAAGGACGGCTGCCGGCTGGTGCGCCTCACCGACCGCAGCGCCGCCCATGCATCGGAGCAGATGCGCGTCGATTTCGTCGCCAACGCCAGCCACGAATTGCGCACGCCGCTCGCGACCTTGCTCGGCTTCCTTGAAACGCTGCAAGACGAACGCGCGGCGAGCGATGCGAAAACACGCTCGCGCTTCATCAAGATCATGTTCGACGAAGCGCGCCGGATGCAGCGCCTGGTCGACGACCTCATCTCCCTCTCCCGTATCGAAGGCGAACGCTTCACCCTGCCGCGCGAGTCCGTCGAGCTGATGCCGGTCGTGGAGGAGGTGAAGGCGAGCCTCTCGCTTATGATGGAAGAGAAAGGGAGCAGCGTTCGCATCGAGCGGGGTGCGTTCGATCCGGTGGTTCTGGGCGATCAGTTCCAGCTGCTCCAGCTCGTGCAGAACCTGTTGGTGAACGCGCTCAAATATGGGCGGCCCGCATCCGAAGTCGTCATCCGCTTCGAGGAAGCCGGCCCGGACATGCTTCGGATGAGCGTGATCGATCAGGGCGAAGGCATCGCGCAGGAGCATCTCCCCCGCCTCACCGAGCGCTTCTACCGCGTCGATCCGAGCCGCAGCCGCTCGATGGGGGGGACGGGGCTGGGCCTTGCTATCGTCAAACATATCGTCGGGCGACACCGCGGGCGGCTCGACATCAGGAGCAAGGTCGGGGAGGGAACGTCCGTCCGCGTCTACCTGCCGCGCGCCGGCGCCGCGGGAGCATCACCACCCCAGCAAAGCCTCAGCGGCTAGCGGCGAGGTTGCGATAAGCGGCCAGCGCGGCCGAGTAATCCATCGCGAGCTGGCGGTGGACCTGCGCCTCCGGGCTCCCGGAACGCCCCGCCGCTTCTTCTTGCGCGAGCCGGCGCGAGAAGAACTCGATCTCCTTTTCCGGCGTCCATCCCTGCTGCATTCTCACCATCCCAAGCGCCTCTGTCACAAAAATGTAACCTAGGCTTCAAATGGTTGTCATTCACTTGCATCAGCAGCGACGATGTCGGAGATGGCGGGCCCGTATGCCTCGATCAACTCCCTTGCTGTGCGCCCTCGCCGCTGCGTTTTCCTGCCTCCCGACAGCGACCGCGGCCCAGCGGCTGGAGAGCAACGGCTGGTCGCTGGAGCCGCGCGGCCGCTTCCAAGTGGATGTGGGACGGGTCGAGCGCCCCGCCGGCGTCACCGTTCCGGATCTCGGCTCGGTCGGCGAGATCCGCCGGGCGCGGCTTGGCGTCCAGGGCGACATACCCGGCGGGTTCGGCTATGTGTTCGAGGTCGATTTCGCGGGCGGCGGCCCGATCGAGATCACCGATGCCTTCCTGACCTACAAGGCTTCGGACCGCGTGAGGCTCACCGCGGGCCAGCACAACAATCTCCAGTCGCTGGAGGAGCTGACCAGCTCGCGCTTCACCTCCTTCCTCGAGCGCGCGGCCTTCACCGACGCCTTCAACTTCGAGCGCCGCGTGGGCCTGTCCGCAACCTTCTCAGAGGGCCCTCTCATTGCCAGCGGCGGCCTGTTCACCGACCCGCTTCCGGAACTGACCGGCGAGGATGATGGCGGTCAATCCGCCAGTGCCGACGCCCGGATCGTCTACGCGCCGAAGCTGCGCGGTACGCAGTTCCATCTCGGCGGCTCGGCTCATCATCGCGACCTGGCGGGCGGCGCGGACGCAACGACACGCTATCGCGAACGCCCCTTGATCCACGCGACCGAGGCGCGCTTCGTCGCAACGCCGCGACTCCCGGCGAGGTCCGAAAGCCACTACGGGCTGGAGGCCGCGATGATCCGTGGCCCGCTGCATGCGGCAGGCGAGTTGCACTGGCTCCATTCCGATCTTCGCGGCCCGCGCGCGGATCCCACCTTCTTCGGCGGCTATGCGGAGGTGGGCTTTTATTTCACGGGAGAGACGCGCGGTTACAAAGGCGGCCGGTTCGACCGCACCACCGTCAGGCGCCCAGTCGACAAAGGTGGCACCGGCGCACTCCAGCTCAACCTGCGCTACGATCACCTGTCGCTCAACGATGCCGGGATCGTCGGCGGCCGGCAGCAAGGCTACCAGGCGTCCCTGATCTGGATCCCGCACGATCAGATTCGCTTCCTGCTCAGCTACGCGCGGCTGAACTTGGACGATGCGGCCATCCCGGCAGCCGGCGGAGACCGGAACTACGGCATCGACGTGATCGGAGCGCGCGCGCAGCTCGACTTCTGACCGGCCCGAAGCTGCTGTCATAAAAGTTACATGGAAACGTCACACAAGGCGCTCGGATTCGTCTTTAGCCGGATCGCCGAACCCGGTTAGCGGGCTCCAAGGAGGCACATCTTGAACAAGGCACATCTCGTCTCGGCGCTGTCAGCGCTGGCCCTCGCCGCATGCGGTTCGGGCGGCGGCTCCGGTGGCGGCGGCGGCGGCACGGGCGGCAACCAGATCCAGATCGTGGGCTCCTCAACCGTTTATCCCTTCACCAAGGCGGTGGCGGAGCGCTTTGCCCAGTCGAACCCCTCCTTTGCCTCGCCGATCGTCGAATCGACCGGCACTGGCGCCGGCATGAAGCTGTTCTGCAACGGCGTCGGCCAGAACTTCCCCGACATGACCAACGCGTCGCGCCGCATCAAGGCCAGCGAGGTCGAGCAGTGCCGCACCAACGGCGTCAACAAGATCATCGAGGTGCCCGTCGGCATTGACGGCCTGGCGCTCATCGAGGCGAAGAACGGCCCGGCGATGCAGCTGACGGTCGAGGACGTCTATAAGGCGCTCGCCGCCAATCCCTATGGCAAGCCCAACACCGCCAAGACGTGGCGCGACGTGAACGCCTCGCTTCCGGCAATCCCGATCCAGGTGTTCGGCCCGCCGCCGACGTCCGGCACTCGCGACAGTTTCGCCGAGCTCATCCTGGAAAAGGGCTGCGACGCGAACCCCCAGATGAAGGCGCTGAAGGCAAGCAATTCCGACCAGCACAAGGACATCTGCACCAAGATCCGCGAGGACGGCGCCTTCGTGGAGGCCGGTGAGAACGACAACCTTCTCGTTCAGAAGGTCTCCGGCAATCCGGGCGCTCTGGGCGTGCTCGGCTACAGCTTCCTCGAAGCCAATCTCGACACGCTGAAGGCGGTGCCGCTGAACGGCGTCGCGCCGACCGCCGAGACGATCAGCAGCCTGCAATATCCGGGCGCGCGCCAGGTCTATGTCTATGCCAAGGGCGAGCATGTCGGCGTCATTCCGGGCATGAAGGAATTCTTGGCCGAATATGCCCGCGGCTGGACGCAGGGCGGCTATCTGGCGCAGCGCGGGCTCATCCCCTCGCCCGCCGACGTGCAGGCAAAGGCAACGGCGGCGGCGACGCAGCTGACGGCGCTGAACCCGAGCGAACTCAAGTAAACGCGTAAATGCCGGGCACCCGCCCGGCTGAAACAGGAACGGTCGTTCGCGTGTCATCTGGCGCAATCGCATTGCTGGTGCTCGGCCTGGGCCTCGTTGCCTGGCTGAGCGCGCGCGCCAAGGCGCAGGCCTTTGCCGGGCCCGGCAAGGCGCGCCTGCACTCCCTACCCGGCTATCATGGCTGGTATGTGGCCCTGTGGGCGGTGATCCCGGCCCTGCTCTTCCTCGCGGTCTGGAGTTCCGTGTCCGGCGGCCTCGTCACCGCATCCGTGCTCGACAGCCCGGCAGCGGCCTCGCTTCCGGCCGAGCCGATGCAGCGCGGCGCCATTCTCGACGAGGCTCGCGCGCTGGCGGACGGCACCCAGGAGGCGGCGTTCAACCCGCAGGCGACCGCGCTCGCACCGGAATATGAGAGCGCCCAGTCCCGGATGGCGATCATCGGCACCGTCGCCGCGCTGCTGCTCGCCTTTGCCGGCGGTGCGTTCGCCTTCACGCGCGTCTCGCCCAATTTTCGCGCGCGGACGCGGGTCGAGCGACTGGTGATGGCTCTGCTGCTGGTCGCCTCGCTGATTGCGATCCTGACGACGCTCGGCATCGTCCTGTCGCTGCTCTTCGAATCGCTCCGCTTCTTCTCCCGGGTCAGCCCGATCGAGTTCCTGTTCGGCACCAGCTGGAGCCCGCAGACCGCCATCCGCGCCGATCAGGCCGGATCGTCGGGCGCGTTCGGCGCGATTCCGCTGTTCTGGGGTACGATCTTCATCGGCGCGATCATCGCCATGATCGTCGCCATACCGCTCGGACTGATGAGCGCCATCTACCTCACCCAATATGCCACCCCCCGCGTGCGCAGCTGGATGAAGCCGCTGCTCGAGATCCTCGCCGGCGTGCCCACCGTGGTCTACGGCTATTTCGCTGCCTTGACGGTGGCTCCGGCGATCCGCGACTTCGGGCTTACCCTCGGCATTCCATCCTCCTCGGAATCCGCGCTCGCGGCGGGCCTCGTCATGGGCATCATGATCATCCCGTTCGTCTCTTCCATGGCCGACGACAGCATTGCCGCCGTGCCGCAGGCGATGCGCGACGGTTCGCTCGCCATGGGTGCGACCACTTCGGAAACGATCAAGCGCGTGCTCGTCCCGGCCGCCCTTCCCGGCGTGGTGGGCGGTGTCCTGCTCGCCGTCAGCCGCGCGATCGGGGAGACGATGATCGTCGTCATGGCCGCCGGGCTTGCCGCCAACCTCACTGCCAACCCCTTCGAGAGCGTCACCACCGTGACCACCCAGATCGTGCAGCTTCTCACCGGCGACCAGGAGTTCGACAGCGCCAAGACGCTCGCCGCCTTCGCGCTCGGCCTCGTGCTGTTCATCGTCACCCTGCTGCTCAACATCGTCGCGCTGCGCGTGGTGAAGAAATATCGCGAAGCCTATGAGTAGCGTCGTCGCCCAACCGGCCGCCTCTGCCCTTCCAAAGCGCGCGCCCACCGATTGGAAGGCGAAGGCGATGCAGCAGCGCATCCGCCGCCGCTACGCGGCCGAGCGGCGCTTCCGCTACATCGGGCTTGGCGCCGTCTTGCTGTCTGCCGCCTTCCTCGCCTTCCTGCTCATCACCATGCTGGCCAACGGCGTCCGGGGGTTCACCCAGACCGAGGTGCGGCTCGACATCGACTTCGCTCGCAGCGCGCTCATCATCGATCCCGCCACCTTGCAGGGCTTCGGCGCGGATGCCGCGCTCGCCGGGGCCGACATAGACGGGGCGGTGCGCAAGGCCGCCGCCGCCCAATATGGCCCCCGCGGTGCGGATCTCCTTTCCGAAGGAGCCTGGCTGCGCATTCGCGATGCGATCAGGCAAGACCCACAGGTCCTGACACGCACCGCCACATTCTGGGTTCCCGCCTCCAGCCCGATCGACGTCGCCGCCAAGAGCGACGCGCCCGCCGAAATCGAACGCGCCTACGAAAGCCTGCAGCAGCGGAACGCCGTCCGGACCGGGTTCAACGCCAACTTCCTTGGCGGCTCCGACGCGACCGATCCAACGATGGTCGGCATCTGGGGCGCGTTCAAAGGCTCGCTGCTGACCATGCTGGTGACGCTCGCGCTCGCCTTCCCGATCGGCGTGCTCTCGGCCGTCTATCTCGAGGAATATGCGCCGCGGAACCGCTGGACCGACATCATCGAGGTGTCGATCAACAATCTCGCGGCCGTCCCCTCGATCATCTTCGGCCTGCTCGGCCTCGCGGTGTTCCTCAATTTCATGCACCTGCCGCGGTCCGCGCCTTTGGTCGGCGGCCTCACACTGGCGCTGATGACCATGCCCGTGATCGTCATCGCCGGCCGCAACGCTATCAAGTCCGTGCCGCCGTCGATCCGCGACGCCGCCCTCGGCATCGGCGCGTCCCGCATCCAGGTCGTGTTCCACCACGTGCTGCCGCTGGCACTGCCCGGCATCCTCACCGGCACCATCATCGGCATGGCCCGCGCGCTGGGCGAGACCGCGCCGCTGCTGATGATCGGCATGCGGGCCTTCATCGCCTCGCCGCCGGGAGGAGTGACCGAGCCCGCGACCGTGCTGCCCGTGCAGATTTTCCTTTGGTCGGACGAAGTAAGCCGCGGTTTCGTCGAGAAGACGTCCGCCGCGATCATCGTGCTGCTGGTCTTCCTTCTCGCGATGAACGGCATCGCCATCTATCTTCGCAACAAATTCGAACGGCGCTGGTGACCTTGATGACCGACACTTCGATCAATGACATTGCCGCGCACCAGCGGGCGGACCATCGCGGCGACGAGCGGCCGAAGATGACCGCTCAGGGCGTCAGCGTCTTCTACGGCGACAAGAAGGCGATCGACAACGTGTCGATCGACGTAAACCGCGAGAATGTCACCGCTTTCATCGGTCCGTCGGGCTGCGGCAAATCGACCTTTCTTCGCACCCTCAACAGAATGAACGACACGATCGGCAGCGCCCGCGTGGAGGGCCGGATCGAGCTTGACGGGGAGAATATCTATTCGCCCGACATGGACGTGGTGCAGCTCCGCGCCCGGGTCGGCATGGTGTTCCAGAAGCCGAACCCGTTTCCCAAGTCCATCTACGAGAATGTCGCCTACGGACCGCGCATTCACGGCCTCGCCTCGGGCAAGGCGGACATGGACCAGGTGGTCGAGAAGTCGCTCCGCCGCGCCGGCCTCTGGGACGAGGTGAAGGACCGGCTGCAGGACAGCGGCACCGCGCTTTCGGGCGGCCAGCAGCAGCGGCTCTGCATCGCCCGCGCCATCGCCGTCGATCCCGAAGTGATCCTGATGGACGAGCCGGCTTCCGCGCTCGACCCGATCGCCACCGCCAAGATCGAAGAACTGATCCACGAGCTTCGCGGCCGGTACGCAATCGTGATCGTCACCCACAACATGCAGCAGGCCGCCCGCGTGTCGCAGCGCACCGCCTTTTTCCACCTCGGTCACCTCATCGAATATGGCGACACGTCGGAAATCTTCACCAATCCGCGCGAGACCCGCACCAAGGATTACATCACCGGCCGCTACGGCTGATCAGGACCAGGACATGAGCGCAGCCCATACCGTCAAAGCCTTCGACGACGACCTCGATCAGCTCCGCGCGACCATCTCGCAGATGGGCGGGCTTGCCGAAGCCGCTATCTCCGAGTCGATGCGCGCGCTCGTCCAGCGCGACACGGAGGCCGCCGACCGCGTGATCGAGGCCGACCGCAAGATCGACCTGCTCGAGGCCGAGATCGAGCGGCATGCGGTGCAGATCATCGCCCTTCGAGCGCCGATGGCGGACGATCTTCGCGATGTGATCGCCGCGCTCAAGATCGCGAGCGTCGTCGAGCGGATCGGCGACTATGCCAAGAACATCGCCAAGCGCGTCCATGTCATCGGCGAATCCCAGAATATCGAACCGCTCTCGCTGCTCCCGGAGATGGGCCGCATCGCAGGCGAGATGGTCCACAACGTGCTCGACGCCTTTGCCGCCCGGGATGCGCAAAAGGCCGTGCAGGTCTGTGAGCGGGACCGTTCGGTCGACGACTTCTACAATTCGATCTTCCGGACGCTCCTCACCTTCATGATGGAGAACCCCCACAACATCACGCCCGCGACGCACCTCCTGTTCGTCGCCAAGAACCTGGAGCGGATCGGTGACCACGCCACAAATGTCGCAGAAATGGTCTATTTCGCTGCCACAGGCCAGCACATCGCCGAGCGCACGCGCGGGGGCGACTCCACCCATCTGGGCGGCAGCTGGTCCGATGAGTAAGGGCCGCATCCTCCTCGTCGAGGACGATGCGGCGCTCGCCGAATTGCTTATCTATCATTTCACGCGCGAGGAGTTCGAGGTCCAGCAGACGCCCGACGGCGAGGAGGCGATGCTGCTCGCGACCGAGAACCCGCCCGACCTCGTCCTGCTCGACTGGATGATCGAGGGCGTTTCCGGGATCGAAGTCTGCCGGCGCCTGCGCCGCCTGCCCGGCACCGCCAACGTGCCGATCATCATGCTGACGGCCCGCGGCGAGGAAGCGGACCGCGTCCGCGGCCTCGAGACCGGCGCCGACGATTACGTCACCAAACCCTTCTCCCCGCGCGAGCTCGTCGCCCGCGTGGGAGCGGTGCTCCGCCGCGTCCGACCCGCCCTTGCCGGCGAGCAGCTCGCCTACGCCGACATCGAGATGGACATCGTCAGTCACAAGGTGAAGCGCGGCGGCGACACGGTCGCGCTCGGGCCGACCGAGTTCCGGCTCCTCAAGCACTTCCTGGAGCATCCCGGCCGCGTCTTCTCGCGCGAGCGGCTGCTGGACAGCGTCTGGGGCCACGACAGCTACATCGAGCCGCGCACCGTGGACGTCCATATCCGCCGGCTGCGCAAAGCGATCAATGTCGGCGGCAAGAGCGACATCATCCGCACCGTCCGTTCGGCCGGCTACGCGCTCGACAATGACGGGCACGCCTGACCGCCTCACGCCGGCGAACTCAACCTATGTGAACGCATCTCCTTGGCCGGCGTGGATCGAACGCCGTTGCCGCATCGTTCTGCTTGTCGTGACCGGGTCGAACAGGCCCGCACCTGTTGGGGGGGATCAAACCCGTCGCCGGAACAGGGCGGCAACAGGAGAGACGACATGAAAGCACTCATTCTTGCGAGCGCGTTGATGCTCGGGGGCGCCGCCGTCGCCCAGACCACGAACACCAGCACCGGCGGAAGCACAGGCCAGACCGGCTCGATGTCCGGCCAATCCATGGGCTCCGATCAGTCAACCACAGCGCAGCAGCCCGGCAACAGCCGCAACAATAGCGGCCGCACGATGCGCAACGGCCAGTCGCAGGGCCAGGGCAGCACCATGGGCCAAGGCTCGACCCAGGGCACCGGCAGCGGCACCATGGGAACCGGCGGCTCCATGAGCGGCTCCGGCACGATGGGGACCGGCGGCTCGATGAGCGGCTCGGGAACCATGGGCACGGGAGGCTCGATGAGCGGTTCCGGAACGATGGGCACGGGCGGCTCGATGAGCGGGTCCGGCACCATGAGCGGCGGCTCCATGAGCGGCGGCTCGATGGGCGGCACCGGCGGCATGGGCGGCCCGATGGAAGCGGGCAATTACCCGCCTTGCTCGCGCACCGTCACCGACAGCTGCATCCAGACCTACGAACGCGGCGTCCGGCGCTCCTCGCGCAGGCGCTAAAGAGCGAAGGGGCGGGCCCACCCCGCCCCTTTTGCACAGGTTGGGCCGACGAGCGCTGCCCTTTCGCAGCCGAATCGATTGAACAAAGCCCCTTTGCCTCACGTTACCTCCGAAAGGCCGATCCCCGGGTCGCGCCTTCAGGGGGAATCGGACGGCGCCCAACCGCGCCGAGTGCAAGGAGACTATCGAATGAAGACCCTGCTTTTCGCCGCCGCTCTATCGATCAGCGGCGTGGCCCTGGCTCAGTCCCAGACCACCACCACCACGACCACCACGCAAAGCGGTACGGCCCAGCCGAGCGGCGAGACGGTGGACGATCCGTCGCAGAGCACCGGCCCTCAGGGCGTCACCCAGCAGGGCACCGATCCCGAAGGCCAGGCGACCGCTCCGGCGGGCACCAACCAGATGCCCATGCAGGCACCGGGCCAGCAGGTGATGCCGAGCGCCGGCCAGGGCGCGGCTTTCACGCCCCGCCCCGCGGCAGGCGAATATCCGCCCTGCTCGCGCACCGTGACGGACGGCTGCACGCAGACCTATGAGCGCGGCGTGCGCCGCAGCTCGCGCCGCCGCTAAGCGCGGAAACGGCCGCCGGCGCTAGACCTGCCGGACCTGTCCACCTCCCCCTGCTTCTGCCAAGAGGCGCATGAAGAGCAGGGGGAGGATGGATGCCCATCAGTTTCGAGAACCGGGTTGCGATCGTCACAGGCGCGGGCGGCGGCCTCGGCCGCGCTTATGCCCTGGAGCTTGCCCGGCGTGGCGCAAAAGTAGTCGTCAACGATCTTGGCGGCGCTCGCGACGGCTCCGGCAGCTCGGACGCGGCGCAGCGCGTGGTAGACGAGATCGAGGCGGCAGGCGGCACAGCCTTCGCGAACGGCGCCAGCGTCACGGACGAAGCCCAGGTGGCGGCGATGGTCGCCGGCGCAAAGGAACGCTGGGGCGACGTCCATATCCTCATCAACAATGCCGGCATCCTGCGCGACAAGAGCTTCGCGAAGATGACCATCGACGATTTCCGCGCAGTGCTCGACGTGCATCTGACCGGCTCGGCCATTTGCACGAAGGCGGTCTGGGACCTGATGCGCGAGCAGAGTTACGGCCGCATCCTGATGACCTCGTCCTCGACCGGCCTTTACGGCAATTTCGGCCAGTCCAATTACGGCGCGGCCAAACTCGGCCTGCTCGGCTTCGCCAAGACCTTGTCGCTGGAAGGCGCGAAATACGATGTCCGCGTCAACACGCTCGCCCCGACCGCTGCGACGCGCATGACTGAGGACATCTTCCCGCCCGAGATGCTCGCCGCGTTCAATCCGGAGAATGTCGTCCCCGCGGCGCTTTTCCTCGTTTCGCAGGACGCACCCACCGGCGCAATCATCGGCGCCGGCGCGGGCGTGTTCCAGGCCGCTTATGTGACGCTCACGCCCGGGGTCGCGCTTCCCGAAGGCGAGCGCACGGTGGAGCAGGTGGCGGCGCATTGGGGAAGGATAACCGACCGCAGCGGCGAGATCGTGCCCAAGTCGGGATCGGAGCAGGCGATGCTGATCCTCCAGCAGCTTCAGGGGCTTAAGCAGTAGCGGGCGCTGTGTTGTATCTATAATACAGCCGTGCTACACGTGAGTCCTCTAGGGAGGAACCGACCATGTACAGCGAAAGCGATCTGGAGGCTGCCGTCGCGGCGGGCGCATTGACGCCGGACGCCGCCGCTTCTCTTCGAAGCTACGTCGCGGAAACGCGCGCCGCTCCGGCCGTGGACGAGGAGCATTTCCGGCTCCTGACCGGTTTCAACGACATCTTCGTCTCCATCGCGGCCGTGCTTCTGCTCGTTGCGGTTTCATGGATCGGCAACAGCATCCGCATCAATCCCGACCCCGCAATGCCCTCACCCTTTGCGGGCCTGTTCGTCGCGGCGACGGCCTGGGGTCTGGCCGAGTTCTTCACCCGCAAGCGCCGCATGGCGCTGCCTAGCATCATCCTGCTCCTCGCCTTTGTCGGCGGCGTGTTCGCAGCTTCGGGCTTGATGCTGGTCAATTTCCTTCCGGAAGAGCTGCTGAATAACAACGTCACTCTTGGCGCGCTTCTCGTCGCGGGCTGCGCGGCCATTGCGGCGGCTGGAGCCTGGCTCCACTGGCAGCGCTTCCGGGTGCCGATCACCATCGCTGCCGGTGCGGCCGCAGTGGTCGGCCTCGTGCTGGCCCTCATCGCATCCGTCATGGGCGACACGCCGCAGATCGAGCAGATCATGCTCGGCTTCGGCCTCGCGCTCGGCATCGGCGTGTTCCTGTTCGCAATGTGGTGGGATTCGTCCGACCCGCGCCGCGAAACGCGCCGTTCGGACGTCGCCTTCTGGCTGCACCTGCTGGCCGCTCCGTTGATCGTGCACCCGGTCTTCTCGCTGCTCGGCCTCACGGACGGCAACGCGACTGTGATCGAAGCCATCGTGGTGCTGCTCGTCTACGTGGTGCTTGGGCTCACGGCGCTGGCGATCGACCGGCGGGCCTTGCTGGTGTCGGCGCTCGCCTACGTGCTTTTCGCCCTCAACAGCGTCTTCCGCGAATATGGCGCGGTGGAGCTCAGCGTCGCCCTTACGGCGCTGGTGATCGGCTCTGCCCTGCTGCTGCTCTCCGCCTTCTGGCACAGCGTGCGGCGCAGCGTGGTGCAGCCGCTTCCGGCCAACCTCAGGGCACGCCTGCCGGTCACCGATCGGGCGACCGTCACGGCTTGAGAACACTCCTCCCCTCCCCCCAATGGGGAGGGGATCTCCTTATTGGTTGACGACCTTCATCAGCCGCCGCTCGATCGGCGAGAGCACCGGCCCAAGCTCCTGGCCACGCTTCAGCACCACGCCATTCTCCCCGATCAGCGCCCACATGCCTTGTTTGTTGCGCAGCGCAGGGCGCTTCTCGACCTTGAACTCCGGCCGCTCGGCCGTGCGGCGGAAGGCCCAGAAGGAGGCCGCATCGCCGCGAAACTCGATCGCATAATCCTTCCACTGACCCGCCGAAACCATGCGGCCGTAGAGGTCCATGATGCGCGACAGCTCGGCCCGTTCGAACCCGACCTGGGTGGCGGGCGATTTCGATGCCGGAAAAGGGTGGACCGTTCCCATCAGGCCCGATCCTGCTTCGAAGCGGCCCGCGCCCGGGAATCCGGCTCGTGATCTTGGGGCGGCTGCAATGCCGCCTCGCCGCCGTCCCGTTCCTCGATCAGCTCCGCCAACCTCTTCCTCAATTGCTCGACCTCGCAGCGCAGGATTTCGAGCTTCTGCGTCGAGGGATCATACATTTCGTTGCACGGAGTGCCATAGGGAACGAAGCCGGTCTTATACTGGCCCGCATCGACCAGGGTGGAACGGGCCGGGATGCCGATCATCGTCGCCCCTTCCGGCACGTCCTTGGTGACCACGGCATTGGCGCCGATCCGCGCCCGGGCGCCCACAAGGATGGGACCCAGCACCTGCGCACCCGATCCGATGATCACGCCGTCGCCGATGGTCGGGTGGCGCTTGCCCGGGGTGCCGTCGGTTGGGTTGGTGCCGCCCAAAGTCACTTGCTGGTAGATCGTCACCTCGTCACCGATTTCCGCGCTCTCGCCGATCACGACGAAGCCGTGATCGATGAAGAAATTGCGGCCGATCACCGCGCCGGGATGGATGTCGATGGCAGTGATCATGCGGGAAAAATGGTTGACCAGCCGCGCGAGGAAGTAGAGCTCGCCCTTGAACAGCCAGTGCGCGACGCGGTGCAGCCCGAGCGCCCAGACGCCGGGATAGAGCAAGACCTCCCAGCGCGAGCGCGGCGCGGGATCGCGCGCCTTCACGCTTTCCAGATAATCGACCAGCCCAGACGGCATCAGGCAAGATCTCGCTCAGTCACGGAGGCGAAGATAGGGGAGGCTTGCGCGAAATGCCAGAAAGGCGCGCATTTTCACCGGCGCACCAGAACGTGCCGCTGCCGCGCCGCAACACCATCGCCCGGGTCGATCACAGTCACAGGTTTAAGTCGTTTCAGCCGGATGGCCGATCGGGACTAACCTGCAAAAATGGCGGTCGGCGCCTCCCAGGCGCGTTGCAACGGCGTCGGTGAGCCAGCATAGGCTGCAAGAGATCGAGCACGGATTTTGGAGAGAGAATATGGACGCAGTCACGGGCACGAGCCCCATCAACGACCCGAAGAAACAGGCCGCTGCCCGGCGCAAGCTTCTCGGCCGCACACCGCGCGACTGGTGGCCCGAACAACTCTCGCTTGAAATCCTGCAGTCCAACGGGCCGATCAATCCGTTCGGCGAGGACTTCAACTATTCCGAAGCCTTCCTGCAGCTCGACTACGAAGCCGTGAAGCGCGACCTCACCGCCCTCATGACCGACAGCCAGCCCTGGTGGCCCGCCGATTATGGCCATTACGGCCCGTTCTTCATTCGCATGGCCTGGCACGCCGCCGGGACCTACCGGACGGGTGACGGCCGCGGCGGCTCCTCTTCGGGCCAGCAGCGTTTCGCCCCGCTCAATTCGTGGCCGGACAACGGCAACCTCGACAAGGCCCGCCGCCTGCTCTGGCCGATCAAGCAGAAATATGGCGCCAAATTGAGCTGGGCGGACCTCTTCATCCTCACCGGAAACGTGGCGATCGAGTCGATGGGCGGCCCGACCTTCGGCTTCGGCGGCGGCCGCGCCGACGTCTACGAGCCCGAGCATGTCTATTACGGCACCGAAGAGGAATGGCTCGGCCAGACGCGCATCGACGAGGATGCCGGGCTCGCGCTCGAAAGCCCGCTGGCGGCGATCCAGCATGGCCTCATCTACGTCAATCCGGAAGGTCCCGGCGGCAAGCCCGACCCGCTCGGCTCTGCCCGCGACATGCGCGAGACCTTCAGCCGCATGGGCATGAACGACGAGGAAACGCTGGCGCTCACGGCAGGCGGCCACACGTTCGGCAAGGCGCATGGCGCCGGCTGCCCGGTGACGCATGTCGGCGTCGAGCCGGAAGGCGCGGACATCGCCGCCCAGGGTCTCGGCTGGACCTCCACGCACGAGAGCGGGATGGGCGATCACACCATCACCTCCGGCCTCGAAGGCGCCTGGACGCCCACACCCACCAAGTGGGACAACAGCTATTTTCACATGCTGCTCAATTATGATTACGAGCTGATCAAGAGCCCGGCCGGCTCCTGGCAGTGGCAGCCGATCAACCAGGCTCGCGAGGACATGGCGCCCGGCGCGCACAGCCCGGATCGCCGCGTGCCGACCATGATGTCGACGGCCGACATCGCGCTCAAGGAAGATCCGGCCTACCGCGCGATTTCCGAGCGCTTCCGCGACAATCCGGAACAGTTCGCCGACGCCTGGGCGCGCGCCTGGTTCAAGCTCACCCATCGCGACATGGGCCCCGTGGCCCGCTATCTCGGCCCGGAAGTGCCGGATGTCGACCTCATCTGGCAAGACCCGATTCCGGCGGCCGATTACGAGCCGATCAGCGACAATGATGTTGCCGAGTTGCGCCTGGCGATCACCAGTGCCGAGCTCAGCGTCCAGGACCTCGTCAAGACGGCCTGGGCGTCCGCCTCCACCTATCGCCAGTCCGATCACCGCGGCGGCGCCAACGGTGCGCGCATCCGCTTCGAGCCGCAGCGCAGCTGGGAGGTCAACGAGCCCGAGAAGCTCGCCCGCGTGCTGGGCGTCTACGAAGGGATCAAGGCCGAGTTCGACGCCAGGGTGGCGGATCAGGGTAAGAAGGTTTCGATCGCCGATCTGATCGTGCTCGGCGGCTCCGTCGGCATCGAGCAGGCGGCCGCGGCCGCCGGCCATGCCGTCGAGGTGCCTTTCACCCCCGGCCGCACCGACGCGCTGGAGGAGATGACGGATACCGAGAGCTTCTCGGTGCTCGAGCCCCGCGCCGATGCTTTCCGCAACTATCTCCAGGTGCAGTTCAACGTGCCGACCGAGGAGCTGATGCTCGATCGCTCGCAGCTGCTGGGCCTTTCGGCTCCGGAGATGACGGCGCTGATCGGCGGCCTGCGCGTGCTCGGGATCAATCATCCCAAGGCCGAGAAGCATGGTGTGTTCACGAGCCGCGTCGGTGCCCTCACCAACGACTTCTTCGTCAACCTGCTCGACATGGGCACCGCCTGGAAGCAGGTCAGCGACGAGAGCGACGAGGAGTTCGTGGGCACTGATCGGCACACGCACGAGCAGCGCTGGACCGCGTCGCGCACCGATCTGGTGTTCGGCGCCAATTCGCAGCTGCGCGCGCTTGCGGAAGTCTATGCCGCCGACGATGCGGGCCAGAAGTTCGTCCGCGACTTCGCCACGGCATGGGTAAGGGTGATGAATGCCGATCGCTTCGATCTCACCTACGCGGTGGGCACAGCAAGCTGACCGAAACAGGATCCGGATTGCTGGAATCCGGAACCGCTCCAGCCGAATAGACCATGGTAGTGCCCCAAGGAGCCCTCCCCATTGTGGGGGAGGGCTCCGTGACCCTCAACAGAAGCACCGACTTCGGGGCTGTTCTTCATCGACAGATTTGATTAGATCGCGCTGACTAATCGAAGGTGTCGATGACCTCCTACCTTCCCACCCTGAAGCAGCTCCAATATCTGGTCGCGCTGAAGGATCATGGCCATTTCGGCCGTGCGGCCGACGCCTGCTTCGTCACTCAGTCGACCCTCTCGGCAGGCTTGCGCGAGCTCGAATCGCTGATCGGCGTCACGCTTGTAGAGCGGACGCGGCGGGTGGTGCGGTTCACGGCGCTCGGCATCCGGATCGCTGAGAAAGCGCGGCGGATCCTCAGCCAGGCCGAGGAACTAAGCGACATGGCGCGGGCCGCGGGTAAGCCGCTCTCAGGCGAGCTGCGCATGGGAGTCATCCCCACCATCGCCCCATTTCTGCTGCCGACCCTGCTCCCCAAACTTCGAGGCGAGTGGCCCGATCTCAAGCTCTATCTGCGCGAGGAGCCGAGCCAGGCCGCCTGCGACTCCCTCCACCGCGGCGGGCTCGATTGCGTGCTGCTCGCGCTTCCCTATGGCTGCGGCGAGGTAGATTCAGCGGAGTTGTTCGACGATCGTTTGTTCGTCGCCTTTCCGCCGGGAGATGACGGTGCGGTGGCGAGCGGCCCCGTCGCCGCGAGCGAGATTGACGAAAGCCGCCTGCTGCTGCTCGAGGACGGCCATTGCCTGAAGGAGCATGCCCTCGCCGCCTGCAATCGGCCCGAGCTGCGCGCCGAGGCAGCGATGCTTGGCACTTCGCTCCACACGCTCGTGCAGATGGTGGACAATGGCCTCGGCGTGACGATGGTCCCCGAGATGGCGCTGCTGGCGGGGCTGCTGGAGGGCACGGGCGTGATCGCGCGGCCGCTCCAGGCGGAGCATGCCTCGCGCCGGATTGCGCTCATCTGGCGAAAGGGCAGCCCCCGCGACAAGGAATTCCGCCTGCTCGCCGACGCGCTTCGGCAGGCACGCACCGATCATCATTGAAGGCGCGCCCCTTCCCCCACCGCAGCGTCATGGTTAAGGGCCGGCTGGTGTCCAAGCATCTCGGCAGCCTTGCCCTTATCGCCCTGATCGCGGGGTGCGTCGCTCCCAGCGAGGAGACGGGCGCGGGCGCAGGTGCGCCCGTCGTCGCCAACCCCATCGTCGGCGGCGCGGCCATGTATCCGACACGCACGATCATCCAGAACGCCGCCAACTCGCGGGATCATTCGACCTTCGTGCAAGCCGTCCGGGCGGCGGGGCTGACCGAAAGGCTTGGGAACGCGGGTCCGTTCACCGTCTTCGCTCCGACCAACGCCGCCTTCGACAAGCTCCCGACGGGCACGGTCCAGACCCTGCTCGACCCAGCCAACAAGAGCCTCCTCGCGAACATCCTCAATTATCATGTGGTGCCGGGGCGCAAGACGAGCACGCAGATAGCGGCCGACATCCGCGCAGGCGGCGGCGGCGCCACCTACACCAGCGCGGCGGGCGGCACGCTCCGCGCGCGGATGGAGGGCAATGTTCTCATCGTTTCCGATGTGAAGGGAGGCCGCAGCCGAGTCATGCAAGCGGACGTGACGCAGTCGAACGGCGTCATGCACGTCGTCGATACTGTCCTTCTCCCGCCCCTCTGAGGCGGCATCAGACTCTCCATGTCAGCAGAAGTGCCCCTCCCCGCTTCGCCGCGAAGGAACGGCCTTAATCCATGTGCCTGAGGCCGACGCGGAGGTAATCCCAGCCGGTAATGAGAGTGAGGATCGCCGCCGCCCAGAGGCTGGCGAGGCCGACATCGTGCACCCATTCCCATTGCGGCACCGAGCCGCCGAGGATCAGAGCGCCCAACGCGACGAGCTGGAGCGTCGTCTTCCATTTGGCCAGCGCGCTGACCGGCACGGACACCTGCAGCCCCGCAAGGAATTCGCGCAGGCCCGACACGGTGATTTCGCGCAGCAGGATGACTAAAGCGGGGATGATGTGGAAGTCGTGGATCACCGGCTCACCGCTCGCCTGTCGGCTGGAGATCAGCATCACGATCACCGCCACGACCATGATCTTGTCGGCGATCGGATCGAGGAAGATGCCGAGCCGCGAAACGGTTTTCTGAGCGCGGGCGAGATAGCCGTCGAAATAATCGGTGATGCCGACGAGGCAGTAGAGGACGAAGGTGATGGCGTAATCGTACCAGCTCGGCTTCCAGAGCAGGTAGACGAGGATCGGCACGGCCAGGATGCGCGAAAGGGTGAGGATGTTGGGAAGCGTGAGCATCTGCCCCACCCCTTAGCGCGTCCGGCTTAACAATGGGAGCGGCAGTGACGAGGGGTGCCGCCGCCGACGCTCCATCTCTGGACGCGCGCCCAGAAGCCGCTATGACGCCTCTGACATGCGTGGCCGCCGAGTGAAGCGTTAGATGGAAGCCTCCCTCGGCCTGCTTGGCAAGCGCCGCTTCCTGCCGCTGTTCGTCACCCAGTTCCTGGGCGCATTCAACGACAATCTCTACAAGTCGGCGATGGTGATCCTGGTCACCTACGCAGTCTATAATGACGAGACCAAGGAGGCGACGTTCAACGCCATCGCTGGCGGTCTCTTCATCCTCCCCTTCTTCCTTTTCTCCGCGCTTGCCGGGCAGCTGGCGGATTCGAGCGACAAAGCCCGGATCATCCGCATCGTGAAGACGGCCGAAATCTTCATCATGGTCGGCGGCGCCATCGGTCTCATCCTGCACAACATCCCGCTGCTGCTCGCGGGCCTGTTCGCGATGGGAGTCCATTCGAGCTTCTTCGGCCCGATCAAATACGCCATCCTTCCTCAGCATCTCAAAGGAGACGAGGTTCTCGGCGGAACCGGGTTGGTGGAGGCCGGCACGTACGGCGCAATCCTGCTCGGCACGATCGCAGGTGGCCTGCTCGGGCGCGAGCATTACAATATCGCGGCGGCCGGCGTGCTCGCCGTCGCCGTCCTGGGGTGGATCGTCGGCCGGATGGTGCCCGCCGCGCCCCCGGAATCGGACGCGCCGCCGCTCAAGATGGACTGGCACATCATCCGGGCGTCGATCACCCTGGTGAACGCTACCCTCCACATCCCACGGCTGTTCCTGGCGATCGCCGCGATCAGCTTCTTCTGGTCGATGGGAGCCATCCTCGCGGCGCAGTTCCCGCCCCTGGTGAAGAACGTGCTCCACGCGAACGAGGAAGTCGCAACCGCCTTTCTCGCCATCTTCTCGATCGGGGTCGCTGTCGGCTCGGTAGCGATCAATCGCCTGCTCGCCGGCCGAGTGCTCGCGAAGTTCGCTCCCGCAGCCGCGATCGCGATGGGGCTGTTCGTGCTCCACCTCTACTGGAACGTACTGAGCTGGCCCGTCACGTCCGGCCCGCTGCTCGACTTCAAGACGTTCGCCCTGATCGGCCAGGCCGAATGGGTGATGTTCGACCTGTTCGGAGTTGCCGTGGCCGGCGGCATGTTCGTGGTGCCGCTCTACGCCTTTCTTACCACGACGGTGCCGAAATCCGAGACCGCACGCACTGTGGCCGCCAACAACATCGTCAATTCAGGTGCGATGGTGCTGTCGGCTCTGATCCTGACCGGCCTCGTTCAGATCGGCGTCTCGGTCGAAGGCACTTTGCTTCTGGTGGCGGCCATGAGCCCAATCGCGGCCTGGATCGGCTGGAAGCTTCACCTCGCCTGCGACTGCTGATCGCTCCCCAAGATCAGCTCAGATAGGTTCCGAAGAAGACCAGGCCCGCGATCCAGCCCGTCGAGAAGAGCTTGAGGTCGCCCAGGGGGTCCTTCTCAACTTCCGTGGGGAGGTTCTGCCAACGTCCGCGGGCGCGAAGATGCGGCTTCCTGTAATTGCGGACGATGAGGGGCGAGAGGCGGTTCATGCCTCATCCGTTAACGCCCTCTTTACCAGCGCATCAAGCGGCTAAAGCCACGCTCGGGAGCCAAGTCCCAGGGCGGAACAGTTGAGACGCGCGGGATTACCGCCCACTCGCGGCACATGCCGAGACGCAGCCGACTGGGCCGCAGCCGACCCGCACGCAATTCTTCTAAGTGGGGTGCTGACGAACCGCCGGTGTCCTCACCGGCGGGAGGGAAGTCTCAAGCCCGCGAGTTCACGCCTGAAGGCGGTTGCTTTGTGAGTTCGAGCCGGAGCCTTGGCGGAGCGCCTGGTGCGCCATGTCGCGATAGCGGCTCGCGCGCGCTTGGTGGCCGCTGGCGGCGAGGCCGCTGCACTGGCGAGCGAGCTTCAGCTCCTTCTCCGCCCGATGCGCCCAATATTCAGCCTCATCCCGAAACGCTGCCATGCCGACCTCCTGACGCGAGCATAAGCAGGCAAGACTTAGCGAAGGGTTGATGAACCGGACCCGAATTTCGAGCACGGGCCTGATTCTTGATCGATGCGGCGCAGTGCTTGGGAGGCAGTGCTCGGAAGGCCGTGCTCGCGGCTAATTGCCGCCGAACGTATAGGTCAATGCGAGGCCGCCCGAGAGCTGGTCGCGCGAGCCGAATTGCCTGACGATGGGCGAGCGCGCCGCGTCGCCGACCAGCCGGTCATATTTGGCATAGCTGTAGATGCCCCAACGACCGCCGAGCTGGTAAAGGAAGCCTGCGTTTCCGCCGACTGCCTGCACGCCGCCGCCCGGGCGATAGGCCGCCAATCCCGAAGCCACCGCTTCCGAAGGCGTCACCCCGAAATAGGCGCGATGATAGCGGCCGTCCGACAGGGTGACGCGCGGCCCGAGCGAGAAGAGATAACGATCCCGGTCGCGGATGATGTAATCGGCGCCGACATTGCCGCTCCAGCCGTCATGGCCTCCGATCCCCCTCCTGCCTTCTGCGCGGACGCGGAAGCTGGGGCTCAACTTATATTCGACGAAAGCGCCGACCTCGACGGTCGTGGAGACCTTGTTCAGCGGCGCGCCGACATCCTTGGCCGTCCGGCTGCCTTCAATGCTCAAGACGGGGCCGAATTCGAAGCCGCCGGAGTCGAGGATCGAGAATCCGAAGCTCTCGTCCGCCGCTTCGAAGTCGAACGGATCGTCGCCGCGCGCGACCGCCACGTCCACCAAGGGGATGACGTCATGGTTGTCGGAGCCAGGATAGCTCGGCACGAGCTGCGCGCCGAGGCCGACACGAACCCGCCTGCTTCGTTCCTCGCCCTCTTCCTGAGCGAAAGCGGCGGTGGGAAGGAGGGCGGAAAGGGCCGCGGCAGCGGCGACGAAGCTGTTTCTGCGCATTGCGGTGTAACCTACAGCAATCGATTTCGTTGCGCAGCTGGAAAGAACTTCGTGAAGCGGTACGAACACAGCATACCAGAGACATCAGCGAGATGCCGGCTGAGGTGTTCTGGAGAATGTAGACGTCAAGACACGTCCGCAGCCCTCCGTCGCTGAAGCTTCGGAGGGCGTCCTGGATAGCTCGCCTCTGGCGAGCGACGCAGGCTGGTGGAGCCGAGGGGGATCGAACCCCTGACCTTCGCAATGCCATTGCGACGCTCTCCCAGCTGAGCTACGGCCCCGAACCTTTTTGCCGCCCCTGGGGAGAGCCGGCCTTGTGACGCCGCCGCTTAAAGCAGGCGGCGGCGCCTATCAAGCAGGTTTAGAGTTCCTCGTCCTGATCGCCGGAGCCCGGAACGCCGATGTCGTCGTCGCCGCCGATATCGACTTCGTCGTCCGGATTTTCCTCGGCATCCTCGTCGATCTCCAGATCGTCGGCGGCCAGATCGGCATCGGGCGCTTCGTCGACGACCGCTTCCTTCTTGGGAGCGTCGTACGGCAGCGGCTGCTTGGATTTCAGCACCGGCTCGGGATCCCAGGCGACGCCGCAATTGATGCAGGTCACAGGATCGTCCTTGCCGAGGTCATAGAAACGAGTGCCGCATTTCGGGCAGCTACGCTTGGTGCCCCATTCAGCTTTCACCATCGGTGGTGAGCCTTTCGATAAAATGGTGAGAAGCGGCCGCACCGAATGGCAGGGCCGCGTGTCGGCGCGCGCTCTGCCACAGCCTTCTCCGGCTGTCAAAACGTGAAGCGGCCTTGCCAAACGGCCGCTCCTCGGCGCATCGGCAGGCCATGATCGCACCCTCGCCTTCCCTCTGCAGCCCCCTCGGATGATCATCGCCGTGGACGGGCCCGCAGCGAGCGGCAAGGGCACGATCGCGCGTGCGCTCGCCCGCCGATTCAAATTGCCGCACCTCGACACGGGCCTCCTCTACCGTGCGGTGGCGCTCAACCTGCTGCGCTGGGACGGGGACCCGGAAAGCGAGTTCGCGGCGATACGGGCTTGCGACTTCAGCCAGATCGATTTCGCCGACCGCGAGCTGAAGAGCGAGGCGGTGGGCGGCGTCGCGTCGCGCATCTCCGCTTATCCGGGGGTTCGGTCCGCCCTGCTGGAGCGGCAGCGCAGCTTCGCGAGCCAGCCGGGCGGGGCGGTCCTCGACGGGCGCGACATAGGGACGGTGATCGCGCCGGAGGCAGAGGCCAAGCTGTTCGTCACCGCTTTACCGGAGGTCCGCGCGCATCGCCGGCACCAGGAGCTGCAAGGCCTTGGCCGGCACAGCCATTATGAAGATGTGCTGATCGATATCCGCGCCCGCGACGAGCGCGACAGCAGTCGCGCCACGGCGCCGCTCGCCAAGGCTGACGACGCCTATCTGCTCGACACCAGCGCTCTCAGCATCGAAGCCGCGATTGCGGAAGCAGTCGCGGCGGTCGAACGGCGCCTCGCGACGTCAGCCTAGGATTGGACGCTCAGGCTTCGCCCTGAGTATCGATGAGGGCCGCGGCGATGGCTTCCTGCGGCGTCTTGTCGGCCCAGAGGACGAACTGGAAGACGGGGTAGAACCGCTCGCATTCCTCGATCGCCGCTTCCACCAGGGTTTCCGCCTGTTGGAGGGTCAGCGTGCCGCCCTGGTCGGTTTCCAGCAGGGCGGCGTGTCGGAAGAGGACGAGGCCGGACGAGGCCCAAAGTTCGAAATGGCCGAGCCAGAGCTGCTCGTTGATGAGGCCGATCGTCTCGTAGGTGACGGCGCGCTTGTCGCTGCCGACGCGAATGTCGGGAAGCGCGAGGAACTGCAGGACATTGTCGTCGTCCCGCCAGATCGCGCGCAGCTCATATTGCGTCCAGCTGCCCTGGAAATTGGCGACGATCTCCTCGTCGCCGCTGCGCTCGTAAGCCCAGCCATGCGCGTTGAAATAATATTCGAGCATGTCGATGGGCGCGCTCGTATCGCGCTCAAGCTCATACTCTTCCGTCTTCATGACCTTACTTCCTGCAACGATCTGCGTAAGGAAAAGTGCACTGCACCATGAAGGGGTGCAATAGCACGCCGCCCACAAAGCTGTGGATTAGCCGAGGATACCCACAACTTCTTTACAGCGGAGCCGAAACGTTCGCTTCGGCAGGCGCGTTCCTCGCCTCCAGCGCGTCAAGCCGCGCCTTCAGCAGCATATTTTCTTCGCGCGCGGCGATCGCGATCGCTTTTACCGCTTCGAATTCGTCGCGGCTGACCATGTCGAGGCCGCCGACCCATTCGCGGGCGCGCTCGCGGAAGCCTGCCTCGGCCTCGCGGCCCATGCCGGCGACAGTGCCCGCGGCGCCGTTCAGCACCTTTACGAAATCGTCGAACAAGCGGTTCTGGGACTGCATGGCCGTCCTCCAATCAGGATGTTTTCAGAGGATGATATCGGCCCCACCTTGGCTTGGGACAAGGGTTTCGGCATCCGGGTTCAACTGAATGACCTGGTAATTGAGAATGGCGGCGAAGCTCAGCCAGGCGATGTACGGGATCATGAGGTAAGCCGCGACGGGCCGAATCCGCATGAAAAGCACCGCCACGACGATGCTGAGAGCCAGCATGGCGAGGATGATGACGAGAGCCGTGCGCACCTGATGCATGCCGAAGAAGACCGGCGACCAGGCGAAGTTGAGCAGCATCTGGACTGCGAAGAGACCGACGGCCAAGCCCCTGCCCCGCGCGCCGCGCGCGTTGAGGATGATCGCGATCGAGAGGCCGAGCAGGATGTAGAGGATCGGCCAGACCACGCCGAACGCCCAGCCCGGCGGCATCAGTTCGGGCTTAACCAGAGCCGCGAACCAGGCATTGTCGTAGCCGCTGTTCGCGATGCGGCCCGAAACGATCCCGAGCAGGAGAATGAGCGGCACCGTAAACAGCGCAAAGCGCAAATACGACATTCTGAGCTGCGACTTCGACGCTATTCCGGTCAATCGTCCCTCCCTATTCGGCAGGCAATGGCGCCCCCTTATGGCCCTCCCCCGAGAGCTGAGCCTCCAGCTTGCGGCTGACGGCTTCGGGTGACCCAGTAAAGCGTGCGAGCCGCGAGTAAAGGATCGGAATCAGGAACAGCGTGATCACGGTGGAAATCGACACGCCGAACACCACCACCACGCCGATCGCCTGACGCGCCGCCGCACCGGCTCCGGATGCGATCATTAGCGGCACCGCGCCGGCGACAGTCGCGATCGAGGTCATCAGGATCGGGCGGAGACGGCGGGCGGAGGCTTCGCGGATGGCGGCGCCGATGTCTCGCCCCTGGTCGCGCAGCTGATTGGCGAACTCGACGATCAGAATACCGTTTTTGGCGGCAAGGCCGACCAGCATGACGATGCCGACCTGGCTGTAGAGGTTGAGCGTCTGACCCATCAGCGCGAGCCCAATCACGCCGCCCGCGACCGCCAGCGGCACGGTGGTGATGATGACGCCGGGATGGACGAAGCTTTCGAACTGCGCGGCGAGCAGCAGGTAGACGACGAGGATGGTCAGAGCGAAAACGACCAGGATCGAGCTTCCCGCCTCGCGGAACGCCTGGCTTTCGCCGCGATAGCCCACCGCAGTGATCTCCGGCGCGCTGGCGGCCTGTTGCTCAAGGAAGGTCAGAGCCTCGCCGAGCGAATAGCCCGGTGCAAGACCGCCTTGGAGGGTGATGGCGCGGAGCTTATTGTAGCGGCCGAGGTCACGCGCACCCGCCGTCTCGCGCACCTGCACGAGGTTGGAGAGCGGAACGAGCTGCCCGGCACGGCTGCGGACATAGATCTGCGCAAGATTGGCTTCGGTGGCGCGGGCGCCGGCCTCCGCCTGCACGACGACGCGATATTCCTCGCCGCGATCGATGTAGGTGGACACGCGTCGCGACCCCAGCAGCGACTGCAGCGCCTGGCTTACGTCGGACACGGAGACGCCGAGATCGCCCGCGCGATTGGTGTCGACTTCGATGCGGATCTGCGGCTTCGTTTCCTTATAGTCGCTATCGAGGTTGACGATGCCGGGATTGGACGCGGCGGCGGCGAGGATGCGGTCGCGAGCGCGGGCAAGCCCTTCATAGGTGCTGCCGGCGATGACGAACTGGACCGGCTGGCCCCTGCCCCGGCCGCCGATGGAAGAGCGCACCTGCGCATTGCCGCGCACGGCCGGAAGCTGGCCGAGCAGCTTGTTGACCTCCTGCACCACCTCCTGCGTCGTTTCATCGCGCTCTTCCCAGGGCTTGAGGAAGACGATGAAGGTGCCGGAATTGAAGTCGTCGCTGGCGCCGAAGCCGCCGGGGGTGCGCTGGATGACCGCGCGCACTGCGCCGTCCTCGGTGAGCTGCAGGAGCTTGCCCTGCGCGTCGAGCATGTAGCGATCCATCGCGTCGAAGCCGGTGCCTTCGGGCGCCGAAATGTTGGCGCTGAGGATGCCGACATCCTCGGCCGGCACGAGCTCGGACTGGAGCAAAGTGAACAGGAAGGCGGCACCGGCAAGGAAAAGGCCGATCACGATGCTGGGAATGAGCGGACGGCGGATCGTCCGGTCCAGCCCCGACTGGTAGCGCGCCTCGAGGCGGCGGAAGCGCTGGTCCACCCAAGCGGCGAGGCCACGGCGCTTCTCGCGGCGCAGCAGCTTGGAGCAGAGCATCGGTGCAAGGCTGAGCGCGAGAAAACCGGAAAAAGCGATGGCGCCGATCATGGCGACTGCGAGTTCGCGGAAGAGCAGCCCCGTCTGGCCGGTGATGAACATGACCGGCACGAACACCGCGCAGACGACGAGCGTCGTCGAGATGATCGCAAAGCCGACCTGGCGTGTGCCCTCGAAGGCAGCTGCGAGCGGCGGCTCGCCTTCCTCGATGCGGTGATAGACGTTTTCCAGCACCACGATGGCGTCGTCGACGACGATTCCGATTGAGAGCACCATGGCAAGCAAAGTGAGGAGATTGATCGAGAAGCCGAACATCCAGAGCACGGCGAAGCTGCCGAGCAGGCAGAGCGGTACGGTAACGGCGGGAATAAGCGTTGCGCGCCAGCTGCCGAGGAAGAGAAAGATGACCGCCACGACGAGCACCGCGGCTTCCGCGAGCGTCACCCAGACCTTGTCGATCGCGCGGCTGATGAAGAGCGAGTCGTCCGATCCTACGACGACCGTCATCCCCTCCGGCAGGTCCGGCCGGATCTCGTCGGCCATCTCCTTGGCGGCCGCGGCGACGGCGAGGGTGTTGGCGCCGGACTGACGGACGATGCCGAGCCCGACGGCGGGCTGGCCGTTGAGCCGGAAGGCGGAATAGGGATTTTCCGGCCCCTCCTCGACCCTGGCAATGTCGCCGAGGCGAACGAGATAGCCGTCCTGGCCGCGGCCGACGATCAGCGAGGTGAATTCCTGCGGGCTGGTGAAAGGCCGGTCGACCCGCAAAGTCACGTTCTGCGCGGCGGATTCGAGGCGCCCTGCCGGCAGCTCGACATTCTGATTCCTGAGCGCAGTTTCGACGTCGCCCGGGGTCAGGCCGAAGGCGGCAAGCCGCTCCGGCTGCATCCAGACGCGCATCGCCGGCCGCGCCTCACCGCCTACGAAGACGCGGGCGACGCCGTCAATCGACGAGAAACGGTCGAGGACGTTGCGGTCGATATAGTCGCTGAGCTGAAGGCGGGACCAATCGGGCTTTGCAAAGACGAGGAACAGGATCGGAGACGCGTCGGCATCGACCTTGCGCACCTGCGGCGGCCGGGCATCTTCGGGCAAATCGGCGGCGGCGCCGCTGACACGGTCGCGCACATCGTTTGCGGCCGTATCGACGTCCCGGCCGGCATAGAATTCGATGGTGATGCTCGACTGGCCGTCCTGAGAACGCGAAGTGATGGTCTGCAGCCCCTCGACGCCGGCCAGCCGTTCCTCCAGCACCTGGGTGATGCGGCTTTCCACCACGCTGGCGGCGGCACCGGTGTAGATGGTTTCCACCGACACCACGGGAGGATCGACGTCGGGATATTCGCGAACCGAGAGGCTGAGAAAGCCGACGAGACCGACCACTCCGAGCAGGATTGCGAGCACCGCCGCAAAGACCGGCCGTTTGACGGAGACGTCGGAGAGCTGCACCTAGCCGCCCTTTGCCCGCGGCCCCGCAGCCGCGTTGCTGGCGCCGGCGACGCGCACCTTCATCCCCTCCGAAAGCTTCACCACGCCTTCGGTCACGACACGCTGGCCGGGGCGCAGCCCCTCTGCGATCTCCACGCGGCCGCCGGAGCGGACTCCCGTGCGGACCGCCTGGCGCTTGGCGACATTGCCTTCGCCGAGCACGTAGACGTAGCGCTGGTCGCCCTCGCCGATCACCGCCAGCTCGGGCACCGAAAGCGACATGCGCGGCGCAGTCTCGATCGCAACGGTGAGGAACATGCCGGGCTTCAGCTTGCGGTCGGGATTGGGCAGGCGCGCGCGCACCATCACGGCGCGGGTGTTTGGATCGATGACGGGATCGATCGTGGCGATCTGCCCGCGAAACGGCTGATCCGGCCAGGCTGCGGACTTTGCCGCGATCGTGAGCCCCGGACGAAGCGAGGAGAGCAGAGTCTCCGGGACGGGGAAATCGAGCTTGATCGCGCTCAAGTCGCTGACCGTAGCGATCTCGGTGCCCGCGTTGACGACGGCACCGGCCGAGATGTTGCGCAGCGACACCCAGCCCGAGAAAGGCGCCCGCACCACACGGTCGCCGATGGTCGCCTGCGCCTGGGCGGCCTGGGCGCGTGCCGTCGCGGCAGCGGCAACCTGCTGGTCGAGATTGGTCTTGGTCGCAAAGCCGCGCTGCCGGAGCGTCTGGATGCGGGCGAGCTGCTGACCCGCCTCCCGGGCACGCGCCTGCGCCTCGGTGAGCTGCGCCGTCTCCTGAGCGGCGGCGAGGACCGCCAGCGTCTGTCCCTGAGTGACATAAGCGCCATCATCGAAGTTCAGGCGAAGGATCCGTTCGGTCACCGGCGCGGAGACGGTGACCTGCTCGTTAGCGCGCGCTGTCCCGACCGCCTCGACGCTCTCGACGAAGCGCATGGTGCTGGCCGGCTCCACCTTGACCAGCGGAGGCGGGCGATCGCGACCCTTGCCCTTTCCTTCGCCACCGCCGGCATTGCCGCACGAAGTCAGCAGCGCGAGCAAGAGGATCGAAAGGACAGAAGAGCGCGTGGACACGACCCGCCACCTAGGTTGCGGACCAGGACCGATCAAGCGCGCTGTGCTGCGAGGAGAAACTCTTTATTTCCTTCCGGACCAGTGATCGGGCTCTCGATCAGCCCGACAACGTGCCACCCCCGGCTTGAGACCCAGGTTTGCGCCGCTTCGCTGACTCTGGCGTGAACGGCAGGGTCGCGGACGACGCCGCCCTTGCCGATCTCGCCGCGCGCCGCCTCGAATTGGGGTTTGACGAGGGCGACGAGGCGCCCGCCACGCCTCGCGAAGTCGAGCGCGGTGTCGAGCACCTTGGCGAGACCGATGAAGCTCGCGTCGCACACGATGATGTCAACGGCTTCAGTGATGATCTCAGGCGTGAGATAACGCGCATTGGTCTGTTCGTGGACGACGACCCGCGGGTTCTGCCGCAGCTTCCAGGCGAGCTGGTTGGTCCCGACATCGACCGCGAACACCTTGGCCGCGCCGCGCTGGAGCAGGACATCTGTAAAGCCGCCTGTGGAAGAGCCGACGTCGAGCGCGACCGCCCCGGCGACGTCCCAGTCGAAATGGTCGAGAGCATGCGCCAGCTTGATGCCGCCCCGCGAAACCCAGGGATGTTCACGTCCCCGGACCTCCAGCGGGGCGTCCGGCGGCAGCGTCTGCCCTGCCTTGTCGATCTTGCGCTCGCCGGAGAAGACCAGGCCCGCGAGAATCAAAGCCTGCGCCTTGGCGCGGCTCTCGGCGAGGGCGCGGTCGACGAGAAGCTGATCTGCGCGCGCTTTGGCCATGGGCGCGGCATAACCGGCAAGACCGGGCCAGAGAAGCAGATGCAGATTCTGCACTCGCCGTTCTCTACCTTTGCAGTTGAGAATAGCGGCGCACCCGCTACCTGGATGTGGAGCCAACGGGCTCTCTGCAACAAAAGGAGGCAGACCATGCGCTTATTCGAAACGGCGGCAGCCGGCATCGTCGCACTCGCCGCACAAATGCTCTTCGTCGCGACGGTCATGATCTAACGATCGCCGGGCGAAGACATCTTGCAAGCCGCCGGTGTTCCGGCGGCTTTTGCATGTACGCCGTAGTTCGCGAGGCGTTATTAGCCCAGCAGGTCAGATCGAACTTTTGATCGGCGCGCCGAATTGCAGGCTCGACGGAAGACTGATCAAACGCTTCTGCAGCTTGGTTCTGAAAGGCTCGGGAAGCTTGCTTCGTATCTGGTCGAAGCGATCCTCGACCCGCATGTTCAACGATCGGCCCTCGCGATCGAAAACGAGATGGCCGATATAGACGACCTCACCGGGCCTGACCTCGATCTCGCCCACGCCGCCGGCGCCATGAAAGGCGCTTATCAAAGCGTAGGATTGCAGCGATCCATTCAGGAACAGCGAACCGGCCACGTACCGGCCGGCGGGAACGCCGCCGCGCTTCACGTCCTTGCGAAGCTGGAAGCCGCTGAAGTGAGGCCGATCCGGATCTCGGCCAAGCTTGACGAAGTTGACGCTGCCCATGTTGCTGGTGCCGAGCACCAGGGCGTCCGAGGAGTTCAGTTCCGCGCCGTCGCGAACTGCAGATGGCGGCGCGGCTGGCGCGGATACCGAGTGGAACGCAACACCGCACAAGATCAGCAAGGGAGCGCCGACTGTGCGCACCAAGCCGTTGATCAGACCGCCGAGCTTCGCCATTCGCCTCGCCCCCGCCGGGGCTAGGCCCGGGCTCCTTCTACGACGCCTACGCTATTGATCCGCAGTGCTTTCAAAACGGTTTCGACGATGTGCGGCGCGTTGAGGGCGGCATCGTCATATTGCTTTTCGGGCTTGTCCTGGTCCTGGAAGACGTCCGGGAGCCGCATGGTGCGCAGCTTCAGGCCGCCGTCGATCAGACCGAGGTCGCTCGCTAGGGTGAGGACGTGAGCGCCAAAGCCGCCGATCGCGGCTTCCTCGACCGTGACGGCGACTTCGTGGGTGGTGAGGAGGCGGCGGATCAGGGCTTCGTCGAGCGGCTTGGCGAAGCGGAGATCGGCCACGGTGGTGGAGAGGCCCCTCGCCTCGAGCGCTTCGGCGGCCTTCTCGGCCTCCGCGAGGCGAGTGCCGAGCGAAAGGATGGCGACCTTGCTGCCTTCGCGAACGATGCGGCCCTTGCCGATCTCGAGCCGCTCCGGGACCGCCGGGAGCGGAACGCCGGTGCCGTTGCCGCGCGGATAGCGCACCGCGCTCGGGCCGCTGTCGTGCAGCGCCATGGTGTGGACCATGTTGACGAGCTCGACCTCGTCCGCGGCCGCCATCACCACGAAATTGGGCAGCGTGCAGAGATAAGCGAGGTCGAAGCTGCCGGCATGGGTCGCCCCGTCCGCGCCCACCAGCCCCGCCCGGTCCATCGCGAAGCGCACCGGCAGGTTCTGGATCGCGACGTCGTGGACGACCTGATCGTAGGCACGCTGCAGGAAGGTCGAGTAGATGGCGCAGAACGGACGGTAGCCTTGAGCGGCGAGCCCGGCGGCGAAGGTGACCGCGTGCTGCTCGGCAATGCCGACGTCGAAGGTGCGGGTCGGGAACTGTGCCTGGAATTTGTCGAGCCCGGTGCCGGACGGCATCGCGGCGGTGATCGCGACGACTTTGTCGTCCCGCTCGGCTTCTGCAGTCAGCGCGGTCGCGAACACGCCGGTATAGCTTGGCGGGCCCGGCTCGGCCTTGGCCTGGACGCCTGAGATGACGTCGAATTTCTGGACGCCGTGATATTTGTCGGAAGCGGCCTCGGCGGGCGCGTAGCCCTTGCCCTTCTTGGTCACGACATGGACCAACATCGGCCCTTCATCAGCGTCGCGGACATTTTCGAGGATCTGGACCAGCGCCTCGACGTCGTGCCCATCGACGGGACCGACATAATAGAAGCCGAGTTCCTCGAACAGCGTGCCCCCCGTCGCCATGCCGCGGGCGAATTCCTCGGCCTTGCGCGCCGCATTGTGGAGCGGGCGCGGGAGCTTGCGGGCGAAGCGCTGCGCAAGGTGGCGGACCGACAGATATTTGTCCGAAGAGACCAGCCGGGCGAGGTAGTGGGAGAGCCCGCCCACCGGAGGCGCGATCGACATGTCGTTGTCGTTGAGGATCACGACCAGCCGGTTGCCGGCGGCTTCCGCGTTGTTCATCGCCTCATAGGCCATGCCGGCGCTCATCGCGCCGTCGCCGATCACGGCGATCGCCTTGCCGGGCGTGCCGGCGAGCTTGTTCGCCGTGGCGAAGCCCAAAGCGGCCGAGATGGAGGTGGAGCTATGCGCCGCCCCGAACGGGTCGTATTCGCTCTCGCTGCGCTTGGTGAAGCCCGAGAGGCCGCCGCCCATGCGCAAAGTCCGGATGCGCTCGCGCCGGCCGGTGACGATCTTGTGCGGATAGCATTGGTGCCCGACGTCCCAGATCAGCCGGTCCTCGGGCGTGTTGAACACATAGTGGAGCGCGACCGTCAGCTCGACCACGCCAAGCCCGGCGCCGAGATGGCCGCCGGTAACGGAGACGGCCGAGATCGTCTCGGCGCGAAGCTCGTCCGAAAATTGGCGGAGTTGATCGACCTTTAGCCTGCGCAGGTCGTCCGGCGTGGCGACGGTGTCGAGAAGCGGCGTGTGCGGGCGCTCGGTCATGAGGCTCCCTTAGCGCCCGCGCTTTTCACTGTCGAATGATCATCCTGTGCAGCGCGGGTGAGGCGTTCAGCTGGTCTCGCACTCGCCGCACCGGCCGCGGACTTCGATCACCGGGCGCTCGGGAGCGAAACCGGCCTTGCGGGCCGCGTCTCTCACGCCGCCCGACAGGCTGTCATTGTCGATATGAGTCGTCTGGCCGCAACTGTCGCAGATGAGGAAGATGCAATCGTGCAGGCAGTCGGGATGGTCGTTCGCCACATAGGCGTTGGCGCTCTCCACCCGGCGGGCGAGGTTCGCGCCGACGAACAGATCGAGGATGCGATAGACGCTGTTGGCGGCGACGCGGCGGCCCTGGATCTGGCTGACCTTGTCGGCGATGTCGTAGGCGGAAGCCGGCTGATCGAAGCTTGCCAGCGCCTCAAAAATGGCGGCGCGCATCTGCGTCCACTGCTCGCCGGATTTCTCCATCGTCGCCTGCGCCGCAAGCGCGAGCGACTCGCCGCGGTGAATGTGGTGGACGTGCGCCATGCGGCCGATCTAGGCACTTAACACCCCCGTAACAAGGGAGCGCTCGAAGCGCCTAGATCACCGCACGGCGGTTGAGGTCGTGGCCGAGCGCGAGGATCGCGACACCGGCGAGCGTATAGAGGATTTCGTTGCTGTCGTGCGGCAGGCTGAGCGCACCGGCCATGACGCCGAGGCCGAGGCCGCCGATCGCGGACGGCATCATGAAGCCATGCTCAACAATGCCGCGGCCCAAGGCGACGAGTCCGAGCGCGATGGCGAGGCCCAGGCCCACGGCATGGACCCGATGATCGAGCAGCATGCCGCCCGCTGACGCCAGCACCGCCACCAGAACCGCGCTTGCAAGGCAGTGGACGAGGCACAGGCCGGACAAGGCGATGCCCAGCCGGTCGATCGCTCCACCCTTCAATGCCGACGCGAAATTCACTCCAGGCCCCTATACTGCCGCCGCACTTATAAGCTTCCCGGCGAGAAGATACAACATCACATCTTAAGAAAAGTTGCGGCGGCAGTCGACATCGGACGCTCAGCGAAGACGTCTGATCGTGCAGGCGGCTGAGCGCTGGAATGCGCTCGATAGTCGCCATTCCTCACATAGGTGGGTGATTTGGCTCCGCCATCCTGCTAGGCGCGCCGCTGATCCGAACAATCGGGAACTGTAGATGTTAGCCGCTTTGATTGCGTCGGGCGTGGCGCTCGCCTTTATCAGCCTCGCGTTTGAAAGCAGCAACTGAGCCGCGGTGCGTGCCGCCTCATTGCTGTGAGAGCTGGCTCTCAACCTTGTCGACCACAGCCGGAGTTCGCGCCGCCACCACGACGGCAGCGGCCATGTCGGCCGTGACGTTGGCGACCGTGCGGATCATGTCGGGGATGGTGTCCACCGCGAGCAACAAGGGCAGCAGCTCGATTGGAGCGCCGATCGCGAGCGCGGCCGGTGCATTGGCGGCGAAGAAGCTGACCTGACCGGGCAGGCCGACCACCGCGAGTGTGCTCACGGCCGCGAGCAGGATCGCGATCAGCACTTGCCCCGGTCCGACTTCGATGCCCGAAACATGCGCAAGCGTCAGCGCGACGGTGAGCGCGACCAGCGGCGCCGAGATCTTGAAGGTGGCAACGGCAAGCGGCAGCACCAGCGAGCTTACCCGCTCGGGCAGTTCCAGCCGCTCGGCCGCGGCCACCATCGGGGGCAGCGAGGCGAGCGAAGACTGGGTGCTGAAGGCGACCGCCTGCGCAGGCAAGGCAGCCTTGGCAAAGCGCAGCGGCGACATGCGCCCGGCGGCGGCGACCAGCACATACATGATCAGAATCAGCAGCAGCGCGACCGCGATCTGCATGCCGATATAGTGGAGCAAGGCCGCGCCGGCGTCGATGCCGAGCTTGGATCCCGCGACCAGCGCGAGAGCGAACACGCCGAGCGGCGCCGCGACGAGCACCCAGCCGACGATCACCAGCATCGCGTCCGCAATGCCGTGGAAGAGCTCGAACAAGGCGGCACGGCGCCCCTCCCCGATGCGGGTCAGCGCCATGCCGAGCACCAGGGCGAACAGCACAAGCGGCACGATCGCGTCGTTCGCTGCCGCCGCGACGACATTGGTGGGGATCAGAGCCTTGAGCCCATCGAGCGCGGGCGGCACGTCCGGCGCCGCCCCGGCACCGGCCCTCAGCGCATCCAGCGCGCCCGGCGCCGGCGCCCAGAAGCTCAGCATCGGCGGCACCATCAATGCGGTGACGATTGCTGATCCGAGAAGCAGCAGCACGAACAGGACGAGTGCGCGCGCGGCGATGCCACCGGCCTGAAGCGTGGCGCTCGCGCTCGCCATGCCGGTGACCACGAGAGCGAACACGAGCGGGATGATCGTCATGCGAAGCGCATCGAGCCAGAGGCCGCCGATCAGGCCTGCGACGCTCACCGCCTGTTCGAAGCCGCGCCCGAACAGCGATGCTCCGCTCGCACCCGCGAGGACGCCGAGCAGAAGGCCTGCGACGATGAAGGCCGGACGGGCGCCGATCCGCCGCTCAAAGGCTATGACGGCTCTCCGGTCTCTCGGACTTGCTCGCCGGCAAGGCGGCTAATGAAGTGGGGACTCGCGCAGCCACTCGTCCTTGATCTCGGCCAGACGCGCGCGCTGGAGCATGCATTCCTCGGAATCGCCGCCGCGCAGGGCGCCGTTGAGGCGCGCGAGATCGACGGAAATCTCCTGCAGCTTGGCGACGGCTTCGCGCGGCCCGCCCTTGGCGCGGAGCTCCGCGATCGCGGCCTGAACCGCGGCTTCCGTTCCCGGCGCCACCGCTCGCTCCCCACTCGCCAACGCCGAATCCAGCGCCTGATAGACCTTCCTGTAGGCGTTCATGCTGTGCCCCATTCACCGCGCTTCGCAGCCACGTTTCTGAGACACTGCATAAGGGAGAGATGAAACGTTGTTAATGCGCGGCGAACGGTTTTCAGAGCGACTGTTACCAGCCCGCAACAACAGCGGCGCCGCTGCCGGTCAGGATCCGCCGTCCTTGGGCCAGCGAAAGAGCGGCCGGTCGGCACGCGCGAGCCGCCTCAGCTGACGTCGATAATCGGCCACGATCGCGCGGGTGGAAGCGATGCCGCGCTGAAGTTGAAGCTTCGCCTGCTCGGCGCTCGGCTCCTGGTCCGGCTGCCGCCTGCGGCGATCAATTCTTGCATTGTCCAAAATCCGTCACCCGATCGTGATGCACCCTCGCGGTCGCACGTGCCGTCCACCCGCATCGGGGACAGGCATAATCGACCACACAAGCATGGATGCCCCAGGGATGGTCCGGCGAGCACTGCGCCGGCTCTCCTCTGGCGAGGGAAGCGCTAATCATGTTACTAACCTGCATCAGCTTGGAAATAGAACGGGCGGGTTCCCGAACTGTTTCATGAATTCCGCAGCCGTTCCGAAAATTCCTGCGCAGGCAACAGGTTAGTTCGTTCCGCCGCCCGGCGGATGGGCGTTGTCGTCATTGCCGCCGGCAGGCTTGCCGTGGCCGCCGCCCGACTTCTTGTTGTCGTCGACCGACTTGTGGCCGCGGCCGTGCAAGGGGCCGCCGCGTGTGCCGTCATTACTGTCGCGCCTGGGTCCGCTCATCATTCTTCTCCTTGGTTGCGGGGAGAACGATCCTCGGCAGGGGCGGTTGCGGCGCAACGGAGGGGATGAGTTCGGAAAGTTCATAAGGTTCAGGCCCCAACGGCGAGAAAGGCGAGGCTGAACTTTTGCCGGGATCTGGCGAAGAAAAAGTGGGGCGTCCTGCTCATCCGACAGGGTGAACCAGCCGAAATCCTAATTGCAAGCGAGGCGGGGCGGGCGGCGCGCAGGCCGCCCGCCTTTCCGATCAGGAGCCCGAAGGCGCGGTGAGATTGATCGCGACGATGATGTTGTTGACGATCGTGAACGAGCCCGGGGTGAGCGTGATCTGCTTGGTGCCGTCGATCTGGACGACCAGCACAACGACGATCGCGACGATGACGCCGGTGGGCGACTTGCGCACCTCCTTCACGCTGCCGATCATCTTGCCCTTCTTGTCGTGCACCATCATGCCGGGCTGAACATTGCCCTTGAGCACGCTGTTTTCATTGGAGCGCTCGATGCCGCGCGGGTTGGCATTGGCGGGACCCTGGCTGTTCTTGCGCGCTTGCTCGCGAGTCTGCTTGCCGTTGCTCTGCTGAGCAAGGACGGGGCCTGAGAGAGCGAGGGCAGCAGCGGCTGCGGCCATGGGGAGTACGCGATACATCATTGGAAAATTCCTTTCCGTTGCAATGCGTTGCCCAACTGCCCACGAGGCACGCCGGTTCCGCGGGAGCGAAACCGGCGTTAGGTTCAGTCCCGCCGCGGCTCGCCGTGGAGGCGGGCCTCGACGCCCTCATGCATGCCCGAGGGGTTGTCGACGTCGAACATGACCAGTTCTTCGCCGCGCGGCACGCCGACCGCGAAGGAAGCGGCGGTGCGGCCCTCGCTGCCGTCGGGCAGGCGATAGCGGGCATCGGCGACCACCACCGGCAGGATCGCATCCACCAGGCCCTGCCTGGACAACGCAACCGTGGTTTCGATCCGCGTCGTTTCGCCGGGGGCGAGATCGGCTTCGGTCCGCTGCGGTGCGTCGCCGCCTTCGATCAGCATCCGCTCCATTTCGGTGCCGGAGCCGGCCGGGAGCAGCCAGGTGGAAATGCGCACGTCGTGGGCGGGAGCGGAGCCGTTATTCTCCACGCCGAGTTCGAACTCGACGCGGGCGGCATCCTCACCGACGCCGGCGCGGACCGGGCGGATCAGGAGGTCGAGCCAGGGCCGACCGTTGCTGGCCGAAGCCGCTGCGGCGGCGACCGGAATGGCTGCCGCGACCGGAGCCACATGCGTGTCGTGCATCGGGGTGGCGGCGACGGGCTCCTCATGGATGCGCGAGACCGGCTCTTCATGAACGACGGGTTCGGGGTGCAAAACGGGTTCATGATGCGTGACGGGCTCATGATGCGTGACGGGCTCGTGATGAGCGGCTGCGACCGGCGCTACAGCATGCTCTTCATAGGCGACGGGCTCGTCATAGACATACTGTTCCTCCTCGGCACGGCGCCGACGGCGGCGGGTCAAGAGCAGCAGCGCACCGGCGACAAGCGCGGCACCGAGGAGCCACGGCCAGATCGAGTTGCCCTGCTGGTTCTCGGCCGGTGCGGCCGGATCGGCGGCGGCAGGAGCCGGCTCTGTAGCCGCGGGCGGCGCTTCGAAGGTCGGCGCAGGTGGAGCTTCCGCAACGGGAGCCGGAGCCGGTGGCACGGCTGCGGGAGCAACGGCGGCGGGTTCCGCGACCGACGCTGCCGCGGGAGCCGGCGCCCTCGCGGCGCGAGGCGCGGCTGCTGCGCGCGGTCTGGCAGGTGCGGGGGCGGCGGTGCGGGTGGTGCGCTGACGCGGCGCAGGTCGGGCTGCCGGCGCTTCAGCGGCGGCTTCGTTCGCGTCGGCTGAAGCCGGCTCGCGTCCGGACG
>NZ_CADCWD010000078.1 GCF_902806315.1 uncultured Sphingosinicella sp.
GAACGTATACCGCCGGCTGCTGGCAGCGTGACGCGGGCTTCCGCATCGATCACCTGCTGCTCAGCCCGCAAGCCGCCGACCGCCTGCTCGATGCCGGCGTCGACAAGGACTATCGAGGTCGCGAAAAAGCCTCCGACCACGCACCCACCTGGGTCCGGCTGGAGGACTGAAGGCCCAAGTCGGGAGCGGCTATTTACCTGACATGATGCTTGCCAGGCAGTTGTTCGGATCGGCTGGGTCCAACGCAATCTGCATCGTCACGGGGCCGGTGAAGCCGGTGAACTCGGCATTTGCGCCAGCAGCGCCGCCGTTGATCTTCTTGTCCGCGCCGCCCGGTGTCACTGTGATCGTGCCCGTCGGCTTGTTGCCGGGACCGGTCCCGGTGATCTGGAAGTTGCGTGCGCGATATCCGAACTTGTCGGTATAATCGGCAACGCGTGGCGCATAGAGCGTACCGTGACCGGCGGTATCCGAGAAATGGATGATGTCGATGCGCGGGCTGTCGTGGTGAAGCGGCACGATCGCACCAGCCGGCCGATCGAACCTGCACCGGCCGAATTGCCAGGCTCCATCGACGTGGGGGATATTCTCGGTCGTATGCCAGAAATCGCCCGCGTTGATCTGGAGATGACCGCCCGCCGCATAATTAAAATGCACGTGCCTGTTGTCCCCATGCCGGAACTGAAAGCCCCTGATCTTTCCCAGGTTGAGCGCGTGCTGCGAGGTAATCGTGAAATATGCCGTCTCGACGCTCGTCGCGTTCCAAAGAATGTCGATCTGGTTCGATTCCCAGTACCCATCCAGGCTCCCGCCGACCGCGGCCTCGCCCGGACCCTTCCCAATGACAAGGCCGATCGCATTGTCCTGGAAGACGCCCACGAAACGGCCGTTGTACAGCGATGCATTCACCAGGCCTGCGGCGCAGATTTGCGCACTGATCTTGCCCGTCTGCATGGCGGTGTCGCCGCCGACGATCACCATCCCGCCGCCATAGAGATATTCGACCGCGCCGGCCGATCCCACACGAAGGTCCACCCACGGATAGAGGGTAAGCCGTCGTGACGAGCGATCGATGCCGATGACCGCGTAGATTTCCCCCGCGATCCTGGCGAAGATCGGAATGCCATAATTGCTCACGATCTCTGGCGGGAGTGCGGCCACGGTCATGCTTGTCGACTGCTCGTAGGTCGATGCGGTCCCGGCATTGGCTTTCCCGCTGAAGCGCGTGGCCAGATATGAGGATGGGTCGGGTGAGCCCGAACCGCAGCCGTAAAAGAAGCAGTTCCCGAAATGGCTGTTGAAGATGTTCGAATGGCGGGACGGCGTTGCGCTAAGCGTCTGCGCGAGCACGCCGGCTACCCGTGCGAAGGCAACATAGACGGTTGAAAACAGCAGCGCCTGCGCCCTGTCTTCGATCAATATGCCGATGTCGAACAGCCGCGGAGCATAAGCGTGGCTCCATGGGCCTGCGATCCCGATCGGCCCGAACGGCACCTGCCGACGCGTCCGCACGCTCAGCACCGCGCCATTGATGTTGGATTTGACGGCCAGGAACAGCGAGCCTTCGAAACTCGCCGTGTCCGCGTGCGCGGACTCGACTTCACCGAAAGCGCCGCCCACGATCAGTCCTCGGGAAATCCCGTACACGCCTCCCCAATTGGCACTTTCCACCCGTCGCGACGCGCAAAAGTCGAAGAAGGCCTGGAGCGCCGCGCTGTCATCCGGCAGCGCGGCGAAATCGCTCGATTGCCCGTTGAAGCCGGCTACGCCAGTCGCCCCGAACATGAACGGCGTGATCGTCTGGTCGAGCGACAATCGAAATCCGCGGCCGTCAGTTGAAATGAACCCTGTCAGAGGGTTCGCCTCGACGTAGGCACGATCAACCGCCGGGTCCGCAACGTACAACGCAGCGCCCCTGCGTGTGCTTCCAAAACCGCTGGTCTGGACGATGTCGCTTGCCGGCCCCGGGACGAGGGTGGATGCCTCGGCGAAGCTCCCGATCAGCATCGCGCCGGCTGGTGCGCCCACAAGAAGCGCGCGCCGGCTGACGCTCGACGGCGGATCTGATTTGCTCTTCATGAAACGCGTCTAGGTGTTTCGCGGCGTGCCGCGAACCCTGATAATCATGTGCTTTCGCTCAGCACCACTCGCGCCTGCTGAAAGTCGCCCGCGGGAGACCCGCGCTTCACTGCCCCTTGGTCAGCGGCGCCTGGCCCTCGCCCGGCTTGGTCTTGGGCGGCGGCACCGGATCGCCCGCCTTGTGCGGCATAGCGCCGGCTCCCGTCGGCGCCTTCGGCTGCCCCTGCGGTGGCGGGGCCGGAGTGACCGTTTGCGCCTGCATGTTCCCCGCCTGCTGCATCGCATTTTGCGCGGCGGCGTCGGGATTGGCGACATTGCCGCCTTGGATTTGGTCGGCGGCATTCTCGAGTACCTGCGCAGCCGCCGGATCGCTTTGCGCCGCGGCATTCTCCAGCCGCTCGGCGGCATTATCGGCGGTGCTCGCGCCGCCTCCGCCGCCGCAGGCGGTCAGAGCAAGCAAGGCGAGGGCAGGGATGGCGATCTTCATGACGTCTCCTGGAGCAGCTATACTCCTACGAACGACCGCGAGCCTCTTCGGTTGCCTGCGCTCAGAGGGCCCGCTCGTAGATCCGGTACACCTTGTTGATGCTGCCCTCCGTCGTCTCGGCGATCGAGCGCATCCCCTGATTGTCCTCCAGGATCCAGCCGATCTCGCCGCGCGACGCGCCGTAGCGGCCGTGCGCGTCCCGCCGGATATATTCGATCAGCATGAAGGCGAGCTGGCTTGCCAGCCGCGTCGACTGCAGCCGTTTTACCACCCCCATCAGCGGCACGCGCACGGTCCGCACGCGCGGGTTCCTGAGCCGCCACAGCAGCTTGGCCCAACCGAACGGAAACAAATGCCCGTCCAGATCGCGCGTGAATTCGTTGAGATCGGGCAGCGTGATCATGAACGCGACCGGCTCGCCGTCCACTTCCGCCACCCGGATCAGATCCTCGTACACGATCGGCTTCAACTTCTTGCCCGCATAAGCGATCTCCTCGTCGGTGAGGGGCACGAAGCCCCAATTCTCCGACCAGGCATCGTTCAATATCCCAAGGATCAGCGCCGCTTCCTCGTCGAACCGGCTCTTGTCGACCTTGCGGATGCGGATGCGCGGGTTGCGCTCGCCCGACGCCACGATCCGCTGCACCAGCGGCGGCAGCGGCCGGTCGATAGGGAGCTCGCAGGTGAACAGATCCTTCGCCTTGGCATAGCCCGCCGCCTCGACCCACGCCTCATAGAGGGGGCTGTTATGCCCCATCATCACCGTCGGCGGCTGTTCGAAGCCCTTGATCAGCAGCCCCGGCTCGTCCCAGATCGACAGGCTGAACGGCCCCTGCGAGAAGCGCATCCGCCGCCCGCGCAGGAAATCCTCCGCACGCGCGATCAGCTCGGCCGCGACCTCTGCGTCCGCCGCCTCGAACATCCCCCATTGCCCGATCGCGCGCCCCGAAGCCTCCACCACCTTGCGGTCGACCTGCGCCGAAATCCGCCCGACCGGCTCGCCGTCGCGCTCGGCGAGGAACAGCCGCGCTTCGGCATGTTCGAACCACGGATTGGTGCGCGGATCGATCAGGCTGTGCACCTCGGTCTTGAGCGGCGGCACCCAGTTCGGGTCCGCCCTGTTCAACGTCCAGGCAAGATCGACGAAAGCCTTGCGATCGCCCGCATCTTCGACGGGCCGGATAATGATCGGAGAAGAGCTCATGACGCCTAACTACCCCTTCGTCCCGAACGAAGTCGAGGGGCGTGGTGAACGGAGCCGACCTAAAAGGTGATCACCCGCGGCACCCGCTCGGGCTTGAGCAGCAGCTCGCTCAGCGCCCACACGCACGCATCCGCCCGGTCGGGGCTGCCCGGCCCCTGATAGCCGCCGCCCGCGACCAGCCCCGCCAGCTCGTCCTCCAGCTCGGGGAAGTGGCCAGCGAACCGCGCCTTGCCCGCCTCGAAGCGCAGCGCCACCGGCTCCGCGCGCGCGGCTTTCCCCCGGCTCGCGCTCACCAGCGTCACCGGCAGCGCCGCATCGATCCCGCGCAGCACGGACTCGACCATGTCGCCGCCATTGTTCTTCTCCGCGATCACCCGGTCCGCGCGCCAGGCCTCCGCCGCCCGCGCCACCGCCCGCGCCCAGCCCTCCGGCCGCTGCCCAGCGATGCTATGGTCCGCCAGCACATAGCCGATCCCGTCCGCGTCCAGCCCGCACACCACGATCCCGCATGCATCGCCGGTCGCGCTCGCCGGCGGCTCGACCCCGACCACCACCCGCCGCAATGCACCCTCGTCGCACGGCATCGGGCTCACCCGGCACCGCTCGATCAGCGCCCGCGTCCAAAGCGCCCCCTCGACATCCTCGATCAGCTCGCCCCCCAGTTCCTGCCGTCCCAGCCGCGTCCCGCCGTATATCGCCTCCATCTCCTCGCGGAACGCCGCCGACAGGTGCACATTCTCCCCCGTCGCCCCACGCGTGGTCTCGGTCCAGCGATCGCCCTCGATCCGCTTCAGCAGCGCCATCGGCCGCGGCGTCGTCGTCACGATCGTGCGCGGCCGCTCGCCCATCCGAAGGCCCATCTGCAGCATGTCCCAGGTCGCTTGCGGATGCCGCCATTTGGCGAGCTCGTCCGCCCAGGCGAAATGATGCTCGGGCCCGCGCAATTTGTCGGGCCGCTCGCCCGAAAAGGCCTGCGCCACCGCGCCCGAGGAGAAAGCGAGTTCGCCGCGGCTGCGCGACCAGCTCGGCCGCTCGCCGCTCCGCGCCACGCTCAAGATTCCGGCCGGCCCTTCCACCATCACGCTCGCGACGTCGGCCAGGGTCGCGCCCACCAGCGCGATCCGCGCGCCCGGCTCCGCCCGAGCCCGCGCGCTCACCCATTCGGCACCCGCGCGCGTTTTGCCGAAGCCGCGCCCCGCCATGATCATCCACACCCGCCACGTGCCGCCGGTCTTGCCGCTTGTGGGCTCGCGCTGCCCGCCATGCGCCTGCCACTCCCACGCCTCCTCGAACGCGCGCACACCGTCCGCGCCGATCAGCGCCAGCGCCAGCGCCCGCTTCTCCGCCGCCACACGCTGCAGGTTCCACATCAGGGTTTCGACGTCGGCCATGCTAGCCCTCGCGATCGGGCGCGGGCAGGGCAGGGGCGCCCCCCGGCAGCGGATCGCCCCCCGGCAGCGGATCGATCCTGATCCCAAGCGCGCGCATCGCCGCCTCCAGCCGCGCGCGCGCCTCCTCGATGCTGCAGCGCGGCGCCAGATGCCGGTGCCGCGCGCCCACCTTTCCGTCCGCCCGCTGGTACCGCTGCAGCAGCCGCATCGTCTGGTCGAAGCCCTGCGCCGCCAGCGCCGCCGCACCCGCGCCGCTCGCATCCTCGCGAAAACGGATCCTTTTCTGGCCCTCGATCCGCAGCCGCACCGCCTCGGCCTCCAGCCGCGCATAGCCCTGCTCCAGCGCCGCCTGCCACTCCTCGGCGAACAGCGGATCGCGCGCGCGCAGCCGGTATACGGTGGACTCGCAAACCCCCGCCGCCTCCGCGGAAGCAGTCGCATCGCAAGTCGCCGCGAAATGGTCGAGAAAGCGCTGCCGCCGCTCGTCGTTGAGCCGCGTCCGCCGCACCCGCCTTTTCTGCAGTTTGCGCCCGTTCGCCGCCGCGATCAGCACCGTCCCCCGGCTCGCCTCCACCGCCTCGTCCCAGCTCGCCCTGAACAGCGGGCACTGTCGCCGCCGATGGTAGAAGCTGTTCGCCGCAAAGCCGGCAGCCTTGGCCGCCACCACCACCGTCGCACCCGTCTCCAGCGCCGCCACGAACAGCGCCAGTCTACGCCCATCCAGCACCCGCGGCCGCCCACCCCGGGCCCGTGCGGCTTCAACCTCCTCACCCATCCCATCTCTCCCACCCAACAAAAAAGCGCGCCGTGCCAATGCACGACGCGCCCGCGATTTGAGTTGAGCGGCACCGGGGCTTCCAAGCCCCTACACCACTCCATTCCCGTCATTCCGGCCTCGACCCGGAATCCACCCGCACTTCTACAGCATGCCGTGCGAGTACCAAAACAGCGTCACTATGTCAAGAACAATAACCGAAAAGGTACAAATATCAGAACTGCCATTCGACTGGGCGTAACATCTATGGGTGCCTTCGTCCCGTTCCTGACCGGCTCGAAAACGGCATCGAACTAATAGCGTCGCTCGACATTCTGTCCGCCGAGCACGCCCTTCTCGGCGCGCGCCAAACAGGAGGATGACATGCGCAATCTATCAACCCACGAACTGGCATTTGTGAGCGGCGGCCGCGGCGGCGGCGGAGCCGGCGGCGATCGCGGCCAGGGCACCTCGAGCAGCAACAGCAACAACAACAACAACAACAACCGGAACAACGGCGGCAACGCCGGCGGCGGTCCCGGCAACAGCGGCCCGGGCGACAAGAACAGCCCCGATCTCGGCGGCGGCGGCGTCGGCTAAGCGTCCACGCAGGGATGGCGGAAAGGGGCGGCTACGGCTGCCCCCTTGTTGCAGTTCCGTTGTTCGTCATTCCGGGCTCGATCCGGAATCCACCTACACGTCTACAGCATGCCGACGGGTGCTTCCGCGTCGCTTTCGAAGCGAAGCTAACCGCAGTTCTTCGGGGGTTGCGGCTTAGCCGGCTGAAGATCCGGATCCGCGACTTTGGCCGCTACCGCGACCATCGCGGCGGCGACGGCTACAAGGTCCAAACGTTCGGAAGCCGGGCGGGGCCTTGCCGGCAGGCACCGCTCCGGGTTCAATGCCATGACATCAAGCTGGTGCACCGCATCCCCTAAATGACGTGAGCCTGGCTCTGGAACGGACGCGAGTGGGAGGCGGTACGGGCTAGGCCCGCGGTTGCCGCAGACCACGATCTCATCCGAAGCAGCGCCGTCTCTGCAGCCAAGTCCCAACGCATTCCTCAGCTGCTTTTGTTGCAGCGTCACGATGTCTTCTGCCTCGCCGGCAGGTTGGGCGGATGCCGGGACCCCCAAAGCCAGGATGACCGCTATTGGCACTCGGGTAAACAACATGTGGACGCCCCGCGACTTCGCACGATTTACCATGCTCGAGCCTCACGCGAAACCTGGAAAGCTGACGTTCCATGCTGTCTGAAAAGTGCCTTCACCTCATGAATTTTGCCTGGAAGCAGTAGACACTGACAATCTCTCAGCCGTGCAGCGAGTAGCTCGGGAGCATGCGCACTGGGGAGAAAACGATATCGGCGGCCCACCCGACGAGCGGGCATGATGATGCTGCCGTGCGATGAGCGCTGGAATGCCTATGCAGGCGCCCGCTGCCCCTGCGTCAGCGATGCGAGCCAGAAAAAGGCTATATCGGCGTAGCGCCCGCCGGCTGGATCGCCGGATGCAGAGCGGAACGACGCCTCTGCCTCGGCTCGCCGTCCGGCGAGAAGCTGGGAGATGCCGAGCCGCACGCTCGCGCTTGCCTTGTGCGGCAGCTCCGATTGCGCCGCCGACCCACTCCTCACCTTGGTAGCCGCGCGGTCCACCTCGGCGATGATCTCACGCGTCGGCGATTGACCAGGGTCGAGCAGCCCGCGGGCGATGCCGTCGTCGAGCACCGACTTTGCCTCCCCCGGCTCCCCCGACTGCCTGAGCAATTGAGCCATACGCTGGTATTCAGCCGCCTGAAGAAGTGCGCCGACGTGGCGCATCAGGCGGAGAACCTCGATTTCCAATGCCCCCTCCGGTGCCGCCATTTGTCTAAAGACAACCAGTGCGGATCGCCAATTCGCAGGCGTCGGATGCGTGCTGACGAGCGCCTTTGCGGAGTCGATCCCGGGCACCACGAGGTTGCCTTGCTGAGCGATGCTCAGCCGTTGCCGATACCAAATCTCCGATGCGATCTCGCCGAACGTCTCGCGCGCGGCGATTGCGCGCGTGAGCAGATCCAGGGCACCGGGTGCATCCTTTTGCGCCAACCGAACCTGTGCGAGGCTTGCAAATACCTCGGGGTCAGATGGCGTCAGTTCGGTCAATCGCGTCCAGAGCTTCCCTGCCGTGGCGAAGTCACCCGATCGATAGGCAATCTGCCCGCGAGCCGCGAGATGGCTCGACAGTTTGTCACGTGGCGTAAGTTGGCTCGCGATCAGCGCGTCCAATGCTTGCGCGCGCATCGTGTGGTCGCCGCGCCGCCTGCCGATCTCAAGCTCGTAGAGAGCCAGGACGTAGCGAGCATCGCGGCCGTTCGCGATGCGCCGCGCCTCTGCCAAAGCGCGGTCCTGGCCGCCTTTCCCCTTGCTGCGGGCCACCTTGCCAAGGTCGGAGAGCGCCCTCATTTCTTGCGGAGAGACGGAGAGCCTGCTCCCGCCGATCTCCATGACGGTGCCCACCTGCTCTTGCGCCCCGGCGGCTGACCAGGCCGCGCAGAGAAGCGCCGCACCGGCAGCCAGGCGAATCATCGCCGCTGATTTCACCGGAGTCCTCGATCGGGCTGGTTCTTGAACCGTCGCATCGCTGCTCCATCAATTATCAAATTTCCCAGCCGCATGCCACGTGCCCGCAATCGCCGCCTCGCCACCCGCGATCCGCCGATCATGCGACACGAAGATCAGCCGCGCCGGGCTGGCCCAAGCCGCCTTGAACGCCGCGTTCACGTCGGCCAGCCGCACCCGCGCCAGATAGGCGGCGCTGGCCGCCGGGTCGGCGGGCTCGGTGAAGACGATGCCGCGCCCGGCTGCATCGACGATCGCATCGGCGAGCGCCGCGCTCGTCCGCGGCGCCGCGTCGCGCGCGAGCGCCGCTCGGCTCGCCGCCAGCTGCGCGTCGAGCTCAGCCTGCGTGAACCCCTCCTCGCTGGCGCGCCGCAGCTCCCGCGCGCCCGCCTGCAGCGCGGCGCGCCAGTCGCGGTTCCGCGCGGCGACATCGACGCTCGCCAGCCGCGCGGTCGAAAAATGCGTGTAGATCGCCGCCTCTCCGCTTGTGATTGGTGCATCACTCCGCGCCGCCAGCGTCGCCAGCCTACGGGTCAGCATCCCGCTCCCCAGCCGCTCGAGGAAATGCGCGTCCCTCTGCACGCCGCGGTCGCTCGCGTCGCCGATCGACTCGGCCGAGGCGATCGTGACGCTGGTCGGCGCCGCGCGATGGACGAACAGGCGCGCCTCGATGCCGCGCCGGGCGGCGATTGCCGGAGGCGGGGCAGGGGCCGCGTCATGGTCACGCGCCTGCCAATCCCCGAACTGCGGCACGATCTCCGCCTCCACCACTGCCGGATCGAAGTCGCCCACCAGCACCAGCACCGTCCGCCGCGGCACATAATAAAGCTCGTACAGCCGCCGCAGCGCCGCCGCGCTCGCCCGGCGCACGCTTGCCTCGCTCCCGGCCACCGGCCCGCGCGCGAGCGGCGTTCCGGGCAGCAGGAAATCATTCTGCGCCGCGGCAACCCGGTCCTGCACCGCATCGCGCGCGCGGATTTCCTCGAGCACCTGCTTCTTCACGCCCGCCACCGCGCCGCGCGTGAACGCGAGCCGGCCGGAAATCTCGCGCATCACGTTGAGCGCCGTCTCTCGCGACCGTGCGTCCGACTTGGCGAGATCGAGCCGGTACACGGTCTCGTCATAGCTGGTGAAGGCGTTGAAGTCGGCGAGCCGCCGCATCCCCTGATGCGCGAGCATCAGCGGCAGCGCCCCCGCCGGGAAGCTCGTCGACTCCTGGAAGATCAGATGCTCAATCAGGTGCACGAACCCCTGTTCGCGCTGCCCTTCCGCCGTCGCCCCCACATCCACCCGCAGCCGCGCCGAAAAGCCGCCCGCCGGGCGCGCGCTCCGCATCACCGCATAGCGCATCCCGTTCGCCAGCACGCCGAACCGCACCCCGGGATGCGGCGCAAGGTCGCTCTTGTCGAAGCCCCACGCCTTGCGCGCGGCGTCGCCGGTCGGCTGCGCGACGGCGGTGGATATGGGTGCCAGAGCGACGAGGACCGCGAGCAGAAACCCCAGTGGCCGGGGCATTGATCCTTCGCCCCGGCGGATCAGCCCTCGCCGCGCTTGCGTGGATGCGCGGTTTGCACGCCACCGCTCAGCTTCGCCACATGCGGCCAGCGCTCGGCCACCTCGGGCGTGTAGCCCAGGTTGAACACGGTGGGGCTCTTCTTGGGGCGCTCGGGACGGTCGTAATGCGTGCCGAAAAGCTTGTCCCAGAAGAAGGTGGTGATCCCGAAATTGCCGCTCTCGTCGTGGAAATGATGCGCCATGTGACGCTTCTTCATCTCGGCCAGCCACTTCGACTTGGGCTTGTAGGCGAGATGCTGGATGCAATGGCAGAATTCGTAGAAGCAGGTGGTCAGCAGCCCCGTCGCGAAGGCGATCGCGGCGCCGCTCGGGCCTGCGCCCCAGAAGCTGCCAATCGCCCAGCC
>NZ_CADCWD010000079.1 GCF_902806315.1 uncultured Sphingosinicella sp.
GGGATATGCGCCTGGTTCGGAATGAGGACTTTGCCGCGGGGATGGCCGCATTTCTTCTCGCTCGCGAGCTGGTCCTCGAAGTGAACGCCGGCCGCGCCCGCCTCGATATAGGCCTTCATGATCTCGAAGCAGTTGAGCGGCCCGCCGAAGCCGGCCTCCGCGTCGGCGACGATGGGGACGAACCACTCGCGCTGCGCGCCGCCCTCGGCATGCTCGATCTGATCCGCGCGTTGCAGCGTGCGGTTGATCTTGCGGCACAGCTCCGGCCCGGCATTGGCGGGGTAGAGCGACTGATCCGGATACATGGCTCCGGCGGTGTTGGCGTCGGCGGCGACCTGCCAGCCGCTGAGATAGATCGCCTTGAGCCCGGCGCGGACCATCTGCATCGCCTGGTTGCCGCTCAAAGCGCCGAGCGCGTTGATATAGTCCTCGCTCTTCAAGAACTCCCAGAGGCGCTGGGCGCCGCGTTTGGCGAGCGTGTGCTCGATCGGGAGCGAGCCCCGCAGGCGCTCCACTTCGGCCAGGTCATAAGGGCGGTTGATGCCTTGGAAGCGGTCCGCGGGAGCTGGGACGACGCTGCTGAAATCGTTCATGTGAAACCCCGTTTGGTTTTGTTCTCGTGGACCCAGTGAACACCAGAAGGGGCGGCGAGGGAGCAGCGAAAAGGGTCGCTGTGTCACAGCTCGACTTGCGACACCTGTAAATCTGTGACAGCTTCACAGATGTGGCTGCCGATCGAAAACTGTTCCTCGGAGGGCGCCTCCGCCGGCTGAGACGGGAACTCGGCGTCAACCAGAGCGCGATGGCGGCGGAGCTTGGGATGAGCCCGAGCTATCTCAATCATCTCGAGCGCAATCAGCGGCCGGTGACCGCTCAAGTGCTGCTGCGGCTGGCCCAGGCCTACGACGTCGATCTCAAGAGCCTCACCGCGGAAGGTGAGGGCACGGGCATGGAGGATCTTGCCGAGATTTTCGCCCACCCGATGTTCGCCGACATCGGCATCCCCCGCTACGAGCTGCTGGAGGTGGCCGACAACGCTCCGTCCGTGGCCGACGCGATCTCACGGCTTTACGCTGCGCTGCTCGACCGGCGGCAGGCTCCCGAAGGAATCGAGCCCGACGAGGAGAAACGACTGATCCCGCCCGAAAACTGGGTGCGCGACTATATCCAGGCGCAACGCAACCATTTTCCCTACATCGAAGAGGCCGCGGAGACGCTGGCGGGAGCACTTGGCGAGCCGGTTTTTTTGTTCGCCTCGCTGCGCAAGCGGCTGAAGGAGGGGTTCGGCGTCGACACGCGAATCGTCCCCCCGGAGACGCTGGAGGCGACCAGCCAGCATTACGATTATCACCGCAAGCGGCTGATGCTCTCGTCGCTGCTTCGGCCGGAGAGCCGCACCTTTGCGGTCGCGTATCAAGTCGCCCTGTTCGAGTTCAGGCCGCTTTTGGCCAAGATGCTGGATGCCGCCGCGCCACCCGACACGCCGAGCCGGCGCCTCCTCCACATGTCGCTCGCCAACTATGCGGCGGGGGCGATTATCATGCCCTATGCGCAGTTCCTCGCGGCCGCCGAGGCGCACCGCTACGATATCGACCGGCTCTGCGCGGAGTTCGGCGCCAGCGTCGAGCAGGTGTCGCACCGGCTTACCACCCTCAACCGCAGCGGCGCCCGCGGCATCCCCTTCTTCATGCTGCGCGTCGACGCGGCGGGAAACATCTCCAAGCGCTTCGCGGGAGAGAGTTTCCCCTTCTCTCGTTTCGGAGGCACCTGCCCCCGCTGGAACCTGCACAGCGCCTTCCGGACCCCCGAGCGCGTCGTAACGCAGGTCGTCGAAACGCCCGACGCTCAGCGTTTCTTCACCCTCTCTCGCACCGTCGACCGCGCCGTGCGGCTCGATCCGCGGGAGAACAGCCAACTCGCGGTCGGCCTTGGCTGCGACGTGAAGCATGCCGGCAGGATCGTCTATTCGGACGGCCTCGACCTCGCCGAGCCGCTCGTCACCCCGATCGGCCCCGCCTGCACGATCTGCCCCCGCATGCGCTGCCCCCAGCGCGCCGCCGCCCCGGCCGGCCGGACTTTGATGGTGAACGAGATGCAGAAAACCATCTCGCCTTATCCGTTTCTAGGCGGCTGATCCCGGGGCCCGACTTTGATGGTTAACGCGAAAAGAGGCAGCGAAAAGTAAGAAGTTCGCAACTCGCGCGGCCGTATGAATCACCCACTGGCCCGGCCCGATTGACCGGTGCGCCGATCGCTTGGTCGGCTTTCAGGGGAGAAACTAATGGCCGGCGTCCTGGCTCAGGTGGAACAAGGTGGCTTCAGCATCGACCTGACGGCCCGCGGCTATCAGGTCCTTTTCAGGGCAAATGAAGCGAACCACTGCCCGGGCTGCGGCCGTGCTCAGTGGATCGTCGGTCGCCTCACCGCCGAATGCGTTTTCTGCGGAACCGCGTTGCCGCTTGCCGAAGCGCATTGGAGCGAAAGCGGGGCCACGACGCCGCGCTTCACGCCAGTCGAGCCGGTCGATTGGTCCGACCGCCGCCGCTACGAGCGCAAGACCGGCGATGGCCGCGTCCTGCAGCTGGTGGTCGACGGCGAGAAGCATTCGTTCAAGGTGCACGACATCTCGGTCGGGGGCCTCAAGGGCGACGGTTTCGTCGATCTCTCCGACGCCAAGTCGGTGGAGGTCGTGTTCGAAGGCGGACGCACCGTGCCGGCCAAGGTCCGTTGGACCGAGGGCGGCCTTGCGGGTCTCTCCTTCACCGGGCCGGTGCTGATCGACCTCACCCGCCCCGTCTAACGCCAAGAGGGGCTTCGCCCCTTCCAATCTGCCGCGCTCCTCCTCTAGAGGCGGCGCATGGCGACGAATACTGACACCATCGATAGCTTAAGCGGCGACTGGCTGGCCCGGGTCGAGGCTGCGACCGACCTCCCGAGCCTTGAGGCCGAGCGCGTTGCTGCGCTGGGCAAGCAGGGCGCGATCACTCAGCTCCTGAAGTCGCTCGGCGGCATGTCGCCGGAGCAACGCCAGGCCGAGGGGCCGCGCATCCACGCGCTTCGGGAAAACGTCACGGCGGCGATCGCCGAACGCAAGGCTACGCTGGAGCGGGCGGAGCTCGACCGGCGGCTTGCAACCGAGACGCTGGACATGAGCCTGCCCGTTCCGCTTGGCGAGCAGGGCAGCGTTCACCCGGTTAGCCAGGTGATGGACGAGCTCGCCGAAATCTTTGCGGACCTGGGCTTCTCCGTCGCGACCGGGCCGGAGATCGAGGAGCAATGGTATAATTTTACGGCGCTAAACATGCCGGAAAGCCATCCGGCGCGGGCGATGCACGACACCTTCTACCTTCGCGCCGCCGAGGGCGAGGAAGCAAAGGTGCTGCGGACGCACACCTCGCCGGTGCAGATCCGCACCATGATGTCGCAAAAGCCGCCGATCCGCATCATCGCGCCCGGCCGCACCTATCGATCGGACAGCGACGCGACGCATACGCCGATGTTCCACCAGGTGGAGGCTCTGGTCATCGACCGCGGCATCCACATGGGCCATCTCAAATGGACGCTGGAAACCTTCCTGAAGGCCTATTTCGAGCGCGAGGACATCGTGCTGCGCCTCCGTCCCAGCTACTTTCCCTTCACCGAGCCTTCGGCCGAGATCGATGTCGGCTATACGGTCGTGAACGGCCGCCGGGTGCTCGGCGGGGCCGAAGGGTTCATGGAGCTTGGCGGCTCCGGGATGGTGCACCCGCGCGTCATCGCCAATTGCGGGCTGGACCCGGACGAGTGGCAGGGCTTCGCCTTCGGCTGCGGCATCGACCGGCTGGCTATGCTCAAATACGGCATGGACGACCTGCGCGCCTTCTTCGACGGCGACCTCAGGTGGCTGCGCCATTACGGCTTCAGGAGTCTGGACGTGCCGACGCTCAGCGGGGGAGTGGGCGCATGAAGTTCACTCTCTCCTGGCTGAAGGAGCATCTTGAGACGGAGGCTTCGCTTGACGAGATCGTCGAGACGCTGACCCGGATCGGGCTGGAGGTGGAAGGAATTGAGAATCCTGCCGCCAAGCTCGCGCCCTTCACCATCGCGCACGTGCTGACGGCCGAGCGGCATCCGCAGGCGGACAAGCTGCAGGTGCTGACGGTCGATGCCGGCACGGGGGAGCAGATCCAGGTGGTCTGCGGCGCCCCCAATGCACGCGCGGGCATGAAAGGCGTTTTCGGCGCTCCTGGCGCTTATGTGCCGGGCAGCGACATCACGCTGAAGGTGGCGGCGATCCGCGGGGTCGAGAGCCGCGGCATGATGTGCTCGATCCGCGAGCTGGAGCTTGGCGAGGAGCATGACGGCATCATCGTGCTCTCCGATGAAGCGCCGGTCGGAGAGAGCTACGCGCAATGGGCCGGGCTCGACGATCCGGTCATTGACGTCGCGATCACGCCCAACCGGCAGGACGCGATGGGGGTTCAAGGCATCGCGCGGGATCTCGCGGCCGCGGGGCTCGGCACGCTGAAGCGCATCGAAGTTCGCGACACAGCCGGCAGCTTCCCCTGCCCTATCGAAATCCGCATCGATGACCCGGAGGGCTGCCCCGCCTTTTTCGGTCGCGGCGTGCGCGGCGTCAGCAATGGTCCGTCGCCTGCCTGGCTCCAGCAGCGGCTGAAGGCCGTGGGCCAGCGGCCGATCAGCGCGCTGGTCGACATGACCAACTACATCATGCTGAGCTACGGGCGACCGCTCCACGTCTACGATCTCGCCAAGCTGACGGGCGGCATCCGCGCGCGCCGCGCGGTGGAACGCGAGGAAGTGCTCGCGCTCAACGGCAAGACCTACCGCCTCGATGCCAGCATGACCGTGATCGCCGATGACGCGGCCGTGCACGATATCGGCGGCATCATGGGCGGCGAGCATTCGGGCGTGACGGAAGACACGACCGACATCCTGATCGAATGCGCCTACTTCACGCCCAAGCATATCGCTCGCACCGGCCAGAAGCTGGCGCTGACCTCGGACGCGCGCAGCCGTTTCGAGCGGGGAGTGGACCCCGCATTCCTAGAGACCGGGCTGGCGCTTGCGACGCAACTGGCGGTCGAGCTTGCCGGCGGAGAGGCGTCCCAGATTGTGCGAGCGGGCTCGCCGCCGCTCGACACACTTACGGTGGAATATGATCCGCGTCGCGCCGGCGAACTGGGTGGGCTTGCGGTGGATGAGGATCGGCAGCGGCAAATTCTGGAGCGGCTCGGCTTCGAGGTTCGGATCGGACTTCCGTGGAAAATCAACGTTCCGACGTGGCGTCGTGACGTCATGGGGCCGGCCGACATTGTCGAGGAAGTGATACGGATCGAGGGGCTCGACAAGGTGCCCTCAACGCCGCTTGAGCGGGTGCCGGGCGTCGCGCGCCCAACCGCCACGCCCGACCAATTGCTGGAGCGCAAGGTTCGTCGCACCGCCGCTTCGCGCGGGCTGAACGAGGCCGTGACCTGGAGCTTCATCTCCGAAGCCGAAGCCGAGCCGTTCGGCGCAGGCGCATGGGTTCTCGCGAATCCGATCAGCGAGGAGATGAAGGCGATGCGGCCTTCGCTGCTGCCGGGCCTCCTGGCGGCTGCGCGGCGCAACATCGCGCGCGGGGCTACGAGCGTGCGGCTGTTCGAGGTCGGGCGTCGCTATCTCTCCGACAGCGAGCGGCCGACCCTCGGCGTCGTGCTCGCAGGAGACCGGCTCGGCCGGCACTGGCGGACCGGCAAGGCGCAGGCGTTTGACGCTTTCGACGCCAAGGCGGAAGCGCTGGCGATCCTGGCCGCGGCCGGTGCGCCCGTCGACAACCTCCAGGTGCTCGGCGGCGCGTCGGACGTCTACCATCCAGGCCGTTCGGGTCGCCTGAGCCTCGGCCCCAAGAACGTGCTCGCCGAATTCGGCGAACTTCACCCGGCGGCGCTCAAGGCGTTCGACCTGTCAGGACCTGCAGTCGCCGCCGAGATCTACCTGGACGCAGTGCCGCAGAAGCGGTCGAGCGGCCACATGCGCGAGCGCTACGCTCCGCCCCCGCTCCAGGCGGTAAAGCGCGACTTTGCCTTTCTGGTGCCCGTCGGTTTGGCGGCCGACGCGCTGCTTCGGGCTGTGCGTGGCGCGGACAAGGGGGCGATCACGGGCGCGACCCTGTTCGACGTCTTCACCGGGCAGGGCGTGCCGGAGGGAAGGAAGTCGCTTGCCGTCGAAGTGACGCTTCAGCCTGGCGAGAAGAGCTTCAGCCATGACGAGCTGGAGGCGATTTCCGCCCGCATCGTCGCCGCTGCGACCAAACTCGGCGCGGAGCTTCGCGGCTAGGGTTCCAACGCGTTGATGGCAGCGTGGACGCGCGCTTCCATTTCCTTGCGTGGAAGGCCCGGAGGTATCGCATCGCCGACCTGGATGGTGACGACGCCCGGCTTCTTTGCGAAGCTGTGGCGCGGCCAGAGGCGGCCGCTGTCCAGGGCGACGGGCACCACCGGAATGCCGAGCGATTTGTAAAGGCCGGCGAAGCCCGGCTGGAGCTCCGGCCGTTCACCGACGGGCACACGCGTGCCCTCGGGAAAGATGAGGATCGGCCGCCCCGCCGCGACCGCCGCCTGCGCAGCCTTGAGCATGCGGCGAAGTGCGGCCGCGCCGCCCTCGCGATCGACGGGTATTACGCCATATTCCCGCGCGATGCGGCCCCAGCCGGGCATGTCAGCAAGCTCCCGCTTGAGCACAACGGCCGGACGGTCGAGCAGCAGCAGGAAATCGATCGTTTCGAACATCGACTGGTGCTTGGCCGCGACCAGCACCGCGCCCGTCGGCAACCTGCCCTCCACCTGCGACTTCACTCCGAGCAGCACCCGCGCGCACCAGCGATGATAGCGCGCCCAGCGATGCGTGGCGTCGACCAGCGCCTCCTGGTGGAGTGCGCTCGCAATCATGCCGGCGAGCACCGCCACTACGGTGCCGGGATAGAAGAAGACGGCGAACAGCGCCGAGCGGAGCGCGTTCATCAGATGCCGACGAAGGCCGCGGCCTGACGCAGAATATATTTGTTATATTCGAGAAATAGCGTGCGGAAGCTCGGCTTGCTCTGGATCGCGTCGGTGATGACAGTGAGGCCCTCAGTCTGGCGGCGCAGCTCGAAGCTCGCCCGCGGCATGTGCCAGTCTGTTGTTACTAGGCGAATGCTCTTGAATTTGTGCCGCTTGATCCAGCTGGCCGTCTCCTCCGCGTTCGACCGCGTGTCGACAGCTTCGCGGCCGAGATCGACGCAGCATTCGAACAGCTTCTCTTCCTTGCCGTAGCGGGTTGCGAGCTCGATCGGCCGCACCGTTCTTTCCACTCCCGAGATGAGCATGCGCTGCGCTTGCTTCCGCTCAAGCAGGTCGAGGCCGCGCTCCAGCCGCTTGGCTCCGCCGGTCAGCACCACGATGCCGTCGGTCCGGCTTTCCCCGGCCACTTCGGGGAGCAGCACCACGAAGGCCGCGTAGCCAAGCGCGTAAAGCAAAAGCAGCAAGGCGAGGATGCGCGTGATCATAGAAGCTTACCCAATGCCCGCAAAATCGTGGTCCGGGCAACCAAAGTCGCGAGCACCACGCCCGCGACCGGCAGAGCGATGAGCACGAGCCAGCTGAACAGCGGCAGTCCCGCCGAGCCGAGCAGCTCGGATCCAAGCGCGCCGACCCGGTTGCCGATCACGAGCAGCACCAAAGACCCGGCCACCAGGCCCACGACCCCTCCGAACAGGGCGTCAAGGGCGATGCGGCGCTGGAAGAGCCGCGCCACCTGCACGTCGGTCGCACCCATCAGGTGCAGCACCTCGATCGTGCCGCGGTGGGTGTCGAGGGCAGCGCGGGCGGCGAGCACCACGGTGGCTGCCGTGGCGCCGACCATCAGCACCACGAGACCGCCGGCGAGCAGCTCCAGCGCGTCGATCAGCTTGGCGAGCGGGGCGAGCCACTGCGCATTGTCGTCGACGCGGGCAGAAGGCGCGACTTCGCGCACGGCGGCGCGAATGACGTCGAGGCGTCCATATGCGTCCGCCGTGAGCTCGGCGTCGATGATCACCGGCACCGGCAAATCGGCTTCCAACCCGCCCTCCCCGAGCCAAGGCTCGAGCAATTCCTTCATCTCCTCCGCGCTCAGCCGGCGCACGGACTGGACTCCTGCCAGTTTCTGCAGCTCGGAAGCAGCGATCCGCGCCTGCGCCTCGCGGAAGTCCGGGTTGGCCTCGACGATCTGGACGGTGATGCGGTTGCCGATCTCGGAATCGAGACCGCGCGCCGCGTTGCCGAGCCCCAGCCCGGCGGCGGCGGCGAGCACCGTCAGGAACATCATGATTGCAAGCACCCAGGGCATCGGCCCGGTTAGCCGGCCTTCCGGCAGCAGGCCGCGATCGGCCGCTCCGAACTTGCGCTTGTTCGCCTTCACCGGCCGGGCTTGCGCGGTGGGTGGCGCAGCGCGCCGGTGGGATCGGAGATCTGCCCCTTGTCGAGCCGCAGCATCTCGGACCGGGCGATGCGCGCGATGAGGTGGATGTCGTGGGTCGCGACGACGATGGTGGTGCCAAGCTTGTTCAGCGCATCGAACAAATGCAGGAGGCGGGCCGCCATTTCGGGATCGACGTTGCCGGTCGGCTCGTCCGCCACGAGCAGCTCGGGCCGGGCGATGACCGCGCGCGCGATCGCGACGCGCTGCTGCTCACCGCCCGACAGCGTCGCCGGCCGGGCCGTCGAGCGGTGGCTGAGTCCCACCCAGTTCAGCATTTCGGTCACTGGCGTCATGAGGTCGCGATCTTCGACGCCGGCAACCCGCAGGGGTAGTGCGACATTGTCGAAGACGGAGAGGTGCCGGACGAGCCGGAAATCCTGGAACACGACGCCGATCCGCCGCCGGAAGCCGGGTAGGCGCTTCCTGGACATCGTCACGATATCCTCGCCGAACAATTTAATGAGGCCGCGGCTCGGGCGCTGGGCGCAGTAAAGCAGCTTCAGAAGCGACGTCTTGCCCGCTCCAGACGGACCCGTCAGGAAGTAGAATCCGCCCTCCCGAAGCGAGAAGGTGAGGTCGGAAAGCGTCTCCGTCCCGGTGCCATAGCGCAGGCCCACATTCTCGAACTGGACGATCGTACCACCGGCGTTCAGACCCGCCTCCGCTCATTTTGGCCCACCGCAGCCATGGCATGGCGAAACCCCTTCGGTAAAGCGTGGCAATTGCTTGCAAGAAAGGGGCTTCACGTGCTTAGATTCACCATACGCCAATAGGGGGCCTGTGCTTCACCGATGATCCTTTCCTGTCCCGCCTGCGACACCCGATATGTGGTTCCGGACAGCGCCGTCGGCGCGAGCGGTCGCCAGGTCCGTTGCGCCGCCTGCAAGACCAGCTGGTTCCAGGAGCCGGCGGAAGCGAAGGAGCCCGAAATGGCGATGGCGGGCGGCGCCCCGCCGCCGCGGGCGGCCCGCGCCTCCGCACCCGCTGCTCCCGTTGCCCAGGCGTCCACCCGGCCTGTCGAAGCGCCGCCCGCGCCGCCAACGCTGGAGGAGCGCGAACCGCCAACGCCGACGCGTCCGACCCGGGACTATATCGGTCCCGACCCGGTGGCAGCGACAGCAAGCTACGACGCCTTCGCCCACGAGCCGCCTTTTCGTGCCCGCCGAAATCCGGCGAAAATATGGACCCGGGCGGCAATCGCTTTCGCCGCTGTGGTGACGCTGGCAATCCTCGCCATCTCTTATTTCGGGCTGCCGACCATGGGCTCCGGCACCGCGACCGCTCAGGTCACGACCCCGTTGGTGCTCGAGCTCACCCGCAAGCCGGAGCGGCGGATGATGGAAAGCGGCAACGAATTGTTCGCGCTGTCCGGCCGGATCCTAAACCCGACCGAGAACGTCCAGCGGGTGCCGCAGATCCAGGCGCTGCTTCGCGATTCCCAGGGCCGCGTGGTCTATGACTGGTCGATCTCGGCGCCCGTCACCGAGCTCCAGCCGGGCCAGAGCGCCAGCTTCAACAGCGCCGAAGTGGATGTTCCCCGCACCGCCCACGCGCTCAGCGTCAAGTTCGGCCGGCTTTCCTAACAAAGATGCGCATCGGCATCCTGACCGGCGGCGGTGACGTTCCCGGCCTCAACGCCTGCATCCGCTCAGTAACCCTCAACGCCGACGATCTCGGCTGGGAAGTGGTGGGCTTCCGCCGCGGCTGGCAGGGGGTCCTCGAAATCGACCCGAGCGATCCCGCGTCCGTGGCGGCGAACAGCCTCCCACTGACCCGCGAAGGCGTGCGCGGCATCGACCGGATGGGCGGCACGATCCTGCACACCTCCCGCACCGATCCGCGCACCCGCGCGGAGGGCGACCGCACCGAACAGGTGCTGCACGTGCTGAACGCATTGGGCATCGATGGCATGGTCACGCTCGGCGGCGACGGGACGTTGCGCTTCTCGGCCCACCTGTCCAGCCGCGGCGTGCCGGTGGTCTCCGTTCCCAAGACGATGGACAATGACGTCTTCGGCACAGATTATTGCATCGGCTTCTCGACCGCCGTCAGCCGGTCCGTGGAAGCGATCAACGCGCTCCGCACCACCGTCGAGAGCCACGAGCGGATCGGGATCGTCGAGCTGTTCGGCCGCCGGAGCGGCGAGACCGCGCTTCTTGCCGGCTTTCTCGCGCAGGTCGATCGCACGATCATTGCCGAGGTTCCTGCCGATCTCGACCAGCTGATGCCGCTGCTCGCCGAAGACGTCGCGACCAATCCGGCACGCTACGCCATGTGCGTCATCTCCGAAGGCGCGTCGATCCAGGGTGAAAGCAAGGAAGACGACCTCTCCAAGCCGGCCTCGCAGCGCAGCGAGCTCGGCGTCGGCCATCGCCTCGGCCGCGTTGTCGAAGAGCGGATTGGCTGCGGAGCGGTCGTGCAGGAGCTCGCCTACCTGATGCGCGCGGGCGAGCCCGACGCAATGGACCGGATGGTCGGCTTCGCCTTCGGCGCCCTCGCCGTTCAGCTTCTGCAGCGACAGGAAAGCGGCCGCATGGTCGCGTTAAAGAACGGCAATTACGATCACGTGCCGATCGACACCCTGCTCGGCGGCAAGAAGGTCGTGGACGTCGGCGGTCTCTACGATGCTGCCAACTACAGGGCTCGACTGATGCGGGTCGAGGGAATGCCGATGTTCCTCTATTGATTCCGTGCTAGCTTCCACCCCGGGGATGCGACTCACCTTGGGGGTTGAGGGATGCGCACGCTTGCCCTTTTTCTAGCTGGAACTGCTCTTCTGGTGGGCGCAGCGCCCGCTTCGGCCGACACCGTTTGCGAATGGATCGAATATGGCGAGGCGATAAGCACCGCCGCGGCACCGCCGCCCGACGCACCGCGCACCGGCGAGCATGACAGGGCACGCACTCAGATGGCGATTGCCATGTTCGAGGCGCTGAACGCGATCGACCGCAAATATGAAAGTTACCTCGGCATGGCAGCAGCGGAAGCCGGGGCTTCGCAGGATGCAGCGGCTGCAACCGCGGCGTATCGCGTGCTCATCACTCATTTTCCGGGTCAGAAAGCCGGCCTGGACGACAGCTACAACGTGACGATGCTCGGCATTGCCGACAAGGATGCCCGCGAGAAGGGGAAGGCTGTTGGCGAAGCAGCCGCAAAGCTCGCGCTCACGTCCGGCGGGATGGATTCCAAGATCGCGTTGAAGCATTACCGGCCGCGCACGGCCGCGGGCGTCTGGACCGCAACCGCCCTTCCGGTGTTCCAGCCCTATATCTTCACGTTCAAGCCGTGGGTGCTTCCCTCCTTCGACGCCGTGAGGCCGGCACCGCCGCCAGCGCTCAGCAGTGAGCGTTGGGCCAGGGATTTAGACGAGATCAAGCGGATTGGGGGGCGCAACAGCCCCGCGCGAACGCCCGAACAGTCGCTGATGGCCAAATATCGCATCACGCCGAACATGACGCCAAGCCTGCGCCTCATCGCCGATGCGCCGGGCCGCGCGCCGGTGCAGAACGCACGCATGTTCGCGCTTCTGGCGATGGTGAGCGACGATACCGGGGTCGCGACCGGCGAGGCCAAGATGCACTATAATTTCTGGCGGCCGATCACCGCGATCCGCAATGCCGAGGATGACGGCAACAAGGCTACGGCCGCCGACCCTGCCTGGGAACCGCTGATCGGCACGCCCAATCACCCCGAATATCCCTGCGCCCATTGCAGCGGTGCGGCGGCCATAGCGACTGTCCTGAAGGGTGAGGTCGGCGATGCTCCTCCCGGCGGGGTCCGCGTCGCCTCACGCTCCGTGCCGAACAGCATCGTACAGGTGATCCCGTCGCTCGATGGCTGGGTGAAGGAGGTCTCCGCCTCCCGCATCTATGGGGGCGTCCATTACCGCTTCTCGAACGAAGCGGGCGAGGAGATGGGCCGCAAAGTCGCAGCGATGGCGCTCTCCAAGGTGATGCGCCCGCTGCCGCAGCAGAGCGCCGCTCGCTAGGTTCACCGGATCGGGGGCCAGAGCGGCATTGCGCCCCCCGATCCGCTTTGCTAGAGGCGCCCTCCTGCCAGCCCGGAGCAAGGCTTTCGGGATCAATCAAATGTGCGGTCGTGGCGGAACTGGTAGACGCGCAACGTTGAGGTCGTTGTGGGCGAAAGCCCGTGGAAGTTCGAGTCTTCTCGACCGCACCATTTGACCCGCGCGTGAGGCCAAGCCTCGCCGCGGTTGGGCTAACAGCAGCTCTGCCGGAAAAGTCGCGCCAGACGACTTGCACCCGCGACTCGCGGCCATCCGGGACTCTTGTGGGGTTGCCCCGCTGGCCTTATCCCTTGTTAGGCAATGGCCAGTAAACCGTCCTCGCCGCTAAAGCGGACCTTCTTCACCGTGCTCAAGATCGGCATTTACGGCTCGATCCTCGCCCTGATCGCGCTCGTGGTCGCGGTCGGCGTCGCGATGAACTCGCTGCCGAGCTACCAGGAGCTCGTTCGCCGCGACGATCTCGGCCAGATGATCCGCGTCCGGGCCGCGGACGGCACCGTGGTGCTCGCGCTCGGACCGAGCTTCGGCGAGTGGCTGAGCTACCAGGAAATCCCACCGGTGATGAAGGACGCGATGATCGCCGTCGAGGACCGGCGATACCGCTCCCATCCCGGCGTCGACCCGATCGGCTTCGCCCGCGCGGTCAAGGTTCGGATCGACCGGGGCCGCTGGAGCCAGGGTGGATCGACCATCACCCAGCAGCTCGCGCGCAACATCTTCCTCACCAATACCCGCACCTTCGGCCGCAAGGTCCGGGAGGCGATCCTCGCGCTCGCGCTGGAACGTCGCTTCAGCAAGGATCAGATCCTCGAACTCTACCTCAACCGCGTGTATTTCGGCGGCGGTGCCTACGGCATCGATGCGGCATCGAGGCGCTTCTTCGGCCACAGCGCGCAGCGGCTCAGCCTGTCGGAAGCCGCGATCATCGCCGGCCTCGTCAAGGCACCGTCGAACTATTCGCCGACCGCCGATGCCGAGGCCGCCCGGGGACGCGCAGGCGTCGTCATTCAGTCGATGCGCGAATATGGTTTCGTCAGCGCTGCCGAGGCTGCCGCAGCCGAACCGGCCGACGTGAAGCTCGTGCCCACGCCCAAGCAGAACAGCGTGCGCTACTTTACTGACTGGGTCTTGCCGCAGCTCGACACATTGATCGACGAGAGCGTCGACCCGATCGACGTCTGGACCACGCTCGACCTCAACATGCAGCGCGCCGGCGACGCGGCGATCAACGCCAACACGCCCGGCAAGCTGCAGGGCGCCCTAGTCTCGCTCGATCGCGACGGTGCGGTGCGGGCGATGGTCGGCGGCAAGGATTACGTCACCTCGCTCTACAATCGCGCCACGCAGGCGACGCGCCAGCCCGGCTCGGCCTTCAAGCTGTTCGTCTACCTGGCTGCGCTCGAAAACGGCCACACTCCCGACGAGACCATTGTCGATGCGCCGGTGACGATCAGCGGCTGGAGTCCCCGCAACAGCACGCGCAGCTTTCTGGGAGCGGTGACGATCCGGCAGGCTTTCGCGCAGTCGATCAACACCATCTCCGCCAAGCTGGGTCAGGAGGTCGGCTTCCGCACGGTTGCGGACATGGCGCAGCGCTTCGGCATCACGACGCAGGTCAACACGCACCCGTCGATGGTGCTGGGCACGTCGGACGTGCGGCTGATCGACATGACCCGCGCCTATGCCGCCGTCGCTCGGAAGGGTGTGGCGGTGACGCCCTACGGCATACGCCGCGTAACTCGCTCCGACGGCGAGGTGCTTTACCAGCACGAAGCCGATGAGTCGCGCGTGCTCGTCGCTCCCTGGGTTGCGGCGCAAATGACCGATCTTCTCCAGGCAGCCGTGATGACCGGCACCGGCCGCGCCGCCGCGCTCGGCCGGCCGGTCGCGGGGAAGACCGGCACCACCAGCTCCTACAAGGACGGCTGGTTCATCGGCTTCTCCAGCGGCATCACGACCGGTGTCTGGATGGGCCGCGACGATGCGCGCGCCATTCCGGGACTCCAGGGCGGCCGCGCGCCGGCCCAGGCGTTCCACGATCATATGGTGAGGGCCGTCGCCAGCCGCCCCGTCGAGCAATTCGAAATCCAGGTGAAGCTGCCCGAATGGCAGCTCGAGCCGGACGAGGAGGCCTGGTACACGGAGCCCGGCGACAATGGCATGATGGTCGATGCGGACGGCAACCCCATCGCTCGGCCAGATCAGGGCTTTGGCGACCCGCTGCCGGAAGGCGGCGCTCCGCCGCCCGCGGCGCCTCCGCCCAGCCGCGGAGAGGTGCGCCCCAGCGAGGAGCGGCTCGATCAGGAGTGGATCGACAATGCCACGCGCCGGCGGCCACGTCAGCCAGAGCCGCAGGAGGAGGAGCCGCTACAGCCCCCGCCCGAAGCGGTGGAGACGAGCGCCCTCGCGGCGTAGCCAGTCGCGGGCCGGCTTGGGATCGGCCTCGAACAGCCGCGCCACCAGCGCGTGGAAATCGGGGCCATGGTTCATGTGCACGCGGTGAGCGACTTCGTGCGCGACGGTCGCGCGGCGGACATGATCAGGCGCGAGGATGAGACGCCAGCTGTAGCGGATCGTGCCGCTCGACGAGCAGCTTCCCCAGCGCGAGAGCGGGTCACCCACCCCGACCCGGCTCACCGTCACGCCTGCCTTGGCGGCATATTCCTCCGTTTCGCGGCTGAGGACGGCCAGGGCGTGCTGCTTGAGCCAGCGGAGCAGGCGGGTGGGCAGCGTCTCGGCCGGGCCGCCGACCAGGATGCGGTCGTCTATCAACTTGGGCGTCCGGGCCTGCTTCGGCTCCCAGGCAATCGGGTGCGGCCGCCCGTAGAGCGGCACCGCGCTGTTCGGGCCGATCTCGTCAGGCGGCGTAATGTCGGCCAAGGCGGCTTCGATCCAGGCGCGCTGGCCCGCGGCCCAGGCGAGCGCCCGCCTCTGCGAGACCCGCGGCGGCACCGTCAGCACGACCGCGCCGGTGCGCGGATCGACCCGGAGGCGCATCACCCGCGCTCGGGGCGACGGCCGGAGGGTCAGGGTGGCGCTCGTGGTTCCGCCCTGGAAACTCAGCTCAGAGGTCACGCTCGACCAGATGGTGCTCGATCGGGCCGGCTTCATCCTCTCCGATCGTCCAGCCGCGCACCGATTCCCCAGCCTGGTGCACCGTCTCGCGGTCGCCGGTCTTCAGATAATGCCATTCCGGCAGCGGCTTCCCCTCGGCGCGCAGGCGATAGGCGCAGGTGGAAGGCAGCCAGGCATAGCGCTCCAGATTGGCGGACGTGAGCCTAATACAATCGGGCACAAAGGCGCGACGTCCGCGGTAGGAGGAGCAGCGGGCGCTATGCCTGTCGAGCAGGCGGCAGGCGACGTTGGTCGCGAATACCTCGCCCGTATCGGCGTCCTCCACCTTGTGCAGGCAGCATTTTCCGCAGCCGTCGCAAAGCGACTCCCATTCGGCGCGGCTCAATTGCTCGAGCGGCTTCTCCCAGAATGGGTTGGTCATCGCACCCAACGCCTGAGCTCGGCCGCGATCGCGTCCGCGCCCTTTTCGTGCGGCAGCAATGCCATCGGCTCGCCCTTCGGGCCGAACAGCAGGGCTACGCGGCTGTGGTTGACAAGATAACCCCCATTGGCCGATTTCTCGCCTTTCATGCCGTAAGCGCCATGTTGCTTCGATACGGCGGCGATCTCCTCCGACGAGCCGGTGAGGCCGATGAGGCGCGGGTGAAAGGCCGCGACATATTCCTTCATCACCTTCGGCGTGTCGCGCTCCGGATCGGTGGTAATGAAGATCGGCTGCACGCGACCGGCGAGGTCAGGATCATCCCTCTCCAGCTTCTTCATGGCGAGGCCGATCTGCTGCAGGTCGACCGGACAGATGTCGGGGCAATACGTGTAGCCAAAATAGACGAGCCGGTATTTGCCGTCGAAGGCGTCGCTGCTAACCCTTTGCCCTTCCTGATTGGTGAGCGTGAACGGGCCGCCGATCTTTGCGCCCTGCAGGGGCGGGGTTTCCCCGGCGCCGGCTTGCGTGCACGCCGCCAGCAGCATGGCCGCAAGTAGCGGGAGGAGTGAGGAAAAGAAGGTTTGACCGGTTTCGTTCATGGCGCCGGCAGCCTTGCTTTGCTATGAGCGCCCGATCAAGTCGAGACTGGTGGGGAAAAGACGTGCGGAGCAGCTTCGGTAGCGCTTTATTGGCAGCAACCTTCCTGGCAGTAGCGGCCGCGCCCGCCGGCGCGCAGATGAACTTCTCCAATTCCTACACTTTCATCAAAGCGGTGAAGGATCGCGACGGCCAGAAGGTCACCGACCTGCTGGCCTCGCCAGCTTCGACCGTCATCAACACCAAGGAAAGCGGTACTGGCAACGGCGCGCTGCACATGGTGGCGCGCGAGCGGGACATCACCTGGCTCAACTTCCTGCTGACAAAGGGGGCCAAAGCCGATCTCCAGAATAGCGGCGGCGACACGCCATTGCTTGTCGCCGCCCAGATCGGCTGGGCCGAAGGCGCCGACGTGCTGCTGCGCCGCGGCGCCAACGTCGAACTCGCAAATGGCCGCGGCGAGACGCCGCTCATCCTGGCCGTGCAGAATCGCGACTTGGCGATGGTTCGGCTGCTCCTTGCGAAAGGCGCCAATCCAAAGCGCACCGACAGCGTCGCCGGCTATTCAGCGCTGGATTACGCCAAGCGTGACAATCGTGCGGCCGCGATCCTGAAGCTGCTAGAAGCTCCGCCTGCCAAGTCTGCGCGCGAAGTGGCGGGCCCCAAGCTTTAATCGAACGCCAGCAGGTCGGAATCGACCTCTCCGGTCAACCGCCGCGCCGCACGACGGGCGAAACGTAACGTCTCCGCCTTCCGGCGCGCTCCAGAGAGTTTTCGCACGGGTGCCTCGCGGACGATCGCCGCGTCATATTTGTCGGCCACGATCAGTCCGCAGCAGTCCGGCTTGAAGTTCTCGCCCTCGAACGGGTCCAGCGAAAAGCCGGCCGGCACGGCCCAGAAGAAGCGGTCGCAAAAATCGAGGTAGTCGGGCCATTTATGGTCGCCCATCAGGTCAGCACGGGACACCTTGATCTCGACGATTGTCAGCATGCCCTTTCCGCAAATGGCCATCATGTCCGCCCGCCGGCCGTTCGGAAGCGGCACCTCGCACATAGCGAACAGATCCTGCCGGAAAAACAGCCGGGTCACTCCGCGCGCGACATCCTGCGCCACCAAAGGCGCATCGGCAAAGCATTCGAGCTCTGGGCTGGGGGCAAGGGGACTCGGGATCGTCGCCATGCCGCGGAACTAGAATGAAAAGAGAACAGGGGGAAGAGCCAAGCTCTCCCCCCTGCCTTGAGATCGACCGCTTCGACGCGGGATCAGCGGTAGAAGATGTGGTTCCCCACCGCCGCGATCCGGGTGAGGCCGCGCCAGCGCGGAGACACATATTTCGCGTGGAAGAACATCGCCTTGGCTGCGCGGCTGTCGGCGAGGTCCTGAAGCGCGATGTGGGCGATCGCCACGGCCTTGCGCCAAGCGGCGGTGCTGCGCTGGATCGGCGGGAATTGGCCGGCGCGGATGAAGGAGAATTGGTGACGCTGCTTGATCACGCCGCACAGGGTCTTGGGATATTTGCCCGACTGGGCGCGGTTGATCACAACCTCGGCGACCGCGAGTTGGCCTTCGAGCGGCTCGCCCTTCGATTCGAAGTAGATGGCGCCGGCGAGGCACTCCTGCTCGGTGTCGCGGATGCGGGCCACATCGTCATGCGCATCGACCAGATCGACGAGCGAGCGGCTCTTCGGCTGGATCACCGGAACCCGCGCGGGTGAAGAGAAATCGGTTTGCACCGTCGCGAGCGCTTCCACCTTGTCGGCGAGCTGCTGGTCGGCTGCGAGGTTCGCCAGATGGTGCGCGGCCACTGGGGCGCTGGCGAGATCCATGGCGTGGGAGGGAGTAGCGAAGGCCGCACTGAGAGTGACGGCCAGAGATGCCGCGGCAAAGGCCGCAGCCCGTGTGAAACGGAACATGCATTCACTTGACTATGCGGTTGGTCGATCCCCTGAAGATGCTAAAAACGCCGCATCCCCCCGATCTTCCCCCCGTCTCGCGCGGTCGCTGCCCACTGGGCTTACTGTGCGACCCCCCGCTCTCGGAAACTGATGAGCAAGGGCTACGGGGCGGCGACGGACGGTGTCAAACTTCCGAGTTCATTTCAGCGGCGAACCGTTCGGCAGATACGACGTCCAGTTCAATTAACCAGATATCTGGATCGAATTTGCGGCGTTTACCAAGGAACTTTTCCAATTCCGCTTCGTTTGCAAGCGCTTGCTGTCCTACGTCCCTCCACACGTAGCATTCGCCCCTCTCCAGCAGTCGCTCCAAAATCCTAACTTTTCTGCCGCGTTCGGCCAGAATCACCATCACCGCGCCCGAAGTCGGGTCGCCTTTGGCGAGGATCGCGGCGAACCCTCCACCCGATTCGGCACGCCGCTGCAGCGCGTTCACCAGGATCGAGCTTTGAAGCCGCGCCTCCATCAAGCGCCTGGGCGATAGCCGTGCAGGCTGGAGAGCGGGATGCGACTGCGCATGAAGGTGCCCGTCCCCCGCGCGGCCTCTTCACCCTCGCCATCGATCAGCCGCGCCTCTCCGATCAGCACGCGCCGGCGTCCGCTTGCCCAGCGTCCCTCCGCGATCACCGGTCCTGCCTTGAGCGGCCGAGTGAACAGCAGGTTGAAGGCAGTGGTGAGCAGGAAGCGGTCGGTGACAAGGCTGTTGCAGGCGTAGAAAGCCGCATCATCCATCATCTTGAAGTAAAGCGTGCCGTGTGCCGCGCCAGCCGCGTGGAACGCGCCCTCCTCCACCTCGAAGCGAATCCGGGCGAAGCCGCTTTCCACAATATCGAGTTCCGACCGAAAGAAGCCGTTGATCGGGGCGCTTCGATAAAGCGATTCGAGTGCCCTGAAATGCGCGGCGGCACCCGAAGACGCGACCGCCGTCTCCTTAGGCGGCATGAACCGTTTCAACTCCCGCCAGAAGCGCGAAGATCGCATCCTTCGATCGCGCGCCCCTTAGCTTGGCCGCGGTCTGGCGGTCGCGCAGCGCCCGGCTGACGCTCGCCAGTGCCTTGAGATGATCCGCGCCGGCATCCGGCGGGGACAGGAGCAGAAAAACGAGGTCGACGGGCATATTGTCCACGGCGTGAAAATCCACCGGCTGCGCGAGCCGTGCAAAATAGCCGAACACCCGCGACAGGCCCGGAATCTTGCCGTGTGGAATGGCAACACCGCTGCCAAAGCCCGTCGAGCCCAGCCGCTCCCGCTCGTTCAGCGCAGCTACGATTGCCTTGGAACTCAGCCCCGTCTGCTTGGACGCGGCGAGCGCCAGTTGCTGAAACAAGCCTTTTTTGTTCGACACAGACAAAGACGCGGTCACGTCATTGATAGAAAGGATGCCACTGAGGTCGGTCATGGGGAAAGCACCATAGGGGCGCCAGACGCCCCGAAACTGGAAGAAAGCGAGAGGCCGAGCGAGGCTCAGTCGCGCTGCGGCTCGACCCAACCGATCGTGCCATCGCCTCGTCGGTAGACCATGTTGAACTTACCGGTGCCGCTGTTGCGGAAGAGCAAAGCGTTGGTGTTCCGGAGGTCGAGCAGCATCACGGCGTCGGACACGCTCGCGTCGGGGATGTCGACCTTAGTCTCGGCAATAATCGCCGGGTTCTCGGACGGCTCTTCCTCGTCACCGGGAGCCTCGAACACGGTATAACCAGCATCGGCCGGAGCCTCTTCAAGCGCCTGCACGAGCCCGACGCCGTGGCGATCCTTCAGGCGACCGGTATAGCGCCGAAGCTGCTTCTCGATCCGCTCCGCGGCTTGGTCGAACGCCGGATGCGCGTCGGATGCCTGAGCCGAGCCTTTAAGGATCACGCCCTGGCTGACGTGGGCGACAATGTCGCATGTGAAATTATGATCGTGCGGACCCTTGCCGAAGGTTACATGCGCCGAAATCGCCCGGGAGAAGAACCGGTCTGCCATGCCGGTCAGTCGGTCCCGAACATGGCTCCTCAGAGCCTCACCCGTATCGACGCGATGACCAGAGACCCGGACGTCCATCTTCTTCTCCAGCTGGTTTCAGCCCGCCGGACTAGGCTTCGCCGTTCACTTTCGTCAACGGGTGGCCTCCAGCCGTGTCCATATAGGATCGACGAGCGTCGCTACAAATGCGGCGTGCCGCTCCAACTCTTCGTCGGTGGGTGCGTGCGGCCGGGGAGGGCGCACCACCAGCTTGATCGGAGCCATTCCTGAGCGGACGTGGCCGGGTTTGGGCACCGCATCGGCGGCGGTGATGGACGCGAGCGACAGGCCGATCTGCCGGCCGCCCGTCAGTTCGACATAGCATTGGGCGAGAAGCTGCGCATCGATCAGCGCGCCGTGCTTCACGCGCAGGCTTCGATCCACGCCGAAGCGGCTGCAAAGCGCGTCGAGGCTGTGCTTGGCGCCCGGATGCCGCTGCCGAGCCAAGGCAAGCGTGTCCCGCATCCGCGTCAGGCAGACGAGCGCACGACCGCACGCGCCGAGCTCGTGATTGAGAAAGCCGAAGTCGAAGCTGGCATTGTGAGCGACCAGGGGGGCGTCGCCGATGAACTCGAGAAGGTCCTCGCAAACGTCGCCGAACCGCGGTTTGTCGGCCAGGAAAGCGTCGGAAAGCCCGTGCACCATCTGCGCTTCAGTGGGCATCGGCCGGCCCGGATTGTAATAAGCGTGGAAGGTGCGGCCGGTCTCGACCCGGTTGATCAGCTCGACACAGCCGATCTCGACCATACGGTCGCCGTTCAAAGGGCTGAGCCCCGTGGTCTCGGTGTCGAATACGATTTCGCGCATGGGAAGACTATGAATCGAGAGGCTTCTTCAGTCCAGCGATGATCTCGCGAACCGCCGCTCGCGTTGCCTCGATCCCGATTTCGGTGGGGATAACATAGTCGGCCCGCGCCCGCTTCTCCGCGTCGGGAAATTGCAAGGCCAGGATCCGCTCGAACTTCTCCTCGGTCATGCCCGGTCGCGCGAGAACGCGCTCGCGCTGCACGTCGGGGGGAGCCGAGACGACAACGATCTTGTCGACCTGGTCCCAGCCTCCCTTTTCGAACAGCAGAGGGATATCGAGAAGCACGAGCCATGCTTCCGCATGCGCCTGGAAAAACGCCTCACGCTCCCGTGCGACGGCCGGATGGATCAGTGCTTCCAGATTCTGCAGAGCCTCTCGCTCGCCAAGAACCCGCTCCGCCAGCACGCTGCGATCGACGCCCTTTAGACCCGTGGTGCCGGGAAAGCGGGATTCGATCTCCCTCACCAGCTCACCCTCGGGCCCTTGCAGCCGGTGCACAGCGGCGTCCGCATCGAACACCGGCACGCCCTCGTCAGCGAACATCTTCGCCACCGTCGACTTGCCCATGCCGATGGAGCCGGTGAGCCCGAGCTTGATCATTGAACGAGCCGCGCAGGCTTCATGCCCTCAACATCCCCCTCGTTCGAAGAAAGCTGAGCAGAGGCAGAAGCGGCAAGCCTTGCACCGCAAAGTGACTCCCCTCGATGCGTTCGAAAAGCTGCGCTCCCATCCCCTCCACATGGTAGCCGCCGACACTCCAGCGCACCGTTTCGTACTGCCGCTCGACATAGTCCTGCAGAAATCCGGTGCCGAGCGATCGCACATGCATCGCTACAGTTTCGGTGGCGCTCCAGACCGGCTGGCCGCCTTCCACGACAACCGCGGCAGAATGGAGCCTGTGCGACCCGCCGCTAAGCCGCCCGAGCTGCTCCACCAGCTCCTCGCGTGAAGCAGGCTTGTCGAGCATCGAGCCGTCATCGAGCTCGAGCGTCTGATCAGAGCCAAGCACGAGATCGTTGTCAGCAGCAGTTACTGCCAGCGCCTTTGCTCGGGCGAGGCTCACCGCAAGTTCCGCATCGCGGACACCCCGGGCACGAAGCGACGCCTTGACGTCATTCTCCTCGATCTTCGCGTCTACCACCTGGAACGGCACCCCCGCCGCCTCGAGCATGTGGCGGCGCGCAGCGCTCCTGGACGCGAGCAGGAGCCTCACGCCTCTGCCGCGTCCGATCGCTCGCTACAGAGCTTGACGATCGCCGCGGCGGTTTCCTCGATCGAGCGGCGGGTGACGTCGATGACAGGCCAGTCATTGTCCGCGAACAGCCGCCGGGCATAAGCCAGCTCTGCATTCACCGCCTCGAGGTCCACATAGTCGGTCTCCGGCGCCTGGTTCAGCGAAAGGAGACGGTTGCGGCGTATCTGGATCAGGCGATCGGGGTTGGTGGTGAGGCCGACGACCATCGGGTGCTTCAGCGAAAAAAGTGTCGGCGGCGGCGGCGCTTCCGGCACCAGCGGGATGTTGGCGACCTTGAAGCCGCGATTGGCGAGATAGATGGACGTCGGCGTCTTGGAGGTGCGCGACACGCCCGCCAGGACCACGTCGGCCTCCTCCCAATTGTCGGAACCCACGCCATCGTCATGAGCGATCGTGAACTGGATGGCGTCGACACGAGCGAAATAAGCGGCGTCCAGCGCATGCTGGCGGCCCGGCCGCGCCTTGGCCTCCTGGCCCAGAACGGCGGACAAGGCATCCACGACCGGATCCAGCGCCGACACAGCGTTGATACCCCGCCGCCTGCACTTCTGCTCGAGCTCGCGTCGGATATTGCTGTTCACCAACGTGTAGAGAACGAGCCCCGGCCGGCGCTCGATATCGTCGAGCACGCGATCGAGATGCCCTTCCGATCGAACCATTGGCCAGAGGTGCCGCACCGCCTCGACATCGTCGAACTGGGCAAGGCAGGACTTCGCGATGACCTCCAGCGTCTCCCCGGTGGAATCGGACAGCAAATGAAGATGGAGGCGACTCACGACTGATCCTGGAAAGAGACCGGTCTGGTCCGAAATGCCCTGTGGAAAACCATGGGGAAATCGCTAGCGGAACCCTTGGGAGCGATTCAAGAAAAGCTTTCCTCCCCGTTCTTCGAATTCGATCCACAGTTTGACAAAGAGTGAAAAGGTTCCTGGTCTCGCCTGTGGATTGCGGGGAAAAGTCTTCCGAATCCACGGGCCGCCGTGGGCCCCTTCAAGTCAAGCTGTTTGCAAAAAGGGGCGGAGGGAATAAACCCCGCCAATCGACGGCCTACTACCTTCAACAGACTCTTCTCTAATAAGACTCTATAGATAAGAGAGCGGGGACCAGACGACTTTCATGCCCGGCCCGGACAAGCCCCTGCTCAGCGTGCTTCGCGGGCAAAAAGCCGAGAAAACTCCCATTTGGCTGATGCGTCAGGCAGGGCGCTACCTGCCTGAATATCGTGCGCTCCGGGCCGAGAAGGGCGGCTTCCTGAACCTGGTCTACGACCCCGATGCCGCGGCCGAAATCACGCTTCAGCCGATCCGCAGGTTCGGCTTCGATGGGGCCATATTGTTCTCTGATATCCTGATCGTACCCTATGCGCTGGGTCAGGACCTGCGTTTCGAGGCCGGCGAGGGTCCGCGACTCTCGCCACCGCTGGTGGATGCCGCCCTGGCCGGCCTGGAGGCCGTACCAGGCCGTCTAGAGCCCATCTACAGGACGGTGGATAAGGTGAAGGCGGCTTTGCCCCCTAAGACCACCTTCCTGGGCTTTGCGGGCAGCCCATGGACCGTCGCGACCTACATGGTGGCGGGCCAGGGCAGCAAGGAACAGGCCGAAGCGCGGCGCTACGCTTATCGCGATCCGGTCGCCTTTCAGGAGATCCTCGACGCCATCGCTTCGATGACGGTCGATTACCTCTCCGGGCAGGTGCGCGCCGGCGTGGAAGCGGTGCAACTGTTCGACAGTTGGGCTGGGAGCCTTTCGCCTCAGCAATTCGAGCAATGGGTAGTCGCGCCCAATGCGCGCATCGTGTCCGACTTCAAGAGCCGCCACCCCGACGTGCCGGTGATCGGCTTTCCCAAAGGCGCGGGCGGCAAGCTTGCGGCTTATGCGCGCGGCGTGGGGGTGGACGCGATCGGGCTCGACGAGACGGTGGACCCCGCCTGGGCCGCGGCCGAACTTCCAGACGGTCTCCCCGTGCAGGGCAATCTCGATCCCCTGGCCCTCATCGCCGGCGGCGCTGCGCTTGAATCCGCAGTCGCCCGCATCATATCCGCGTTCGGGGAGCGTCCGCACATCTTCAATCTTGGCCACGGCATCTTGCAGGACACGCCGATCGCGCATGTTGAGCAGCTGCTGAAGCTGGTGCGGCAATGAGCCTCGGCTATGAACTGGGAAATGCTCTCACTTTGACATACGCCTGGATCAAGGCCGCGCACGTCATCTTCGTGATCTTCTGGATCGCGGGCCTGTTCATGCTCCCGCGTTACTATGTCTATCACCAAGAAGCGCCGCCCGGGTCCGCCGAGGAAAAGAAGTGGGTGGAGCGCGAGCGCAAGCTCCGCAACATCATCATCACTCCCGCAATGGCGCTCGTCTGGGTCCTCGGCCTCACGCTGGCCTGGATCACGGGTGCGTGGTCGGAAGGTTGGCTCCATGCCAAACTCCTGATCGTGATCGCGCTCAGCGGCTACCACGGCTATATGGTTGGCTACGGCAAGAAGCTTGCGCAAGGGCTCCGACCAGTGAGCGGCAAGGCGCTTCGGATGATGAACGAGGTGCCCGGCATCGCGACGGTGATCATCGTGATCCTCGTCATCGTGAAGCCTTTTTGAAGTTTCGCGACCGCTAACCTATATTTCCTTCGTTGACTTGATTTTCGGCGGAGCTTAACGCGCCCCCAAGTCGTTAGCCCGCCGTCCGAGTGGGAAATCCAAATCACCGCAGCCTCCCCTGAGCGCTCCGCGACGACCTAATCTCTCCGAGTAATCCTCCATGCATCTTAAAGATCTCAAGAAACAATCACCCGCCGACCTCGTGGCGATGGCCGAAGGACTCGGCATCGAGGGCGCCTCCACGCTTCGCAAGCAGGAGCTGATGTTCTCCATCCTCAAGGTCCAGGCCGAGAATGGCGAGGAGATCATGGGTATGGGCACCATCGAGGTGCTGCCGGACGGCTTCGGCTTTCTCCGTTCGCCCGAAGCGAACTACCTTGCCGGCCCCGACGACATTTATGTCGCGCCCAATCAGGTCCGCAAGTTCGGCCTGCGGACCGGCGACACGGTTGAAGGCGAGATCCGCGGGCCCCGCGACGGCGAGCGCTATTTCGCGCTGACCCGCCTCAGCCTGGTGAATTACGACGATCCCGACGCCGTCCGCCACCGCGTCAACTTCGACAATCTGACGCCGCTTTATCCCGACGAGAAGCTGACGCTCGACACGCAGGACCCGACTGTCAAAGACAAGTCGGCGCGGGTGATCGACATCGTCTCGCCACAAGGCAAGGGCCAGCGCGCACTGATCGTCGCGCCGCCGCGGGTCGGCAAGACCGTGCTGCTCCAGAACATCGCCAAGGCGATCACCGACAATCACCCGGAAGTCTTCCTGATCGTGCTGCTGATCGACGAGCGGCCGGAAGAAGTCACCGACATGCAGCGCTCGGTGAAGGGCGAGGTCGTCTCCTCCACCTTCGACGAGCCCGCGCAGCGCCACGTCCAGGTCGCCGAAATGGTGATCGAAAAGGCGAAGCGCCTAGTTGAGCACAAGAAGGACGTCGTGATCCTCCTGGACTCGATCACGAGGCTCGGCCGCGCCTACAACACGGTGGTGCCGAGCTCGGGCAAGGTACTGACCGGCGGCGTCGATGCAAACGCGCTGCAGCGCCCGAAGCGCTTCTTCGGCGCGGCCCGCAACATCGAGGAAGGCGGCTCTCTCTCGATCATTGCCACCGCTCTGATCGACACCGGCTCCAAGATGGACGAGGTCATCTTCGAAGAGTTTAAGGGCACCGGCAATTCCGAGATCGTGCTCGACCGCAAGGTGGCCGACAAGCGCATCTTCCCGGCGCTCGACGTCGGCAAGTCCGGCACCCGCAAGGAAGAGCTGCTGGTGGACGCCGCCAAGCTCTCCAAGATGTGGGTCCTGCGCCGGATCCTGATGCAGATGGGCACGATCGACGCGATGCAGTTCCTGCTCGACAAGATGAAGGACGCGAAGTCGAACGACGACTTCTTTGCTTCCATGAACCAATAATCGAACAAAGGCGTTCGCGGGCACATGCTTGATATCCTCATGACCCTTTCCGCCGCCGCGGCGCCTGCTTTGGGCGAAGGCGGCCTCGGCGGCATCTGGAATGCGATCGTCACCGATCTCTCCAACCTCGACAAAGCCTCGGCCTGGCTCGCCTTCGGCCAAGTGCTGATGATCGACATCATGCTGGCCGGCGACAATGCGATCGTGGTCGGCGCGCTCGCGGCCGGCCTACCCCCCGAACAGCGCAAGAAGGTGATCCTGATCGGCATCATCGCCGCTCTGGTTCTCCGCATCTTCTTCGCGCTTCTCGTCACGCAGCTGATGCAGATCGTCGGCCTGATCTTCGCCGGCGGTCTTCTCCTCCTCTGGGTGAGCTGGAAGATGTACCGTGAGCTCCAGCATGCCGGCCCGGCCGGCGGCTCGCCGGAGGTCGACGGCGACGAGCATTCCGGCCTGAAGCCCGCCAAGAGCTTCGCCGGCGCGGCCTGGGCAGTGGCCGTTGCCGACGTTTCGATGAGCCTCGACAACGTGCTGGCAGTCGCTGGTGCGGCGCGTGACCATCCCGGCATCCTGATCATCGGCCTGCTGCTTGCCGTCGCCCTGATGGGCGTCGCCGCCAACATCCTCGCCCGCTATATCGAGCGCTACCGCTGGATCGCGTGGGTCGGCCTCATCGTCATCATCTACGTCGCCGGCAAGATGATCTACGAGGGCTATGTCGACCCGAACGTCGGAGTGACCACGATCTTCGCCTGACCCTCACGGGATCAGGATGGTGGAACCGGTCGTCTGCCGCGCCTCGAGCGCGCGGTGGGCATCGGCGGCCTCCAGCAGAGCATGTTGTGCGCCGATCCTCACCTGGATGGCGCCACTCCCAATCATATCGAACAGCCTTGCTGCCGATGCCCGCATCGCTTCGGCCGTGTCTATATAATCGAACAGCGTTGGGCGGGTGACAAAGATCGAGCCCGCGCGCAGCAGGTCGAGCGCGGTGAAGGCCGGCACCGGGCCCGATGCATTGCCGTACGTGACGATCAGCCCCTTGCGCGCCACCGAGCCGAGTGAGGCGTCCCAGCTTGCGGCGCCTACGCCGTCCAGCACCACTGACACGCCCTTGCCGTCGGTGAGGGTTCGCACCTGTCCTGCCAACTCGTCCATTGGGCAGCTGAGCGCGTGGTCCGCGCCGAGTTCTCCCGCCAGCTCCGCCTTCTTGCCGGTGCCGGCATGAGCGATGACGATCGCGCCGATCGCCTTTAGCCAAGGGACCAAGATAGAACCCACGCCGCCCGCGGCGGCATGCACGAGCACCGTCTCTCCCGCTTCGATCCTGGCGCAGCGCTCGATCAGGAACTCGGCCGTGCAGCCCTTCAACATGACGGCGGCCGCAGCTTCGCTGCTGACCTCCTCCGAAAGTTTCACAACCCGCTCTGCGTCGATCACCCGGTGCGTCGCGTAGGAACCCAGCGGGCCCGAGAAATAACCGACGCGGTTCCCCACCTGAACGCCGTCCACACCGGACCCGACCCCCTCCACCACTCCGGCCGCTTCGTTGCCCAACCCCGACGGTAGCGGCAGCGGGTACAATCCGGATCGGTGATAAGTGTCGATGAAGTTGAGCCCGACTGCTTCGTGACGGATCAGCAATTCGCCCTCGCCCGGAGCGGGTACGTCGATCATCTCAGCTTCGAGGACTTCCGGGCCGCCAGTCCGCCGAAGAATGAAGCGGTAAGGATCGGTCACAGACTGCTCCCGCGAAACTGGCTGAGGCTTTCAATGCGTCCGCGTCGGCTGCTAAGCTTTGTGCGACAGAGGAGACCTACCATCGTGACCAGCAAATTATCAACGGGCACCGTCCTACTTCCGGTCGGAATCTCACTCGTCGTCCTTGGCAATATCGTCGGGCGCAGCGAAGCCGAAGTGCTTGGTCTGTCGTCCAGATTCTGGTCGGGCTTCATGATTGGCATGGCCATCGTGGTCCTTCTGCTCTCCATCGTCCAGAACGCCCGAAAGAAGAAGCCGAGCTAGGCCTCGCTTCGGCCCGCTGGAGCCGACCTCCCCGCGGCATCCCGATGACGTTGGGTTCCTCTCACCTTGCGGGGGCTGTCATAAGGATACACATTCGACGGCTGTAACCGCCGAGGATCGAGCCGATATGAAATTCACCGTCGACGTCGACTGCACGCCCGAGGAGGCCCGTCGTTTTCTAGGTCTTCCGGACCTGTCGCCCGTCCATCAGGTTTACGTGGACAAGCTGCAACGGATGGTGAGCGACGGCATCAGCCCCGATATGGCCGGCGAGATGATGAAGAGCTGGGGTCCCATGTCGGACGCCGGCATGAACATGTGGCGTCAGATGTTCGAGCAGATGAGCGGCGCCAAGAGGTGAGCCGAGGCGACACGATCTACGCTCTCTCGTCCGGTAATCCTCCAGCAGCCATAGCTGTCGTCCGCATCAGCGGGCCCGCCGCCGATCCGGCGCTCGCCGCGCTTGCCGGTGGCTTGCCCGAACCACGCCGGGCGGCGCTGCGGGATTTGCGAGACCCTGTAACGGGCGAGGCTCTCGACGCTGCATTGGTGCTCCGCTTTCCAGGCCCGAACAGTGCCACTGGAGAGGATTTGGCTGAGCTCCATCTGCACGGCGGCCGCGCTGTTGTGGCGGGGGTGCTCGAGGCATTTTCCACCATAGAAGGACTCCGGCCTGCGGAAGCCGGCGAGTTCACCCGCCGCGCCTTTGAGAATGGCCGCATCGATCTTACCGAGGCCGAGGGGTTGGCCGATCTGCTCACCGCCGAGACCCAGTCGCAGCGTCGCGCATCGCTGACTATGGCCGGCGGCGCGCTCGGCCGTCGCGTCTCCGGCTGGCAGACGCAACTGCTTCGTCTCAGCGCGGAGCTTGAGGCACTGCTCGATTTCTCGGACGAGGGAGATGTCGGGGATGAGCTGCCGGCGAGCTGGCGTGGTTCGCTCGGTCAGCTTGTCGACGAGATCGGCTCCATCTTGCGAAGTCCACCAATCGAGCGCCTGCGCGACGGCATCCGCGTCGTCATCGCCGGGCCTCCCAATGCCGGCAAATCGAGCCTGCTCAATTCGTTGGCAGGCCGTCGGGCGGCAATTACATCCGCCATTGCGGGCACGACCCGTGATATCGTGGAAGCGCCGACAGCGATTGGCGGGCAGCCCTTCCTCTTGGTGGACACGGCGGGCCTCCGGGAGAGTCAGGATGAGATCGAGGCCGAAGGGGTCGAGCGGGCGCGGCAAAGTCTCGATGCGGCGGATCTCATTCTCTGGCTGGGCGCGCCAAGCGAATGCCCGGACCGCGAACGCTCATTGGTTGTCCAGTCCAAGATCGACCTCGTCGATACTCCAGATCCTGGAGTAGAGATCGCCGTCTCATCCGAAACCGGGCAAGGCATGGACGCGCTCGTTTCCACGCTGATCGAACGCGCCAAGTCCCTTCTGCCGCAAGAAGGCGATGTCGCAATCAACGCTCGCCATCGTGCCGCCTTGGGTGCGGCGTTGCGGCATCTGGAAGAAGCGGGGGCCACTACAGATCATCTCATTGCAGCGGAGGCACTCCGGCTTGCTCGGGTGGAGCTTGACCGAGTCACCGGACGCGCGGGAGTCGAACACATGCTCGACGCGCTTTTCGGCGGCTTCTGCATCGGCAAATAGATGTTCCACGTGAAACGCACCTGGCTCTCGCAGAGGTGGTGAAAGCTGCTTGCTTCGTCTAGAGCCGCGTAATCGTGAACAGCTTCGACGTCATTGTAGTTGGCGGCGGCCACGCCGGCTGTGAGGCCGCGGCGGCTGCGGCGCGCATGGGCGCCTCCGTGGCGCTGGTCAGCTTCAGCAGAGAGTCAATTGGCGCCATGTCCTGCAACCCCGCCGTTGGCGGTTTAGGCAAGGGGCACCTCGTCCGGGAGGTCGACGCGTTCGACGGGATCATCGCTCGAGCGGCCGATCACGCGGCCATTCACTATCGCATGCTCAACGCCAGCAAGGGAGCGGCGGTCCGTGGCCCGCGGGTGCAGGCGGACCGACGACGATTCAAGACAGCGATCCACCGCATGCTCGACGAGCAGGATGGGCTCACGATCGTTGAGGGAGAAGCGGCTGCGCTCCGACTGGAAGGCAGACGTGTCCGAGGGCTGGATCTGGCCGGCGGCAGGAGCCTGATGGCGCCAGCCGTGGTTCTCGCCACCGGGACTTTCCTGAACGGCAAGCTCCACTTCGGCATGACCAGTTGCGTCGGCGGCCGCGTCGGCGAACGTGCTGCGATCACCCTGGCGGACCAGCTCCGCACGCTGGGTCTTCCGATTGCCCGCCTCAAGACCGGCACACCGCCGCGTCTCGACGGGCGCACGATCGATTGGGCTGCGCTCGAGCGGCAACCGTCGGACGATGGTGACTGGACCATGTCGTCGATGACCAAGCGCCGCGAGGCTCCCCAACTCTTCTGCGCCATCACCCGCACGAACGCCCGCACTCATCAGATCATCCGGGCGTCGCTGGATCGGTCACCTCTCTTTGCCGGCGAGATCGAAGGGGTGGGCCCCCGCTACTGCCCGTCCATTGAGGACAAGGTCCATCGCTTCGGCGATCGAGACGGCCACCAGATCTTCCTCGAGCCGGAGGGGATCGACGATAGCAGCGTCTATCCGAACGGCATCTCGACTTCGCTTCCGGCGGATGTCCAGCTGGAGATGGTCCGTTCGATGTCCGGGCTTTCGCGCGTCGAGATCACGCAGCCCGGCTATGCCGTGGAATATGATCATGTCGATCCCCGGGTGCTGGAGCCGACGCTTGCTGTCCGCTCCGGCATTGTGGAAGGACTTTATCTGGCTGGCCAGATCAATGGCACGACGGGTTACGAGGAGGCTGCAGCCCAAGGCCTGGTGGCGGGCCTCAATGCAGCCGCCCGGGTGGCCGGTAAGAACCCGATCATCTTCGATCGAAGCGACAGCTACATTGGCGTCATGGTGGACGATCTCGTGCTCCAGGGCGTCACCGAACCTTATCGGATGCTTACAGCCAGGGCGGAATACCGGCTCCGACTCAGAGCCGACAATGCCGGGGCGAGGCTGACCCCCATCGCTATTGCGGCGGGTTGCGTGGGCGAGGAGCGGCGAGGGCAGTTCGAGCGCTCACGACAGGAACGTGCTCGCGTGGAAGATATGCTACGCCAGTGCGTCTCAGGATCGGATCTCGTGAGGGCCGGGATGCCGGTTCGCGATGATGGCGTGCGGCGCTCGCTCTCAGACTGGCTGCGCTTTCCGGAGGTGGACAGGGAAGGGCTCGTGCGCCTCGACCCTGCCTTGGGTCTGGTCGGGCTGGCCGAGTTGGACGAAGCGATCCAGGACCACCGCTATGCTCCTTATATCGCTCGGCAGCAGAGCGAGGTCGCCAGGCTCCGGTCTGACGAGAATGTCCGCATCCCGGTGGATCTGGAATATTCCCGGATTGCGGGTCTGTCGAACGAGATGGCCGAGCGCCTCTCAGCGGCCTTGCCGAGCACGTTAGGTGCGGCTTCGCGTATTCGCGGGATCACTCCCGCTGCGCTCGCGGCGATCCTCGTCCACGCCCGTCGCAAGGCGGCGTGAATGGAAGAAGCCAAAGCCCGCTTATGGCTGGAGCAGGAGCTCGGCGTTCCACGTGAAACAATGGAGCGACTCGGCGCTTTCGTGGAACTTCTCAGACGAGAGAATGAGGTGCAGAACCTCGTCTCCAAAATCACGCTCGATCAGATCTGGACGAGGCACATCGTAGACTCCGCGCAACTGCTCCGCCTCGCCTCGGGTGAGGGACCACGCTGGCTGGATCTCGGCACCGGCGCCGGCTTTCCAGGATTGGTGATCGCCCTTCTATATGGGGGCGAGGTCACGATGGTGGAGGCGAGAAGGCTCCGGGTCGATTTCCTTTCTCGTGCCGCTCAAGTGCTCCAGCTTCAGCCGTCCACCCAAATTCTTTGTGCAAAGGTCGAGCGGCTCGAAGAAGTGTCTTTCGGCGTCATCAGCGCCCGCGCCTTCGCACCTCTCGACCGACTCCTCAGCCTTGGTGAACGGTTCGCCTCACCGGAGACTCGCTGGGTCTTGCCAAAGGGCCGAAACGCCAAGTCGGAGCTAGAAGATGCGCGCGCTTCATGGCAGGGTGATTTCCGTCTCGAACAGAGCCTCACCGACCCCGATGCGTGGATCATCGTCGCTGAGAATGTTCGGCGCAGGGTGAAAGGGAAGCGGGGGAAATGATCCGGATTGCAGTGGCCAATCAGAAGGGCGGCGTCGGCAAGACCACGACGGCGATCAATCTCGCCACCGCCCTTGCCGCGACCGGATGGCGCGTCCTCCTCATCGACCTCGACCCTCAAGGAAATGCTTCGACCGGCCTCGGTGTCGCCCACTCGCAGCGGGAATATTCGAGCTACGAGCTGCTGACGGGTCAGTGCACCATGGAGCAAGCGGTCGTATCGACGCGAGTGCCGCGTCTCGATCTGGTGTCCGCAACCGTGGATCTCTCCGGCGCAGAGATTGAGCTCGTCGAGTTCGAGGATCGGACGCATCGCCTGGACAAGGTGGTGGCGGATAACGGCCGCTGGGACGTCTGCCTGATCGACTGCCCGCCGTCGCTTGGCCTGCTGACGATCAATGCGCTCGTCGCATCGCGTTCCGTCCTCGTCCCGCTCCAGGCGGAATTCTTCGCGTTGGAGGGGCTCAGCCAGTTGCTGCAAACGGTTGAGCGGATCCGGGTTCGCTTCAACCCGGAGCTTTCCATTCTGGGCGTGGCGCTGACGATGTTCGATCGCCGCAACAATCTCTCCTCGCAAGTCGCGGACGATGTTCGCGCCTGCCTCGGCAAGGTCGTGTTCCAGACGGTCATTCCGCGGAACGTGCGCCTGTCCGAGGCCCCCAGCCACGGCGTTCCCGCATTGATTTACGACCACCGTTGTTCCGGATCGGAGGCTTACATGTCGCTTGCGCGTGAACTGATCGGGCGGCTGCCCAAGCCGGCGGCTGCGGCATGAACGAGATCCCGCTCCGCAAGCGCCATCCCGGCCTCGGCCGAGGCCTGTCCTCCCTGCTCGGGGAAGCCGTGCATGAAGCACCGGTGTCCGGAAGTGCGGGTTTAGTCCACTCGCTCCCGGTGAGCAGCATCGAGCCGCATCCCGGCCAGCCGCGCCGGCATTTCGACGAAGACGCCCTGAACGAGCTCGCCGACTCGATCCGGCTCCGCGGCGTCATTCAGCCGATCGTCGTCCGGCCCAACGGCCACCGCTACCAGATCGTTGCCGGCGAGCGGCGCTGGCGGGCGGCGCAGCGCGCGCACCTCCATGAGGTGCCGGTGATCGTCCGCGAGTTTGACGACACGGAGACGCTCGAGGTTGCGCTGATCGAGAACGTTCAGCGCCAGGACCTCAACGCAATCGAAGAGGCGGAAGGATATAAGCGTCTGATCGACGAATATGGCCATACGCAGGATGCGCTGGGCAAGCTCGTCCACAAGTCTCGGAGTCACGTCGCGAACTTGCTCCGTCTCCTCGATCTCCCGCAGAAGGTGCGCGATTACGTCGCCACCGGCGAGCTCAGCATGGGCCATGCCCGTGCGCTCATCCCGGCCGACGATTCGGAAGCCTTGGCTGAAGAGGTGGTGAAGCGGGGCCTTTCCGTACGCGACACGGAGAAGCTGGTCCGCACCGGGCGCGAGCGGCGGCCGGTTCAGGGTCGTCTCGAGATCAAAGGCAGCAATGCCGACATCGAAGCACTGGAGCGGCAGCTGGGCGATCTGCTTGGGCTGAAAGTCAAGATTGGCCATGGCGCGAATGGCGGGATTGTCTCGCTCGGTTATTCGACGCTCGATCAGCTCGACATGATCTGCCAGCGGCTGAGCGGCGAAAAGATTTAAGACGCTACCGCAGCCGCGCGGCCTGGCGACAGATCGCGAACAGCTCCTCGTCGACGGCGAGCGGGCCGAGGCCACCCGAGGCTTTCACCTGCCGCTCGGCTTCAAGCAGCCGGCTCATGCTCTTGGCGATCAGGTCCGACGACCAGCGTGAAAGCTGGGCAGCGACTGCGTCCTTCTCCTTCCAGAAGATCGCCTTGCCCTGAGTGGCCATCACGCTGTCGACGCTGTTCCCGCGTTCGACTTCTCCTCGGAGCTTGGCGAGCAGCGTCATTCGCCTCAGCATAGCACGGATCAGCGGAATGCCTTCGATGCCTTCGCTCGACAGGCGCACCAGCTCGGAGCGCAACGTCTTGACGTCACCCCCGCTTGCGCTCTCGACCAACCGGCTGAGATCGCCCTCCTCATTGGCGGCCCCGACCGCATCCACGGTGTCGGCTTCGATCTGCTTCGGCCGCTCGGGCGCGGCATCGAGAAAGAGTGCGAACTTGGCGAGTTCCTGAGCGATCACCGCCCGGTTGCCGGCAGCGGAGTCGGCGATGCGGCGGGCAAGGTCCGGCCGGACCCCGAGCCCCTGCTCGCGCGCGAGCTCCATCACCAGCTTAGGCGCGTCGCGCGCGTCCGGCACATAGCTCGCAAAGGCGAGTGCGCACGGGGCTGTCTGCGCCAGCTTGAGCAGCTTGGAAGTGGGCTTCAGCGCCCCCGCGACAATGGCGACCGGGTTCCCCGCAGCCGGCGCTTCGATCAACGCCTCTACCGCAGGCAGCGTCTCATCGCCCGCAGGCTCGACGATGATCACCCGCGGCCCGCCAAAGAGTGAGATGGCGGCAGCCTCATCGGCGAGCCGAGCAGGGTCATTCTTGAGTTCGGCCCCGCTGAGCTCGATCCGCTCGGCGTCCGCCGGCCCCAGCATCTTCATCAGCGCCCGCGATCCGGATTCGTCGGGGCCGTAGAGGAGGAAGAAGCGTATGTCGGCCGGAGGCGATTTCAGAGCGCGCTCGAGCTGCGACTTGTTCGCCTTCACTGCGCCGTTCCGGTCCTCGAAGCGTAGAGCGCCAGGCGCGTGACGATCTGGTCCGCGACTTCGCGCGAGAGTCGCTCCAACGCCGTCTGCTCAGCCGCGACCGTCGCATATTCGGAGCTCACCACGTCGATGCCAGCATCGGAGCCGGCAGTGGCGTCGAGCAGCACGGTGCCAAGCGAAACATCGACGAGCCGGTAACGCGCACGAAGCGTCCGCCGCTCGCGCGTGACCGCGTCGTCGGAGCGAATGCCGAAGCCGGTGATGTCGTCGTCCAGCTCGACCTCGAGCCGGTAACGGGCCTGGCTGGGCTGTGAATTTCCGAGCCGGTCCTGGAGCGCGGTACGGACCATCCAGCCGGAGCGGCCGCCGTCTATCGGTGCCACTTCAACCGACCGGAGTGTCTGGGCGACGTTGCCGCCGCTCCCGCCGCTGTAGAGCGGCCGCAAGCCGCAGGCAGAGACCATGAGTGCGGCAGCGATGATGAGGGCGCGTTTCATGCGACCAGGTTTACCAGGCGATCGGGAACGACGATGACCTTCCGCGGGCTCTTTCCTTCGAGGATCTTGACGACCTTCTCGGACGAGAGCGCCATTTCCTGGAGTGTTTCACGTGGAGCACCCTTGGGCGCGGTCAGCGTGTCCCTCAGCTTGCCATTGACCTGAACCGCGATGGTGACTTCATCCTCCACCAGAAGTGCCGGATCGGCTTCGGGCCAGGACGCGTCAGCAGCCAGGCCTGTCTTCCCAGCGGCGCTCCATGCCTCCTCGGCAACGTGAGGCACCATCGGCGAGACGAGCAGCAGCAGGGCTTCGGCCGCTGTGGAGCGAGACCGTGAAGGCGGCGCCTTCTCAATAGCGGTAGCGAGCTCGTAGATGTTGGCCACCGCCTTGTTGAAGGCGAGCGCCTCGATATTCGCGCCGACCGCGGCGATGGTCTGGTGGAGCTTTCGGTCGAGCGCCCGGTCCTCGCCCTCTCCCGCAGCGTGCTCCTGGGAGAGCCGCCACAGTCGCTGCACGAAGCGCCATGAACCTTCGATCCCGGCCTCGCTCCACGGCAGGTCCCGCTCCGGCGGGCTGTCGGAAAGCATGAACCAGCGCACCGCATCGGCGCCATACTGGTCGACGATCGGCTCGGGATCGACCGTGTTCTTCTTCGACTTGGACATCTTCTCGACCCGCCCGGGGGTCACCGGCTGCCCGTTCTCGATGTGGACCCAGTCGTCGCCGTCCCGCTTGACCTCGTCGGGGCTGAGCCAGCTTCCGTCGCCAGCCTTATAGGTCTCGTGCGTCACCATGCCCTGCGTGAACAGGCCTTGGAACGGCTCCTCGACGTCGAGCCGCCCAATCCGCTTCAGCGCGCGCGTCCAGAAGCGCGCGTAAAGGAGGTGCAGGATCGCATGCTCGACACCCCCGATATATTGGCCGACCGGCAGCCAGCTTTCCGCATCCGTCTTGTCGAACGGCCGGTCTCCGGGCTGGCTTGCGAAACGGATGAAATACCAGCTTGAGTCCACGAATGTGTCGAGCGTGTCGGTCTCCCTGCGCGCCGCCGCGCCGCAGCGCGGGCAGTCGACTTTCGTCCAGCTCGCGTGACGATCAAGCGGGTTGCCGGGCTGGTCGAAGCTGACATCCTCCGGAAGCACGACTGGCAACTGCTCCTTCGGCACGGCCACTGGACCGCAGCTCTCGCAATGGATGATCGGGATCGGTGTCCCCCAGTAACGCTGGCGCGAAACGCCCCAGTCGCGCAGCCGCCAGACCGTGGTTCCCTGCCCCCAGCCTTCCGCTTCCGCGCGGGCGATCACCGCCGCCTTTGCGCCCTCCACGTCCATGCCGTCGAGGAAGCCCGAATTGACGATCACGCCGCCGCCGCTCTCGGCCTCGTTCGCGATCGGCTTGTCCGCCTCGTCGAGCGACGACGCGACGACGCGGTTGATCGGCAGCCCGTATTTGCTGGCGAACTCGAAGTCACGCTGGTCGTGGCCGGGCACGCCGAAGGTGGCGCCGGTGCCGTAATCCATGAGAACGAAGTTGGCGATGTAGAGCGGCAGCTTCCACTCGGCATCAAGCGGATGGAGAACCTTGAGGCCGGTGTCGAAGCCCTTCTTCTCGGCGGTCTCCAGCTCGGCCGCGGTGGTCCCGCCTCGCTTGCAGTCGGCGATGAACTCGGCGACTTCGGGTTGGGCTTCGGCAAGTTCCAGCGCGATCGGATGATCGGGCGAAACGGCAACAAAGCTGGAGCCGAAGATCGTATCGGGCCGGGTCGTGAAGACCTCCAGCTTGGTCAGCCCCGCCGCAGGCTGCTCCAGCCGGAAGCTGAAGCGCATACCGACACTCTTGCCGATCCAGTTCTCCTGCATCAGCCGCACCTTGTCGGGCCACTGGTCGAGCGTGCCGAGGCCCTCGAGCAGCTCCTCGGCGAAATCGGTAATCTTCAGGAACCACTGGCTGAGCTTGCGCCGCTCGACCAATGCACCCGATCGCCAGCCGCGGCCGTCGATCACCTGCTCGTTGGCGAGCACGGTCATGTCGACGGGATCCCAGTTCACTTCGCTCTGCTTGCGGTAGACCAGGCCCGCTTCATACAGATCGAGGAACAGCGCCTGCTCATGCCCATAATAATCGGGCTCGCAGGTGGCGAGCTCGCGACTCCAGTCGAGCGCGAAGCCCAGGCGCTTCAGCTGCGCTTTCATCGTGGCGATGTTCTCGCGGGTCCATTCGCCGGGATGGACTTTCTTCTCCATCGCCGCATTCTCGGCCGGCATCCCGAAGGCGTCCCAGCCCATCGGGTGGAGCACTTCGAAGCCCTTCATCCGCCGGTAGCGGGCAAGCACGTCGCCCATCGTATAGTTGCGGACATGGCCCATGTGGATGCGCCCCGACGGATAGGGGAACATCTCCAGGACGTAGCTCTTGGGCTTCGAGCTGTCGTTGGAGGCGTGGAAAGTCCCACGCTCCTCCCAGAGCTCCTGCCACCGCGCATCGGCCGCGAGCGGGTTGAATCGCGACGCCATGTGGGAAATTCTTAGCCGGCGACGGCGCTGCGGCGGAGGTCACGCGCCTTGGTGAGGATGATCTCTTCCAGCTTCTGCACGGTCGCCGCGGCGACGGGCGCCTCGACCCACTGGCCGTTCTGCATCACCTGGCGCGAAGCGGCGACGCGGAGCGCGTCAGCGCGCAGATCGGCGTCGAGAATGGTCGCGGTCACCTTCATCCGCTCGCCCGGCGAATTGGGGTTCGCATACCAGTCGGTCACGATCACGCCGCCGGCCGAATCGGTCTGGGCGAGGGGAGCGAAGGAGAGCGTGTCGAGCGCGGCGCGCCATAAATAGGAGTTCACCCCGATCGTGGTGATCTGCGAGGCGGCAAGATCAGCCTGGCGGACGCGGTCGGCGGTGTTCCGTCCGAGTGTCGCGTTGATGTCGTCGCGGATGAAATCGCAGCCGGACAGTGACGTCGCGGACACGATCGTCAGAAAAAAGATAACAGCGCGGGACATCTCTCACATTCCTCGAAACTACAGGGAGCTGTTCGCCGTTATAGATGAAGGTGCACAGGCGGCAAGCGTCTGCGGGCCTGGTTTGCGTTCAGGGAGAGCTAACCAGATTTGTTGCAGATGCATTCACGTTCCTTGATCAGGTTCGAGGATTGTGGAGAAGATGCAACAGCACTCCGGGATTCAGGCCGCAATGTCAGGGCGCGGGTGGTCTCTGCTGGAGAGTCCCCCTACAGCCAACTCGTTACGGGAGTCGCAAGTGCTACGGCCGGGTGGGATCATCGCGATAGGGGGAACGGCGCTATGCTCGCTGGCGCTCCTGCTTGCGCCTGCCACGGCGGCCTCCAATCAGCAGCAGCAGAAAAAGCGCTCGGGGCCTTCGCTCAGCATTGGCAGCTTCACTCCCGCAGTCGCCGATCCGCGGCTTGCGGCTGAATTCGCTCGCCGCGGTTTCCAGCCCGGCAGCTTCCGCTTCACTCCGTCCGCGGCGTCGGGCGACAAGAGCAAGGCGGTCCGCGTGGCCGTTCGGGCGCGCACCGCGGCTCCGGCTGCTGCCGTGGCGGTCGCTGCGCGCGAGCCTTCGGCGACCGCGGTCACCGCGATCACGCCGGCAGCCTATAATCTTGGTCTGTCGGTCGGATGGAAGCGCTTTGCTATCTCCGGGGACGTCGCCAAGGTGCAGGGCGGACCGGTTCCGGGCGGCCGTGAGGCGGCCGAAGTGGGCATCAGCTATGCCGGCAAGAAGTTTACCGGCCGCGTCAGCGCCGGCGCCGATCGCCGCGACGGCGTGATCGCGCCGATCGATCCGATCGAGAGCAGCTATTCGCTCGATGTCGGCGGCTCCTATCGCCTGGGCCGCAACGTCGATGTGACCGGCGGCCTGCGCTACAAGATCCAGAACGACCGCCTCGAGCCGCTGGCCGACCAGCGCCGCGACAGCCAGGCCGTCTACATTGGAACCGCCTTCCGCTTCTAACGCGTCCAGGCGTCGATTCCCGCCCATCCATAAGCGCCGCGCAAAGTGCGCGCCTTGCTTTCGTCCATGCCGCCCAGTGCGATCACCGGCACCTTTGCCTGATGGGCTATAAGTGCGAAGCGGCGCGGGCCTAAGGGTCGGTGTCCCGGATGCGACCGCGTGGGGTAGACCGCCGAGAGAAAGACGAGATCGGCGCCTGCACGCTCGGCTGCCTTGAGTTCGCGCAGGTTATGCGCGGAGGCGCTTCTGAGGCCACGTCCAGGTCGGCCATGCGTCCCGTCGGCGCCAGGGAAAGGAGCCCCCGCCACCAAAAGCGTCAGGCGCCGGTCTCTCGCCACTTTTCGGACTCGGTCGAAGAGCCTCCGCCGTTCGGTTGGCAAGAGGCTGTAGTGGCGGAACACGATGCCCGAACCCCGCGGCAGACGCTCAAGCGCGGTCCATAGGTCATCGCCCTGCCGCTCGTCGGTCATCAGCCAGGTGCGCGGGAGAGGGTGGCGGCGCTTCATCGCGGTTCCTATAGCAGCGCCGATGGCGAGCACAGCACCTGCCGAGCGGCTGAATGAAGTCAAAGAAAGGATCGCGCGCGCGGCCGCTCTGGCTCGGCGTTCGCCGGATGAGGTGACGCTGATCGCCGTGTCCAAAACGCACCCGCCGGAAGCCATCGCGCCTCTGATCGAGTCGGGGCAGCGCGTGTTCGGAGAGAACCGGGTGCAGGAAGCGCAGGCGAAATGGCCCGAGCTTCGCGAGCGTTTTCCCGACATTGGACTCCATCTGATCGGGCAGCTCCAGTCGAACAAAGCCGACGAGGCGGTCGTGCTGTTCGACGCGATCCATTCGGTGGATCGGCTCTCGCTCGTGACGGCGCTCGGCAAGGCGATGGACAAAGCCGGGCGGCGGCCGGCCTGCTTCATCCAGGTCAATATCGGCGACGAACCTCAGAAGGGCGGCTGCGCCGTGAGCGAGGTTGAAGCGCTCGTGGCGGCTTGCCGGGCGGCGGGGCTGCCGCTCGCGGGCCTGATGTGCATCCCGCCCGCCGACGTGGAGCCTGCCCCCTATTTCGCGCTGCTCAGCAAGCTTGCGCGGCGTCATGGCGTCAGCGGGATCAGCATGGGCATGTCTTCCGATTACGAGACGGCCGTAACGGTTGGCGCCACGCATGTGCGCGTCGGCACCGCCTTGTTCGGAGAGCGGAGCTGAGGTTCGACGGGCTCATCTTCGATTTCGACGGCGTGCTGGTGGAAAGCGAGTATGTCGGCAACAAGCAGATCGCCGATTATCTGTGCTCGATCGGCCATCCCACCAGCGTCGAAGACTCGATGGGCAACTTCATGGGCCTGTCCGGGCGCGACTTTCTTGACGCGATCGAACGCTGGATCGGGAGGAGCCTGCCCGCGGATTTCCACACCGTCCGTGCAGCGGAGGATGCCCGGATCCTGCGGGAGGGCATCGAAGCGGTGGCGGGCGCCGTTGCCTTCATCGAAAGCCTGCCTCCAGAGCTGCCGAGGGCGATCGCCTCGTCGAGCTCGATGGAATGGATCGGGACGCACCTCGACCATCTCGGCCTGAGGGAGCGCTTCGAACCGAACATCTTCAGCGGCAAGGAACATGTGGCGCGCGGCAAGCCGGCGCCGGACATCTACCTTCACGCCGCGGCGGCGATCGGGGTGCCGATCGAGCGCGTCGCCGTGATCGAGGATTCACCCGTTGGCGTGAGGGGTGCCGTCGCTTCCGGAGCCTATGTGATCGGGCTCGCGGCCGGCAGTCATTGCTTCGATGGTCATGGCGAGCGGCTCCGCGCGTTGGGCGCGCATGCGACCGCCCATAGCTTCGACGAGGTGGCAGCCGCGCTCGCCTAGAGCTGGTGGCCGCTCCTGAGCCGCTTCGTGTCGAGATAAGCCTGGTTGAAGCTGTTGGCGCCACTCCTCAGCGGCACGCGTTCGGCAACCCTGATGCCTGCCGCTTCAAGCGCCTCGACCTTACGAGGGTTGTTGGTGAGGAGCCGCACATCGTTCTGCGCGAGCGCCTTGAGCATGCCGGCAGCGACACCGAAGCTGCGTTCGTCGTCCCCGAAGCCGAGGCGCAGGTTCGCATCCACCGTATCGAAGCCCTGATCCTGCAGCGCATAAGCGCGCAGCTTGTTGACCAGGCCGATGCCGCGCCCCTCCTGCCGGAGATAGAGGAGGATGCCCCATCCGGACGCGGTGATGGCGGCGAGCGCGTCGGAGAGCTGCGGGCCGCAGTCGCATTTCAGCGAGCCGAGCACATCGCCCGTCAGGCACTCGCTGTGGAGGCGGACCAGCGGCGGCGCACCGGTCGGCTGGCCGATCAGCAGCGCGACATGCTCGATGCCATCCTCATGCGAGCGGAAGGCGACGATCTCGCCGCCTTCGGCATGTCGTGTCGGGAGCTTGGCTCGCGAGGCGATTGAAAGGGAGGGAGAGAGGCTCGCCTGCCGGACCTTGTCCCCCGAAATCGATAGAGCCGCTTGGGCCTTGTCTCCGCCGATGAAAAAGGCCGGCAGCAGGCCTGCGAGCCGGGCGAGCCTCAGGGCTGCCAGAGCAGTCTCCGGCGGGTCCACCGGGACGGTTCGGAAGGGCCCCTTGAGCGGCGTTGCGAGATCCAGCGCAGGGTCAGCGATGGCGGTGGCGCCGGCGAGATCCGTCCAATGCGCTCGCTCGATCCGAACCGGACCGGTGGGCACCGCCTCGCGCTGGTTGGCAAGCTTCAGAGTGACGGCGCGATTTCCCGAGATGAGGATGTCGGCGGGACCGCCAGTGGCAAAGGCTGCCAGGCCGGCTTCATCGGCGGTTTCGATGGCGAGGAATGCGGTGCCGTCGATCAGCACGGGCCAGCCCCGACGCAGCGCATCGATGGCGCGAACGACGTCGCGCCCGTCGCTCAAATGTCGAACTCGGTGACGAGCGGCACATGGTCGGAGGGGCGGGTCCAGTTGCGGCAAGGCTCGTGGACATGGTGTGCGACCGCGAGAGCCGCGACGTCCTTCGTCGCCCACATATGGTCTAGCCTG
>NZ_CADCWD010000080.1 GCF_902806315.1 uncultured Sphingosinicella sp.
GGCGCGGGCGGTGCGGATCAGGGCCTTGGAGGGGACGCAGCCGGTGTTTAGGCAGTCCCCGCCCATCTTGTGCGCTTCGATGAGCGTCACCTTCGCGCGCACGGTGGCGGCGATGTAGGAGGTCACGAGCCCGCCCGCGCCCGCGCCGATCACGACCAGGTTGCGGTCGAACTTCCGCGGCCGCTTGAAGCGGCTGTAGATGCGGCGGCGCTTCCACCAGCCGAGCAGGACCTTCGCGATCAGCGGAAACAGGCCGAGCAGGACGAGCGAACCGATCAGGGCCGGCGAGAGGATGTCGCCCATGCTTTCGATCCGGGCCAACTGGGTGCCGGCAAGGACGTAGACGATCGTGCCGGGCAGCATGCCCACCTGGCTCACCAGGAAAAAGGGGAGGAGCCGCATCGCCGTCAACCCCATGGCCAGGTTGATCAGGAAAAACGGGAAGATCGGGATCAGCCGCAGCGTGAGGAGGTAGAAGGCGCCATCCTTCGCGATCCCCTCGTCGATCGCCTTTACGCGCTTGGCGAAGCGCCTCTTCACCCAGTCGCGGAGCAGGTAGCGTGAGGAGAGGAAGGCGAGCGTGGCGCCGATCGCCGAAGCGAGAGACACGATCACGGTGCCGAGCAGCAGGCCGAAGATCGCGCCGGCCGCGAGCGTCATGATTGCGGCGCCCGGAAGCGACAGCGCCGTGACCGCGACGTAGATCAGGAAAAAGCCGCCGACTGCCGTCAGCGGTTGCGCTTCCACGAAAGCGGCGAGTTCCGCCTGACGCGCCTTGAGGCTCGTGAGCGTCAGATAGCTGCCGAGGTCGAACAGGAAGAAAGCGGCGATGCCGCAGGCAATCAGGAGCAGCAAGGCCACCCTGCCGAGCCGTCCCTTCACCTTGCGCCCCCTTTCAAGCCGTCCCGCCAGTCCTTATTCTCCTTGGCAGAGGAGACGCGACATAGCCACCGCCCCCGATCTGGACCTGTCGCCGTTCGCTGACCCCAATGCGCGGCGGCTCGATCCGGCCAAGTTCCGCGACCCGCAGGTGACCGCCAAAGGCGAGCGGCGTGCGCATGTCGAGCTTGGGCGGCTGGACACGCTGTGGATCAATACCGGCACGCTCTGCAATCTCGCGTGCAAGAGCTGCTATATCGAAAGCTCCCCCACCAACGACGCGCTGGTTTACCTGACACTGGCCGAGGTTGACGCCTATCTCGACGAGGCCGAGGCGCTCGGCACGCGCGAGATCGGCTTCACCGGCGGAGAGCCGTTCATGAACCGCGACATGATCGGCATGATGCGCTCGGCGCTCGCCCGCGGCTTCGAGGTGCTGGTGCTCACCAATGCGATGCGGCCGATGCGGCGTTTCGAGGAGCAGCTCAAGGCGATCGTGCTGGAGCATGGCGAAAGGCTGACCATGCGCGTCAGCCTCGATCATTATACGAAGGCTGTTCACGAGGCCGAACGCGGCGCCCGCACTTGGGAGAAGGCGGTCGACGGCTTGAAATGGCTGTCCGACCACGGCTTTCGCATAGCAATCGCGGGACGTCGCCTCGGCAAGGAGAGCGAGGCCGAGGCTCGCCATGGCTATGCGCGCCTGTTTATGGAGCTTGGCCTTCGGATCGAGGCAGCCGATCCGTCGCGGCTCGTCCTGTTTCCCGAAATGGACGCCAGCGCCGACGTGCCGGAGATCACCGAAGCCTGCTGGGGCATCCTCAAGCTCTCGCCGGGGGCGATGATGTGCGCGTCGAGCCGCATGATCGTGAAGCGCAAGGGCGCGGAGCGGCCGGTGGTCGCGGCCTGCACCTTGCTTCCGTACGACGATCAGTTCGCGATGGGCGAGACGCTGACCGGGTCGCGCACCAAGGTCATGCTCAACCACCCGCACTGCGCGCGCTTCTGCGTGCTCGGCGGCGCGAGCTGCTCCGGCTGAACCTCTCCGTCGTCATCCCGGCATTGAATGCCGCCGGCACGCTCCCGGCCTGCCTGGACGGTCTCCAGGGAGCCGAGGAGGTCGTGGTCGTCGACGGCGGATCCACCGACGAAACACGAGCCGTCGCGCAAGCGCACGGTGCCTGGCTGATCCCGGCACCAAAGGGAAGGGGCGTCCAGCTTCGGGCTGGCGCCGAGGCCGCCACTGGCGACTGGCTGCTCTTCCTTCATGCCGATACGCGCCTGGCCGAGGGCTGGCGCAAGGCCGTCCAGCGGCATGTCGACGACGCACCTCGCGCCGCAGCCTGCTTTCGCTTCCGGCTCCAGTCCAACGCCTGGCAGGCCCGCGTCTTAGAGCGGGGCGTGACCGCGCGCGTTCGCCTGCTCGCGCTGCCTTACGGAGACCAAGCGCTCCTCATCTCCCGCACCCTCTACGATAAGATCGGAGGCTATCGGCCGCTCCCTTTGATGGAAGACGTGGACCTCGTGCGTCGCATCGGCCGGTCCCGGCTCCGCATGCTCGATGTCGAGGCGGTAACAGCGGCCGACCGGTGGGAGCGCGACGGCTGGTTCAGCCGCTCCGCGCGCAACCTGGCCTGCCTCGCATTGTATGGGGCCGGCGTAAGCCCTGAGCGCGTCGCCCGCTTGTATGCCTCGCGCTAAGAGGCGCTCGTTTCCAGCTCTTCGGGCGGCGCTGCCGCGTTGAGCGGCTCTGTCAGCAGTCGGGAATGCCTGGCCGCTGCGGCGCGAAGCGAGGGATCTTGCCTCACCTGCTCGAAACGGGCGGCGATCGTGCGTGCGTAGTCGCTGTCGTAGGGCTTCTCGGCGGGCGGGCGGAACATCGGCAGCACCTCGTTGCGAAGCTCGTCATCCGCGAGCGCATCCCTGATCACCTTGCGCGCTGCTGGAAGATCGTTCTTGCAGATCAGCAGGCGCATGTAAGCGAAGGGATCCACGCTTTGCCGCGCCGCCACCATCCCGCTGGAGGTGACGTCCTCGCTGTTTCTTCCCAGGGCGGCGAGCGCGCAGGCCCTGTAAAGATGCATGGCAGCGACAGCACCATGATTGACCTCACCGCCCCATTTCGCGGCATCGGCGATAACCGCGTCGAACGCAGCAAGGCCCGCCTCGAAGTTGCCCCGCATCACCAACGTACGGGCGCGGTTTCCGCTGAGGTTCAGTGCCAGCGCCCCATCTCCGGCCGGCCAGGCTTTCAGCGCGTTGTCGTAGATGGCCAAAGCTTCGTCCCAGCGCCCGCCGCGGGCGAGAGCGCCCGCCACCGGGGAGGCGATGAACATGAGCGGCTGCTGGCGTTTAGGGTCGATCGGCCTGCTGAACAGCGGCGCGAAGGTTCGGATCAGCGTCTCGTCATGCCCTGCGGCGTCCAGCGCAGCCGCATAGGACCGGCCGGCTTCAAGATCGTTGCTCGCTTCCCATTCGGATCGAGCTTGCCGCAAATAGATGGGCCATTGCTTCTCGAGACGCGGCCCGGCCCAGTCTTCCGCCGCCGCGCGCAGCGGCTCGTATTTCTTTTCGGTGAGAAGCCGGACGAGCAGCGCCGGCGTCACGATGCGGGGCAGCATTGCGGACGCGCCGCTCACGTCCCGGTTGTCGATCCGGGCTTGCAGCACTTCGAAGGCCATTGCCGAGGTGGTTGCCGAACGGCCGCCGCGCCAGCCCATGTCCAGGAGACGTTCGCTAAGAGCGATCCGGCGCAGGCGATCGTTCGACTCGCCGAGGCGCTGCAGCAGGTTGTTGGCTTCGTAGTCGTTCAGCCGGTTGAGGATGGGGGGATCCATCCGGGCGGCGCGGAGCAGATAGTCGACGGCCTTTCCGGGCTCGTCGCCATAAGCGTAGAAACCCGCCCCCACGAACAAAGGGCCGCTATGTTGCGGCAGCAGGCGAATGCTCTCCTCGATTGCGGCGAACGCTTCGGACTGCCGCCCGCTTTCCGGCCGAGCAAGCACTTGCCCGCGGAAGAATTGGACCAGGCCTCGCAGCGGCGTCTGGCGGGGCAGCTTGGCGAGAACGGCGTCGTATCGAGCCACCGCCGCCGGCGCCGCGACGTCGCCGCCGGGGCTTAGCGCCGCGAGGAGTTCCGGGAGGAGAGGGCGTTCGTCGGGAAGGGCGACCGCCTCTGGCTTGGGGATCGGCTCCGCCGCGGCCGGAGCGGAGACCAGCAACGCGGCCGCGGCGGAGAGGGTGAGAGCAAGCGTCTTCAAGAGCATCTCCGCTGTCGGATGCTCTCCTTACCGCTCTATCATGGGTATCGGAAGTGGGCGCCCCTCAGGCCGCGTCGGCGAAGAAAGCGGGGCGGGCGCCCGGGCGATGGGTGCCGTGCCCGGTCACCGCGTCGGCCAGCGGGAGGGCCGCCGCGCAGAAGCCGCATTCTGCGGACACGCGTCCGACATACCAATGCGTCCGGCTGCAGCAGGGGCAGTGGTTTACCTGATCGCGATGGTAGAGAATCTGGTAGCCGCGCAGCGCCGGATCGTGGGGGAAAGTCTTGCCCGGGTATGAGATCGCGTTAAGCATGTTCTCGTTTCCTTCTGCCCAAAGGGTTCGAAGGGAAAAACGGTCGATGACTCTGTTGTTTCCAGCGACTCGTTCAAATTCCGCGACTGTTTCCTAACCGCAACAGTTTATGAAGGAGCATGGTTACCCTCTGTTCCGCCGGGAAGGTATTGACCTCCTGCGCTGATCGCGCGGCAGGAGCTACGAGGGCTCGGCGCCGAGGAAGCGGCGGATCCAGCCGAACACACGGGCGCTGTCATTGGGCTGGTCCAGCGAGGCGAGCGCCTGATCCGCCATGGTCAGGCGGTCGCGTCGGCTCTCTATCAGCGCCTTCGCGAAATCCGGATCGAACTCGGGATGGCATTGGAAGGAGATGGCCGGCTGGTCCTCGTAAGCGAGCACGCCGTAGGGCGTGAAGTCGCTGCTGGCGAGGATGCGGCTGGCGGGCGGCTGCTCCACGATCTGGTCCTGATGCGAGACCGGAATCGCCATGGTCTCTCCATCGTCCATCCAGTCCGCGCGGCTGCGCACGTCGTAGCGCTGCAAGCCGACGCCCCAGCCGCGCTCCGACTTCTCGACCCGGCCTCCGAACGCTTCGGCCATGATCTGATGCCCAAAGCAGATTCCGACCAGCTTCGCCTTGCCCTTGGCCGATTGGAGGAAGCTCTTGAGCTCCGGGATCCAGGGCAGGTCGTCGTAAACGCCGGCAGGAGATCCCGTGACCATGTAGGCGTCCTGCTCATCCGGCGAGGCGGGATATTCCCCGCTGCGGACATCGTAGGTGGTCGCCTCGAAGTCCGGGCCGAGCAGCCGCTGGAACATCCCCCCATAGCCTCCGAAGCGCTCGCGCAGGTCGGCGGGCGGTTCGCCGGTCTCGAGGATGCCGACCTTAATCATCGAGGAGGATCCAGGTGGGTGCATGGTCGCTCGCGCCTTCGCGGCCGCGCACCTCCCTGTCCACTCCCGCGTCACGGAGGCGCGATGCGATGGAGGGGCTGAGGAGAAGGTGGTCAATGCGCAGCCCCGCATTGCGCGCCCAGGCATTCCGGAAATAGTCCCAGAAGGTGTAGATCGGCTCGTCCGGGAAGAGGTGTCGCAGGGCGTCGGTCCAACCCTGGGCGAGCAGCCGGGTATAGGCCTCGCGGCTTTCGGGCTGGAGCAGGGCGTCTTTCAGCCAGCTTCTCGGATTGTAGATGTCGAAGTCGGTCGCCACGACATTATAATCGCCGGCGAGCACGACCGGAACGTTCGCTTCTATGAGCTCGGCTGCATAATCATTCAGCCGCTCCATCCAGGCGAGCTTGTAGTCGAACTTGGGGCCGGGCTGCGGGTTGCCGTTCGGGAGATAGAGGCAGCCGATCAGCAGGCCGTTCACCGCGCCCTCGATATAGCGCGCCTGCTCGTCGGACGGGTAGCCAGGGAGGCAGCGGCGCGTCTCGACCGGCTCGCAGCCGCGGGCGAGGAGGGCGACACCGTTCCAGCGGCTCTGGCCCGCCCAGATCGCGCCGTAGCCGGCCTTTTCGATGGCGGCTTTGGGGAACTTGTCCTGCGGCGCCTTCAACTCCTGAAGGCAGGCGACGTCGGGCTGCGTCTCCTCCAGCCATTCGAGCAGGCGGGGCAAGCGGCCGTTGACGCCGTTGACGTTGAAGGTTGCGATCCTCACCGGGTCATCAACCCGAGTTGCTCGCGACGGGTCCATCTCACCAGCATCAGCACCGCCACGATCGCAAGGCCCGAGGCCAGCCCCGTCCAGATGCCGACGCCTTCCCAGCCGAGACCAAAGCCGAGCCCTACGCCCACGCCCATGCCGACCGCCCAGTAGCCGAACAGGGCATAAAGCATCGGGATCGTGGTGTCGTTGAGGCCGCGCAGCATGCCCGCGCCGACTGCCTGCGCGCCGTCGAAGATCTGGAACAGGGCAGCGAGGCCGAGGAAGGCAACCGCGAGCGGGATCACGGCACGGTTCACCGGATCGTCCACGTCCAGGAAGATCGACACAAGCCCCAGCGGCGTCGCCCACATGAGCAGCGACATCAGGCTCATGAAGCCGGTGCCGAGGACGAACGCGGTCCAGCCGGCGCGGGCGATCCCGGCGGGATCCTCGCGGCCGCGGGCATGGCCGACGCGCACGGTCACCGCTTGCGCGATCCCCATCGGAACCATGAAGGACAGAGCGGCGATCTGGATCGCGATCTGGTGCGCGGCGAGCGAGGCGGTGCCGATGATGCCCATCAGGAACACGGCCGCGTTGAAGATGCCGACCTCCAGCGTCAGCGTGATCGCGATCGGCAGGCCGAGCCGCCAGACTTCGCGGAAGCGCGGCCAATCCGGGCGCCAGAAGCGGCCGAACAGATGATAGCGGCGGAAGCGGGGATGCCGCGTCACCACGATGGCGATGCCGATGAACTCGAGCAGGATCGTGCAGGCGCTGCCGATCCCCGCGCCGACCAGGCCGAGCGGCGGCAGGCCGATGGCGGGAACGCCGAAAATCAGGCAATAGTTTACGAGGCCGTTAAAGATCACCGCGCAGATCGCGACGGCGAGCGCCCAGAGCGGCCGCTCCATCGCGGCGACGAAGTTCCTGAGCACGAGGTAGAGGAAGGCCGGGAGGAGGCCCCACATCAGACAGCGCACGAAGCTCTGCGCATCCTCGGCAAGCGCCGGCTCCTGCCCGAGCAGCAGCAGCACCGCCTTCGCGTTCCAGAGCATGGCCCACATCGGCAGCACCAATGCGGTCGCCGCCCACATCGCCTGACGAACGGTGCGGCGCACGTCGCGCACGCTGTTGAACCGCCGCCCGCGCTCGCGCGCGATCATCGGCGCCGCGGCGGTGACGAGGCCCATGCCGAAGATCAGGCAGGCGACGTAGAGATTGACGCCGAGCGCCGCCGCCGCGAGCGTTCGCGGCCCGACCTGCCCGAGCAGCACCACGTCGGTGGCGTGGATCAGCGCCTGGGCAAGGTTGGTGAGCACCAGCGGATAGGCGAGCAGCATTGTCGCCTTCGCTTCGGAGCGCCAGAGCGGGAAGGAGGAGGTGCTGCGGCGAAGCATGGCCGGCGCGGCTTAGAGGATGGTTTCGCCGCTCCCAAGCTGTAATCAAAGGCGCGGGTCTTGAGCGCCGCGCGGCAGACCGCTACGAGTTCCAAAAGAAAACTAAACCAAGGACTCGCTGCAATGCTCGTCTACGGATCATCCTTGTCGCCGTTCGTCCGCAAGGTTCTGGCCTTCGCCTCCGAGAAGGGCATCGAAGTGGAATCGAAGCCGATCGGCATGGGCTCGGCCGACCCCGAGTTCCTGGAGGCGAGCCCGTTTGGAAAGATACCAGCCCTCCGCGACGGCGACTTCGCGATCTCGGATTCGAGCGCCATCATCGCCTATCTTGACGCACAGAAGCCCGATCCCGAGCTGATCCCAAGCGAGCCCCAGGCGCGGGCGCGAACCGTGTGGTTCGACGAATTCGCCGACACGATCCTGTTCGACTGCGGACGCAAGATGTTCTTCAACCGCATCGTCGCACCGCGCTTCCTGAAGCGCGAGGGCGACCTCGCCGCCGCCGACAAAGCGGAAAACGTCGAGCTGCCGCCGATCCTCGATTATCTGGAGCGGGTGGTGTCGGATGAGGGCTATCTCGTAGGCGACGGGCTGACGCTCGCGGACATCGCGGTGGCGAGCCCATTCGTCAATTTCCGTCACCTGAATTTCGAAATCGGTGCCCGGCCGAGGCTGCGAACCTATGTCGAGCGCATCCTCGACCGGCAGAGCTTCCGTCATTGGGCCGATCGCGAAACGGCGTTTCTGGCGCGCGCGGCATAGCCGGTGCGGACCGCCCCATATTGACTAGCGGGCGCTCCGGACTGAAAGGCGCCCGCATGGGCAGACGATCCAAACGCAAGCTTCGCATTCCCACGAAGCTCGACTACACCACCAAGGTGCACATGAAGCGCCGCTTCGAGCGGATCGACTATCGCTTCCTCCTCGCCTTGATCGCGCTGGGCGGCGGAGTGGCGGCGGCCACTCACATCTTCTGAAAGCTCTCGTCCGGCGGCTTCTCCACAAGGCGGTGGCCCTGCTCCACCGCCTGCGTCGTTCGCTCTGGTTCTTCACCTCGCCCCACACGAGCGGCGTCCACGCGGTTCCACTGACGCCCGAAGGCAAGATCATCCTCGTGACGCTGAGCTACGCCCGCGGCTGGCGACTCCCGGGAGGCGGCCGCAAATCCTCCGAAGACGCCCAGGAGGGTGTGCTTCGCGAGCTGCGCGAGGAAATCGGGATGGTGTCGCACGGCAGGGTCGAAAAGGTGGCGAACTTCAGCCATCGGCCCGATCACCGGAGAGACCGCTCCTCGCTGTTCGTCGTCGAAGATGTGCGCTACCGGCCGCGATGGTCGCTGGAGATAAAGGCGGTGCGGGAATTCGATTCGGACCAGCTTCCGCCCGATGCGGCACCGATCACCCGCCGTCTGGTCGCCGCCGCAAAGCGCGCAAAATAGCCCCGCAACGAACGTAAATTTTCTTTAACCAGCGGGGGCAGCTTCCCGTTAGTATGTCTGGCCCAGGCTTCCCCTCAGAAAAGGGAGGCCATGCATGACCCATGCTGCACTCACTCGGTTCGCGTCTTCGCTCGCCCGTTTGCGGAGCGACATCAGCGGCAACGTCCTTGCGCTGACCGGCGCCGGAACCTTCGCTTTGGTTGGGGGCACCGGCCTCGCGACCGATGCCGTCCAATGGTATATGTGGAAGCGCCAGCTCCACCTCGCGACCGATGCCGGCGCGCTCGCAGGCGCCCATGCGCTCAGCCAGGGCGCCGAGACCGTCACTGGGCCGGTGCAGCGCGAACTGGACCGCAACTCCAACACCGTCATCCGGGTGCGAGCGATCAACACCCCGCCCGCCACCGGCGGCTTCGCCGGCCAGGCGAGCGCCGTGGAGGTGATCGCCACAACCGAGCGCCGCCTGCCATTCTCCAGCCTGTTCCTGCACGCCCCGCCGACGATCCGGGCGCGCTCCGTCGCAGCGTTGGTCCGCGCGGGCGAGCATTGCGTGATCGCGCTGGCGCCGGATGGCGTGGGCGTGAACCTCGCCGGCACGGCCGATGTCGAGCTTGGATGCGGCGTGGCCGCCAACAGCGACGGCCAGCACGCCATCGATCTTAGCGGCGGCAGCTTCATCGCCGGAAGTCCACTGACCAGCGTGGGCGGCATTCGTGGCTCGAGCAGGAACATCGCCAGCGGGACGCAGGTCTCGTCTTATTCCGTCGCCCAGAAGGACCCGCTTGCGGCGAGGGACCTCAGCGTTCCCACCGAGCCGTCCGCCTGCACCGCGACCAATCTCAGCGTGCAGCCCAACCGGCCGCTCGTCACGCTCTCCCCGGGAAGATATTGCGGAGGGATGACCTTACGCGGGCAGGTCGCGCTGAGCCCGGGCGTCTACATCATGGACGAGGGCAGCTTTCACCTCACCAGCCAG
>NZ_CADCWD010000081.1 GCF_902806315.1 uncultured Sphingosinicella sp.
ACAAGCGTGGTCTTGCCCGCTCCGTTGCGCCCGATCAGCCCGACGCGGCTGCGCGGCGGCAGCGCCGCAGTGGCGCCGTCCAGGATGGTGCGCCCGCCAAGGCGGACGGTGACGTTGGCAAGATTCAGCACTGCGTTAAATACTCGGCAAAATGGCGGAGCGGGAGGGATTCGAACCCTCGATACGGTTTTGCCGTATACTCACTTTCCAGGCGAGCGCCTTCGACCACTCGGCCACCGCTCCGCATGCTCTGGAAAGAGCGCCCTCTAGTCAGCCTCGGGCCGGAGGGCAAGCTGGCCCGCAAAGCCGTCGATCCTTTTGGCGAGCGCCACATCCTTTTGGGTCAGCCCATTCGCGTCATGGGTGGTGAGGAGCACGTCCACCCGGTTCCACACATTGCTCCATTCCGGGTGGTGATCGGCCTGCTCGGCGGCCATCGCCACGCGGGTCATGAAGGCGAAGGCCTCGTTGAAGTCGCGGAAGCGAAAGCTGCGGGCAATCGCGTCGCGCTCCTCGACCAGGCTCCAGCCGGCAAGCCCCGTTAGCGCCGCCTCCCGCTGCTCCGCTGTGAGCTTCGTCATGCTGTCTCCCCTCGCTGGCGCGGCGCGCGCTTCCGTCTTATGTCGCTTTCCCATGAGCAGAGGTCAAACCTTCGCGCCCGATGCCGCGGCAATCGAGCGGCTCGCCGACGCGGCGATCGCCGGCCTGCCGGAGCACTTCTGCCGTTACCTCGACGGTGTGGTGCTACGGGTCGAGGAATTCGCCCAGGATGAGGTGCTCGAGCAGTTCGGGATCGAGGACCCGTTCCAATTGAGCGGCCTTTATACCGGGCGGCCGGTGGGGCAGCAGTCGTCGATGCTGTCGGGCGAGCTTCCGGCCATGATCCACCTCTATCGCCGTCCCCTGCTCGACGAGTGGGCGGAGAGCGGCGTCAGCCTGGAAGAGCTCGTCACCCACGTCATCGTCCATGAAGTCGGCCACCATTTCGGCTTCTCCGATGAAGACATGCACGCGCTCGAGGACGCCGCCGATTGAGCGCCCTGCTCGAGCTCAGGGACGTGGCACTGATCCGGGGCGGGCGGCTGCTGTTCGAGGGGGTGAGCCTTTCGCTTGAACCGGGCGGATCCGCGATCATCAGCGGCCCTAACGGCGTCGGCAAGTCGAGCCTGATGCGTGTCGCGGCCGGTCTCTTGCGAGCCACTGTTGGCGAGGTGAAGCGGCACAGCCCCGCCGCCCTCGCTGATGAAGCGGCCGCACTCGACGAGCGCCTCACCCTCGGCCGTGCGCTTGCCTTCTGGGCGCGGCTCGACAGTGTCCGGGCCGAAGCGGGCATGGAGCCGATGGGCATCGCGCATCTTGCCAACGTGCCGGTCCGGATGCTCTCCACCGGCCAGCGCAAGCGCGCCACGCTCGCGCGGGTGATTGTCTCGGGCGCCCCGCTCTGGTTGCTGGACGAGCCGGCGAACGGCCTCGATGCGGAAGGCCAGGAGCGTCTCACGGCGGCCATGGCCGCTCACAGGAGCCGCGGCGGCGCGGTGCTCGCGGCGACGCACCAGCCGATCGGCCTGGAAAGCGCCGCAACGCTGGCGCTCGGCGCCGCATGACGGCTCTCATCCTGCGGGAACTGAGGCTTGCGGCGAGCGGCGGCACTGCGTTGCTGCCGCTTATCTTCTTCCTGCTCGTCGCAACCCTCTTCCCGTTCGCGGTTGGGCCGGATCGCCCGCTGCTCGCTCGCACGGGAGGCGGCGCCCTCTGGATGGCGGCCTTGCTCGCGGCTTTGCTCCCCGTCGATCGCCTCGTCGAGCCCGATCGAGCGGGCGGAGTGCTCGATCAGCTCGCGCTGCGCGGCGTCAACGAGGAGGCGGTCGCAGTCGCCAAGCTCATCGGCCACTGGCTGAGCTTCGGGCCGCCGCTGATGCTCGCCGCCATCCCGGCCGCCGCCTTGATGAAGCTGCCGCGGGAGGTGCTGCTCAGGGTCGAGATCGGCCTCCTGGTGGGCACGCCCGGCCTCACCGCGCTCACCTTGATGGTCGGAGCCCTTACCGCGGGCCTGCGCGGCACCGGCGCGATGGCGGGGCTCCTCATGCTGCCACTCGCCGTGCCGATCCTGATCTTCGGCGCGGGCATGATCGAACAGGGTTTCGAAACCGGCGCGATCAAGCTTCTGGGGGCCGTCTCCCTGCTCCTCATCGCGGCCGCCCCATTCGCAACGGGCGCAGCGATCCGCGCCTGCCGGGACTAGTCTCTCGACCAGCGCGCGAAGATGGCGGTTGGAAGCAGCAGCCCCCTCGCCTCCTCGCGCACGGCCATGTCGCCGCATTCGACCCGGCCCCCGAGATCGCCGAGGATCTGATTGAACAGCTCGCCGATCGCAAGCGCGGACATGCGCACCGCGTAAACGGTGAGCACTAGGAAGCGGCTCTTCTCGTCTATGAGCTTCCGGCAATCGGCGACGAGCGCGGGCAGACCCTCCTCCAGCCGCCAGACCTCTCCCGCAGGCCCACGGCCATATTTCGGCGGATCGAGGATGATGCCGTCATAACGCCGCCCCCGCCGCACCTCGCGCGCAACGAACTTGGCCGCATCCTCGACGATCCAGCGGATCGGGCGGTCGGACATCCCTGCCAGGGCCGCATTGTCCTTGCCGCCCTCAACCGACTTCTTGGACGCGTCGACATGGACGAGGTTCGCGCCTGCCGCGGACATGGCCAGGGTGCCGACGCCGGTATAGCCGAACAGGTTCAGGGCTTCCGTCCCCGCCCCCAGCCGCTCGCGCATCCACGCCCATTGCGGGGACATGTCGGGGAAGAAGCCAAGGTGGCGGAAGGGCGTTGTTTGCGCGCGGAAGCGCACATCCTCCCATGCCATGTCCCAACCTTCCCGAGGCACGGGCCGGCGGAATTGCCACCGCCCGCCGCCTTCCTCGTCGGAGCCGGGGATGAACTCGCCGTCCGCGTCCCAATCCTCGAGCGCGGGCGCCCACATCGCCTGCGGCTCGGGACGGATGAAGCTGTAGGGGCCGTAGCGCTCCAGCTTGCGGCCATGGCCGCAGTCCATCAGGGCGTAGTGGCTCCACGGCTCAGCGATAAGGGTGGACGGGTCCATGCCCCGCCCCCTTGGCCGCCCGGATCGCGAAGCGCCAGCCTCCTTGTCAGGCGGAAAGCGCGGAGTGCAGCTTCGGTCTCCGCCGCATCGCGGAACCGACGGCGCCGAAGCCGACGATCAGCATCGCCCAGGTCGACGGCTCCGGCACCGCCCCGGTCTGCTCCGGCACGGACGTTAAGCCTTGGAAGACACTGAAGTCGCGCGGCGCGAAGGTCGACGCCGGACCGATATATGTCAGGCGGAAATCAATGCCGGTAAACGAGAAAGACGACGTGGTCAGGTCACCGAAGGTGCCAAGGCACTGGCCGCTGCAATAGCTCGTGTGGTTCGCCGGCCCGACATAATTTCCTTCGATCCCCGTTAGTGTGAACGCGGAATCACTCAGTCCGTTGCCGAAAGAGGCATAGAATGACTCCTGGCCCGGTCGGTCGGGTGCATCAGACACGGTCAGGCGCGCGCCGTTAGCGAAGCGGACGGAGCCGATCACCACGCCGTTCGTGTTGATCGCGAACGGCGTCCCCGGCATGAAGGCCTGGAAATCACCGTTGGAGCTGATCATGTTCGGATTGAGCGTGATTTCGCCCGAATAAGTGAAGGTGGCGGCCGCCACAGGCGTCGCCAGCGCCGCTGCGGCTGCAGCGACGAGCAATGATACAGCTTTCATCTTGATCCCCCGCCGCTTGGCCCCAATGCCCTGCGCGACGTCATGCCGCCTAGCGAGAGATGCGGACAACGCGATCAGGCCGCGACGGAAACGACTTCGCTGTCGACAAAAGCGCAGGTCAGGCGGCGCGCACGGCCGGGAAGCCGATCGTTGCGCGGGCGCGGGGGCCGGCCAGCATCTTCGCGCCCGCTTCGCGAGCTTGGTCGAGCGTCACCGCGGCGAGTTCGGCCACCACCTCGGACGGATCGACCAGCCGGCCGTGCACCGAAAGCTGGCGCGCCACATAATGAGCCTGACCCCAAGGGCTCTCCATCGACATGAGCAGACCGGCGCGCGACTGGGTGCGGACGCGGTCGAGCTCGCGCTGGGTGAGCGTCTGAGCGGCCTCCGCAAGCACGTCTTCGATCAGCTGCGCCGCCGCGGCGGACTGGCGCCGGGCGGTCGCCGCGTAGATGGAGAGCAGCCCGACATCGCGATATGGCGTGAGGCTGGCGTAGACGCTGTAGGCAAGGCCCCTGTCCTCGCGCAGCTGCTGGAACAGGCGCGAGGACATGCCTCCGCCGACCGCGTCGGCGAACAGACGCGCGGCGAAATAGTCCTCGTCGAGCTGGGCAGGGCCGCGGAAGGCGAGCGCGAGATGCGCCTGATCGGAGCTCGCCCTGCCGACCCGATCGCCGCCCGTGAAGCGGGCGGGCTCGGGCGTGGAAAGCGTGCCCAGCGGCAGGCCCTCGAAATGCTTTTCAGCAAGCTCGACAAGCACCGCATGGTCCACCTTGCCCGCCGCGACCAGCGAGAGGCTGCCCGCCCGATACTGGCCGCGCCGCCAATCGTGCAGGTCCTCGATCGTGATCGCCTCGATGCTGGCTTCATCGCCGAGCACGGAGCGGCCGAGCGGCTGGTCGGCGAAGGCGGCGGACCAGAGGTCGTCGAAGATGATGTCGTTGGGCGTGTCGCGCGCCTCGCCGAGCTCCTGCAGCACGACATCCTTCTCGCGCTCCAGCTCGCTCGAGGCGAATTGCGGGCGCAGGATCATGTCTGCGATCAGCTCGACGCCCAGCGGAATATGCTCGGCCATGACGGAAGCCATGAAGTTGGTGCCGTCGCGATCGGTCGCGGCGTTGAGGTCGCCGCCGACATCCTCGATCGCTTCGCTGATCTCCCGCGCCGAGCGCCCGCCCGCGCCCTTGAACACCATATGTTCGAAGAGGTGCGCGATCCCGTTCACCCGGGCGGGCTCGTAGCGTGAGCCGGTGTCGGAATAGAGACCGACCGCGGCGGTCTCGACGCCCGGCATTTCCCGCGTGGCAACGCGCAGGCCGTTGGAGAGGGTTGTAAGTTGCATCATGCAGGCGCGCATTTAGGGTTTGGAGCGCCCCCGAGCAAGCATGGGGCCAAGGAGCGGCTAGGCGGGCGGATTCCCCTGCCTCTTCCTCAGCGCGAGCACGTAGACCACCGCCGCGCCGGCGGCGAAGAAGAACCATTGGAGGGCGTAGAGGAGGTGGTTGTTGGGCGTGGCCTCCGGCGACGGACGCGCGCTCGGCACCAGCCCCGGCGCGGCTTGGGAAGAGACGAGGCGGATCTTGTGCAGCCGATCCGGAGCGATGATGCCGCTGACCGCACCGCCCTTCCAGCCGGCGGGCGAGGTGCTCGATTTGGACCAGCCCATGTCGACCTGCATGCCGGGCCCTTCGACGCCGCCGGTGCGGCACGAGACGATGTGGCTCCAGCCGGTTTGGTCCTGCATGTTCCGCCCGGCGGTGGAGCGCCAGCCGACCGGCTCCAGACAGAAGCCGTCTGCCCGCCTATAGAACAATTTCGCATCTTGCGTCGGCACCGACGGATAAGCGATCGGCGGCAGGCCGGAAGCCTCACGGTATTGCGCGATCAGCGCTTCCTTCTCGCCCTTGCGCTGGAGCTGCCAGACGCCGAGCGCGATCATCACCGCAACGGCCGCCGCGACGACAACGGTGGGAATGAGGGGCCAGCGCATCATTCGTCCCGAACCCGGCCTTCGCGCGCGCTGTTTCGATACTCGGCCGAGATGAGCATGCCCTTGGCCACCCGCAGGGTTCCAATGACGGCGGCTGCCGTGATCGGCACCCAGAGCAGGATATGGACCCAGAAGGGCGGCTCGACCGTGAGCTCGAGCGCGATGGCGAGGCCGGTAACCAGCGCGCCGACGATCAAGGTCAGGAAGGCCGCGGGCCCGTCACCGACGTTGAAGGCGGAAAGGTCGAGCTGGCAGGCGCGGCATTTGGGCGCGAAGTTCGCAAGGCCCTCGAACAAGGTCTTGGCGCCGCAGCGCGGGCACAGACCTTTGAGGCCGGTCTCGAAGACTCCCCTCCCGCTTGCGGGAGGGGCTGGGGGCGGGCTTGTCGTCATCAGCGGCGCCGGTCGACAGGCCCTCCCCTCAATTCCCTCCCGCGAGGGGGAGGGGAAGCGGTCAATGATATTCGGCGCCCCAGCCACCCCAGACGTAGATGGCGAGGAAGAGGAACAGCCACACCACGTCGACGAAGTGCCAATACCAGGCCGCCGCTTCGAAGCCGAAATGCTGGCGGGGCGTGAAGTGGCCCTTGTAGGTGCGGATCAGGCAGACGATCAGGAAGATGGTGCCGACGATCACGTGGAAGCCGTGGAAGCCGGTCGCCATGAAAAAGGCGGAGGTGTAGATATTGTCGGCGAAGCCGAACGGCGCGTGGATATATTCATAAGCCTGGACCGCGCTGAACAGCAGGCCCAGCCCGATCGTCGCCCAGAGACCCTTCTTCAGCCCGTCGCGATCGCCGTGGATGAGGGCGTGGTGCGCCCAGGTCACGGTCGTGCCGGAGCAGAGCAGGATCAGCGTGTTGAGCAGCGGGTAGCCGAACGGATCCAGCACCTCCATGCCCTTGGGTGGCCAGGTGCCGCCAATGCTCTCGACCGGCGAGGGGAAGAGCGCGGCCGCGAAATAGGCCCAGAACCAGGCGACGAAGAACATCACTTCGGAAGCGATGAACAGGATCATCCCGTAACGCAGATGGAGCTGCACGATCGGTGTGTGATCGCCGGCATGCGCCTCGCGGATCACGTCGACCCACCAGCTGAACATCACGAACAGCACCGCGATCAGCCCCGCGAAGAACACCCAGGAGCCCGACGCATTGTTGTGCATCCACATGATGGCGCCGGCCGCCATCGCCAGTGCCGAGAAGCTGCCCAGGAACGGCCAGATGCTCGGCGGCAGGATGTGATATTGGTGGCTCTTGGCTCCAGCCATGTACAGCGTTCCTCTTGTCTTCTTCTCGTCCCACGGGCTCTCGGCCCGGGTCGCGGTTGAGGGTCTCTAACTCTGCTTCTTGCCCGAATCCACCGGGTAAAAGGTGTAGCTCAAGGTGATCTCGTCGATCCGGCTGGCGTCTGCATCCTCAAGGATCTTGGGATCGACGAAGTAAACGACGGGCATCCGCACTTCCTCGCCCGGCTTCAGCGTCTGCTCGTTGAAGCAGAAGCACTGGATCTTGGTGAAATACTGCCCTGCCTTGGCCGGGGTGACGTTGAAGGTGGCGGTGCCGGTGACGGGCCGGTCGCCAAGGTTCTTCGCGGTGTAGAAGGCCATTTCCCGCGCGCCGATCGCCACCCGCTCGACCTTGCGCTCAGGCTTGAAGTTCCAGGGCAGGGCCGAGTTGGTGTTGGCGTCGAAGCGGACGCGGATCATCTTGCCGGCGGGAGCAAGATCGCTCTCGAATTCGCTTGCCCTGAGCGGCGTCCCGCCAAAGCCCGTCACCTGGCAGAAGAGGCGGTAGAGCGGCACGCTGGCGAAAGCGAGCCCGACCATCGCCGCCACCAGCAGAGCGGCAAGCGCGGCGGTGCGGCCGTTTTTGCGGGCGAGCGCGGTCACGACTGCCCCGAGATCCGAGCGATGGTGATGAAGTAGAGCAGCAGCACGAATGCGGCGAGCGCCAACGCCATTACGAGCGCCCGGCTCCGCTGCCGGCGGCGAACCTCGTCATCCGGCTTGCTCATCCGATCAGCCAATGGTCGAACACCAGCGCGCCAAACACCGCGAACAGATACAGGATCGAGAAAGCGAACAGCCGCTTTTCAGGCTTCATCTCCGCCGGATCGGTGGCCCGGTTGGCGAGCACCTGAAGCGACAGCAGCACGAACACGGCGCTGAGCACGGCCGCAGCGATGCCGTAGAGCGGACCCGCGAGGCCCAGCGGCCAGGGCGCCAGTGCGGCGGCGGCCATCGGAAGCGTGTAGAGCGCAATTTGCTGGCGCGTAACGGTCGGCCCGGAGACGACGGGCAGCATCGGCACGCCCGCAGCGGCATAATCCGAACGGACGAACAGCGAGAGCGCCCAAAAATGCGGCGGCGTCCAGAGGAAGATGAGCGTGAACAGCAGCAGCGGGAGCAAGGTCACGTCGCCCGTCGCCGCGGCCCAGCCGATCACCGGCGGAAAGGCACCGGCCGCTCCGCCGATCACGATATTCTGCGGCGTGCGGCGCTTCAGCCAGACGGTGTACACGAGCACGTAGAAGAGGATCGACACCGCCAGCACGCCGGCTGCAAACCAGTTGGTCGCGACCCCCATCAGCAGCACCGAGAAGAAGCTCAGGCCGACGCCGAAATGGAGCGCCGTCTGCCGGTCCATGCGGCCGGCCGGGAGCGGGCGATTGCGGGTGCGCTTCATCAGCGCGTCGAGATCGGCCTCATACCACATGTTGAGCGCCGCCGCCGCGCCCGCGCCGAGCGCGATGCACAGGATCGCGGTGAAAGCGAGCACCGGGTGAAGCTGCACCGGCGCCGCCAGCATGCCGGCCAGGCCCGTGAACACGACAAGCGTCATCACCCGCGGCTTGGTCAGCGCAACGAAGTCGCGCCAGTCCGCGGGAACGGCGATGTCGGCGGTGGCAGTCACACTGTTCATAGGAAGCCTCCCCTCCCGCGCACGGGAGGGGACCTTTTTAGTCGATCCGCGGAAGCGTTTCGAACTGATGGAATGGCGGCGGGCTCGACAGCGTCCACTCGAGCGTGGTCGCGCCTTCGCCCCACGGGTTGGGCGGCGTTTTCTTGCCGAACAGGAGCGACCACAGGATGTTCAGGAAGAAGAACAGCATCCCGATGCCCATGATGATGTAGCCGGTCGTCGCCCAGCCATGCCAATGCGCGAACGCGTCGGCATAATCCGGAACGCGGCGCTGCATGCCGTCCATGCCGATGAAGTGCATCGGCATGAAGAGGATGTTCACGCCCACGAAGAAGATCCAGAAATGGAGCTGCCCCAGCACTTCGTTATAGTCGCGGCCCCACATCTTGCCGAACCAGTAATACCAGCCGCAGAACAGGCCGAATACGGCGCCCAGCGACAGCACATAGTGGAAGTGCGCGACGACATAATAAGTGTCGTGGAGGTTGTTATCGACGCCGCCATTGGCGAGCACGACGCCCGTTACGCCGCCGACGGTGAACATGAAGATGAAGCCGATCGCCCAGAGCATCGGCGTCTGGAACGACAGCGAGCCGCCCCACATGGTCGCGATCCACGAGAAGATCTTGATGCCCGTGGGAACCGCGATCACCATCGTCGCCGCGGTGAAATACATCTTCGTGTTCACGTCCATGCCGACCGTGAACATGTGGTGCGCCCAGACGATGAAGCCGATCACGCCGATCGCGACCATGGCATAGGCCATGCCGAGATAGCCGAACACCGGCTTGCGGCTGAACGTCGCCACCACCTGGCTGACGATGCCGAAGCCCGGCAGGATCATGATGTAGACTTCCGGGTGCCCGAAGAACCAGAAGAGGTGCTGGTAGAGGATCGGATCGCCGCCGCCAGAGGCATCGAAGAAGTCGGTGCCGAAATTGCGGTCGGTGAGCAGCATCGTGATCGCGCCGGCAAGCACCGGAAGCGCCAGCAGCAGCAGGAAGGCGGTGACCAGCACCGACCAGACGAACAGCGGCATCTTGTGCAGGGTCATGCCCGGCGCGCGCATGTTGAAGATGGTAGTGATGAAGTTGATCGCGCCGAGGATCGACGAAGCGCCCGCAAGGTGGAGCGACAGGATCGCCATGTCGACCGCCGGGCCCGAGGAGCCGGATGTCGAGAGCGGAGCATAGACGGTCCACCCGGTGCCGGCGCCGTTACCCGTGCCGCCGGGAACGAAGCTGGAGCCGAGCAGCAGGATGAAGGCCGGCACGATCAGCCAGAAGCTGATATTGTTCATGCGGGGGAAGGCCATGTCCGGCGCGCCGATCATGATCGGGACGAACCAGTTGCCGAAGCCGCCGATCATCGCTGGCATCACCATGAAGAAGACCATGATGAGGCCGTGCGCGGTGATGAGCACGTTCCACAGGTGCAGCGCCTCGTCGAACGTCGCGTTCGGATTCTGCACCTGGGCCCAGCCCTGCAGATACTGGATGCCGGGATCGGCCAGTTCCATGCGCATCATGCCGGAAATCGCGCCGCCGATGATCCCCGCGATGATCGCGAAGATCAGGTAGAGGGTGCCGATGTCCTTGTGGTTGGTGGACATGAACCAGCGCGCGAAGAAGCCGGGCTTGTGATCCGCGTCATGGTGCGCCTCGTGCGCGTGATGCGCCTCGAAATGGGCGGCGTTTGCGGTCGTGTCGGTCATTACTGGCTCTCGCCCCTTCTGGAATTCGTGGCGCCCTGCTCGGAAACGGGGGCTGTAGTCGTCACGTTCAATATCTGGTTCGGCTCAGGCGTCGTCTCGGTCGCGCCCGAAGCGCCGCCGGTATTGACGCCGCGCGGGTTGGCGATCGGGCTGTTCTGCGTCGCATCCGACGAAGCTGGCCGCGCCGCGCCAGTACCCGGCATGGTGCCGCCCTTGGAGGCGACCCAGGCTGCGAACTGCGCCTGAGGAAGCACTTCAACGGCGATCGGCATATAGCCGTGCCGCGCGCCGCAAAGCTCGTAGCACACGCCATAATAGAGGCCCGGCTTGTCGGTCTTGAACCAGGTCTCGTTGAGGCGGCCGGGAACCGCGTCCATCTTCACCCAGAAAGCTGGCACGCCCCAGGAGTGGATCACGTCCGCGGAGGTGATGATCAGCTTCACGGTGGCGCCGACCGGCACCACCATGCGCTCGTCGACGGCGAGCTGCCGCGGCTCGCCGCGTGCCTTGGCGTCCTTGTCCGACAAAGCGTTCGAGACGACCTCGAAGTCGCCGTTATCTGGATAACCGTAGGTCCAATACCATTGGTTGCCCGTCACCTTGACCGTGAGGTCCGCCTTGGGCGGCGAATATTGATTTGCCAGCAGTCGGATCGACGGGACCGCGATCGCGACCAGAATCAGCACCGGAACCAGGGTCCAGATGATCTCCACGACCGTGTTGTGCGACGTGCGCGACGGCACCGGATTGGCGGCGCGACGATAGCGGATCACGACCCAGAGCAGCAGCACCAGCACCAGCAGCGAGATGGCCGCGATCAGCGGCAGCAGAATCTGGTTGTGGAACCAGGCGGCCTCCTCGCCGATCGGCGTCACCTGGTCCTGGAAGTTCATGCGGCCGTCCGGCTGCCCCACGCTGGCGGTCGGCGCCGTGCGGGCGACGGTGGACTGGAGCACCTGCGCATTGCTGGGCTCTTCCTGCACTGCCGTCGGCGCCAGTCTATTGGGCACGCTGGCAAGCGCCGGATCGGAAATCGTCTCCGGGGCGGCGGGCGCGGCCTGCGAGCGGGCGCTGATCGCATCGCGCGGCGCGCTGGCGGGTTGCCCCTGAGTGGCGGGCTGCTGTTGCGCCTCGGCCTGCTGCCGCGCCTGACCAGCCTGCGGGGCGGCCGCGGCCTGGGCGCTGGCTGCGGCGGGTGACAAACCGATCGCGGCTGCGACGGCGAATAGCTTCAGCAAGGTCTTCATCTAAACCCCTTGGGGCGCTCCGTTGGAGCGGCATGGATTCGTGCGCGAACAGGTCAGTTGCGGCGCCTTATAGGCAGGGGAGCCTAGCGCCTCAAGCAGCTTGATGACGGTCCCGTGTCAGCCTATTTCCGGCCAACGAAACGGCTGCGAAAAGGACGGCATTTTGACGGAACAGGAGATATTCGCCGAGTTCCACGCTGCCGATGCGCTGCTGGAGGGGCATTTCATCCTTTCCTCCGGCCTCCACAGCCCCCGCTATCTGCAATGCGCGCGCGTGCTGATGGACCCCTCCCGAGCCGCGCGCCTCGCCTCCGCCCTCGCCCGCAGCCTGCCGCTGGAGATCAAGTCCAAGATCGAGATGGTGGTCTCGCCTGCCATGGGCGGCATCATCATTGGCCACGAAATGGGCCGCTCGCTCGGTCTTCCCGCCATCTTCGTCGAGCGCCCGACCGGCACCTTCGAGCTTCGCCGCGGCTTTTCGATCGAACCGGGGCAAAAGCTCCTCCTTGTCGAAGATGTCGTCACCACAGGCCTCTCCTCCAGGGAAGCGATCAAGGCCGTGGCCGACGCGGGCGGCGAAGTGATCGCCGCCGCCTCGCTGGTAGACCGCTCCAATGGCATCGCCGATCTGGGTGTCCCCTTCTTCCCCCTCATTCGCCTCGACGTCCCCGTCTACGAGCCGCAGAACCTGCCAGAGGCGCTTGCAGCAGTTCCGGCCGCAAAGCCGGGGAGCCGCAAGGCCCCTGTCCTAAGCGAAGCCGAAGGGGCGTGACCAGCTCTCTCCGCCTGGGCGTCAACATCGATCACGTCGCCACCATCCGTAACGCGCGCGGCGGCGAGCATCCCGATCCGGTGCGCGCAGCTTTCGCCGCCGCCGCCGCGGGCGCGGACGGCATCACCGCGCACCTTCGCGAGGACCGCCGCCACATCACCGACGACGACATCGCTCGCCTCAAGGATCGGCTCACCATCCCGCTGAACCTCGAAATGGCTGCGACCGAGGAGATGCTGGAGATTGCGCTCCGCCATCGCCCGCATGCCGCCTGTATCGTCCCCGAGAAGCGCGAGGAGCGGACCACCGAGGGCGGCCTCGACGCGGCCGGCCAGCACAATCACCTTGCGCCCTTCGTCACCCGCCTCAACGAAGCCAATATCCGCGTCAGCCTCTTCATCGAGCCCGACCCGCGCCAGATCGACGCCGCCATTCGGCTGGGCGCGCCTGTGGTCGAGTTCCACACCGGCCGCTACGCGCATTTGGGCGGGGAGGATCAAACGGCCGAACTGCGCCGCCTGTCCGATGCCGCAGCACTCGCCGCGAAAAACGGGATCGAGCCCCATGCCGGCCACGGCCTCACCTTCGACAATGTGATCCCGGTCGCCGCGATCCCGCAGGTGAAGGAGCTCAATATCGGGCACTTCCTCGTCGGCGAGGCAATCTTCACGGGTCTGGAAGCCAGCGTCGCCCGAATGCGCAGCTTGATGGAGGAGGCGCGCGATGCCTAATTCCTCCCCGGCACGGGGAACGAACTGGTGGTGATCATCGGCATCGGCTCCGATCTCTGCAACATCGAGCGGATCCAGAACTCGCTCGACCGCTTCGGCGACCGCTTCATCAACCGGGTCTTCACGGACGTCGAGCGCGCCAAGGCCGAGAAGCGCCCGTTCACCCGCGCCGGCACCTATGCGAAGCGCTTCGCCGCCAAGGAGGCCTTTTCCAAAGCGGTCGGCACCGGCTTCAAGGCCGGCGTGTTCATGAAAGATATAGGCGTCGTGAATAAAAGCTCGGGCGAACCGACGATCGCACTGACCGGCGGGGCGAAACTGAGGCTTGACGCCATCACGCCTGAAGGCCACGCGGCAGGGATATTGTTGACGATGACCGACGACTTCCCATTCGCTCAGGCGTTCGTCATCATCACCGCCAGTCCTTTGAGGAGCATCGGGTGAGCGCCAGCGACCCCATCAGCGCGCACGCCGACCAGACCGAAGCGTCCGAGCCCGAGAAAGCGGACGCGGCGGACAAGCAGGCCGTCGCCCGGAAGGGCACGGACTGGTGGGGCGAGGTCAAGGCGATCTTCTGGCTCGTCCTGGCCGTGCTCGCCTTCCACAGCTTCGTCGCCAAGCCCTTCTACATCCCGTCGGAATCGATGATGCCGGTGCTGTTGAAGGGCGACCGGCTGGTGGTGAGCAAATATCCCTACGGCTGGTCGTGGGTCTCGCCGAGCTTCCACATCATGCCGGCCACCCAAGGACGCCTGCTCGGCTCGCTTCCCGAGCGCGGTGACATCGTCATCGTCACTCCGCCGGGCAAGAGTGCCGATTACATCAAGCGCGTGGTCGGCCTGCCCGGCGACGAGCTTGAAATGATCAACGGCGAACTCAGCATCAACGGCATCCCCGTAAAGCGCGAGGAGCGCCCGGCGGCACTGCTGCCGATCGACGACAATCTCCCCTGCTTCCCTGACGAATTCGGCGAGCATCGCGTCACCGGCCGCGACGGCAACCGTTATTGCCGCCTGCCCGTGTTCCGCGAGACGCTGCCCAACGGCCGCTCCTACGACACGATCGACATGGGCTATAATTCGGAAGTCGATGACTTCGCCAAGATGAAGATTCCCGACAACCATGTCTTCCTGATGGGCGACAATCGCGACAAGTCTGCCGACAGCCGCGTGGCGCTGGAGCGCGAGGGTCTCGGCGGGCCGGTGCCTTACGAGAATATCGGCGGGCGCGCGGAGTTCGTCACCTTCAGCCTCGACGGCACTTCGCAATATCTGAACCCGGTCAGCTGGGTCACCGCGCTTCGCGGCGGCCGCGCCGGAAGCTCGCTGCACCCCTCCGAGGCCGGCGAACGCTGAGCAGGCGCCGTCCCGGTCAGGCCGAGGAAGCTCGGCCGGCCGGACCTCGCAATCACCGACGCAGGCTTTGCGCGCGGGGAAGTCGCGCGGTTCCGGCGAGCCTTAGCGGCCCGGAGGCGGAGCGCCCATTCCGCCCATTCCTGGCATGCCCATCGCGGCTTGCGGGGCAACGTCGACGAGGGTCACGTCGAAATCGAGCGGCGCATCGGGCGGGATCACCCCGCCGCCGGCGCCTTGCGGGCCGTAAGCCAGCTCGGACGGGATCCAGAGCCGGTATTTGCCGCCCTTCTTCATCAGCGTCAGCCCCTCGCTCCAGCCCGGAATGACGCCGGAGACGGGAAGCGGCGCCGGGCCGCCATGCTTTGCGCTGGCGTCGAAGACGGTGCCGTCGAGAAGGCGACCCTCATATTCCACCAGCACCATGTCCTGCGGCCCCGGCGTCGCGCCGGTGCCTTCCTGGATGGTCTCGATCTGCAGGCCCGACGCGGTGGTGCGGACGGTCGAGCGCTTGGCATTGTTGGCGAAGAAGGTGGCGGGGTCGCTCGAGACCTGCCGCTCGGTGCCCGCCCAGGCGATGCCGGCGGCGACGAGGCAGAGCACGCCCAAGCCCACCCACAGCTTCGTCAGCGAGCCTTTCTTGATGGGACGAAGCGGTACGGCTGTGACGGACATGAAAAACCCCGGACAAAGGAAAGGCGGCGCATTTATCGCCGCCTCACAGGCTCAAATCAAGGTTTGCTGCCTCGGCATGCCGGACCTGATCCGGCATCCACCTCATTTTCCGACCAGCCACTACGGGCAGGTTGCGCCCCGGACCGAGATCCGGGGTGACGAGCCGGCCTTAGCGCGGCCCGCCGTCGCGCTCCATCCGCTTGCGCTCGAGCTTGCGGGCGCGGCGGACGGCGGCCGCGCGCTCGCGCGCGCGCTTTTCGGACGGCTTTTCGTAGTGACGGCGCAGCTTCATCTCGCGGTAGACGCCTTCACGCTGGAGCTTTTTCTTGAGCGCTCGCAGCGCTTGATCGACATTGTTGTCGCGAACGATGATCTGCATAGAATCCTGTCACTCTCCAAGTTCAGCGGGCGAGCCTTCCTCCGGCGGAAAGCGCCTCACCCAATGTCAATTTACCATAGAAGCGGGTTCGTCGCGGGACGCACCCACGCCGTTGGGGGCGGCCGTTACACCCGAAAGCCGCGATTTTCAAGCCGAAAGGCGCCGTCAAATCTCGTCGCCGAGCCTGACGAAGACCCGCGACGTCGCCGTCTCGCCGTTCGCCGCGCGGACCTGATAGTCGAAATATGCGAAGCGCACCTCGTCGCTCAGCCGCCTGATCCGTATGCCTCCGTTGGGCAGAAGCGCCACGTCCATTGACGCAGCAAAGGCCGGAGGCAGCGAAACCGAGGTCAGGCTATAGCTGCTCTGAACATCCGGTCCCGAGAAGAAGTAGATGTCGTTGCACACGGGCGAGCGATCCCCAGTCCCGCAGCCCGAAAGCACGATTTCGCGCACCTGCCGCGGACGGCTGAGCGAACGATAGTCTGCCACCGGAAAGAAGCGGCCCGCCGCGGCTGGCCGCGGCGCATCGGCATAGGCATCGAACGCGGCCGTGATGTCGGAAACCGTGATCCGGCGGACGCGCTCGCCCAGCGCCAACGAGCTCGTGCGAAGCATCGCGTCGATCTCCGGCAGAACATAGAAGCGCAGGCCATACTGGACCCGGGCCGCAGATGCCGGGTCCTTCAGGTAGACCGACACCGCCTGGCCATATTCGGCCATGAGTTCGGCCGCTGCGTCTCTCAGCTCGGGCGTGCTAAAAGCCGCTATGCGGGACCTGCCGATGATGTCCAGCGCGACGCTCTTCTTGTTGAGGTCCTTTTCGCCGGGCCCCGAGAACAGGCTCTGCACCGGCTGAAGGCCCGCTGCCATGTCGAACGCCTCGTCCATCGAGCCGTTGTTTGCGAACAGTCCGGCATAGGCGATCAGCTTCAGGTTGAGCTCGGTGATCGCCCGCGCCAGCCTTGGGTTGGCCGAACTTGGATCGCCGAACTGCTGGGCGGCATCGAAGCTGATCAAGGTCACGGGCCCTACATCCAGGCCCGTCGCGGAAGCGACATCGGCGTCGACCTCGGAGCGAATAATGGTCGTGAGCGGCGATATGATGCGCGCGTTCTTCGGCGCTCGCAGCTGCGTATATGCAAAGCCCGAGCTGCCGTCGAAGCCGCGTCCCGAGAGCGCTGCTCCCGCATCGGCGGGCGGCCCGCTGTCGCCGGTGAACAGTCGGTCGGAAGCGCCTTGACCGAACTCGCCCTTTCGGTTGGTTGCAGCCGTAGGCTCGCTGCTGTCGAACGTCCCGTTGCCGTTTACGTCGAAGTCGACACGCCCGATCATCGGCCCGGCAACTCCCGCGGCGAAGCGGACCGGGGCCGAAGTGGGAGTCGGCGTGGGGGTGGGGGTGCCTGGCCCCGGCGGGGCCACGGACGGCGAAGTGGGAGGCGGGGCCGGAGTGACCCTCCGCCCCCGCAACCGGCAAGGAGAAGGAGCGCGGCAGCGTACATCCGGCGCTCGGCTCCCGGGCGCTTCAAAACATTGATAAGCACGGAAAACCCACCCAAGCAAAATTCGGGCGGGCGCATGGCACGACAGCAGCACTGTTGTAAATAGCTGATCAAGAAGAGAAAATGTGGAGCGCAGGCATTCTCAGCCGTCAAGGTCGCCGAAATCGGGCTCGGTCTTGCCGGTCCGTGCCTGGATGGCGGCGGTGAGGTCGGCGCTGAGCAGGGTTCCGGCGTTCCAGAGGGCGACGTGGCGGAGGCCCTCCTCGACCGTCCGGCCGCGGCTATAGTTGAGCGAGAGCTTGGCGCCGGCCACGGCCAGCGGCGACTTGGCGGCGATCCTGCGGGCGATCTCGGCGGCTGCGGCGATGGCAGCGTCCCGGTCCGCTTCCAGGCGATTGACAAGACCGTAGCGGAGCGCTTCCTCGGCGCCCATCTTGCGCCCCGTATAGGTGAGCTCGCGCACGATACCTTCGGGAATGAGGTGGGTAAGGCGCTGCAGGGTTCCTAGGTCGGCCGTGATCGCCACGTCCACTTCCGCCACCTGGAAGAAGGCGTCGGCCGAAGCGACGCGAATATCGCAAGCGGTGACGAGATCGACGCCAGCTCCGATGCAGCCGCCTTGGATGGCGGCCACCACCGGCACACGCGCCTGCTCCACCGCGGTAAAGGAGTCCTGGAGCCATTGGATGTGGCGGAGGCGCGCCTCGGCTCCGCGGCCGGGGTCCGAGGGCGGCCTGAACTGGCTGGCTGCATATTGAAGGTCCAGGCCGGCAGTGAAATGCTTGCCGCGCCCGCTCAGCAGGATCGCGCGCACCTTCGGATCGCTGCCAAGCGAGCGGAAGGTCTCTCCGATCGCAGCGAAGAGATCATGATCCATCGCGTTGAACTTGCCCTCGCGCGCAAGCTCGACATGAGCGACGCCACCCTCGTGGCTGACCGCGATCCTGTCGCTTCCCATCGCCGCTTCTCCCGCTAGAACTCCTTCCATGCGCTTTATCGTCAACGGCCAACCGGTCCAGTATCGTATGGATCCCGAAACGCCCCTGCTCTGGGCGCTTCGGGATGCGTCAAATCTCACCGGCACCAAATATGGCTGCGGCACGGGGGATTGCGGCGCCTGCACCGTCAACATCGACGGCAATGCGGTGAAGAGCTGCCTGGTCAGGATCGGACAGCTCGAAGGCAATGCCGTCACGACCATCGAAGCGCTGTCGCGCGACCGCTCGCATCCGGTCCAGCAAGCCTGGGTGGCCGAGCAGGTGCCGCAATGCGGCTACTGCCAGTCGGGCATGATCATGGCCGCGGCCGCCCTGCTCGACAAGAACCCGGCTCCCACGGACGAGGACATCGACGCCGCGATCACGAACATCTGCCGCTGCGGCACTTACCCTCGGATTCGCGAAGCGGTGCGCCGCGCCGCCCGGGTCAAATCCGGGCAGGAGCAGATCGCCGCCGCCCCTCCTCCGGCGATCGATCCGGCGGATGCCGCCCGCGCCGTTCCGTCGCTGCGAAACGTGCCGCCGCCGGAGCCGCAGGGCGAGCGGATCGCGGACTAGCTTTCACTTGGCTGTCGTTGCGGTTCAGCAACGGCTCATCCAACATACGCCACAACTCATCCCACGAGGACGGCACGTGTCGTCCGGGAAATTGGGAGTAGAGGCCCGTGCGTAAAGCTTTGATCGGAATTTTGCTCGCGGCGACCATGGCAACGCCTGTCGCAGTGAGCGCGCAGGAGGTCAGCGAACGCTATCAGCGTCTCGGCGAGCGCAACCAGGAGCGCGAGGAGCGCCGCCAGGAGCGTCAGGAACGCCGCGCCGACCGGCCGGCCGCCAGCCCGGAAGAGCAGCAGCAGCGCGCCGCCGCTCGTGCCGAGCGCCGGCAGCAGCGCGCTGCCGCCCCCGCCGGACAACCGGCGCAGCAGGCGGAGCGCCGCGAGGAGCGCCAGGAGCGTCGCGCCGAGCGACGCGAGGATCGGGCTGAGCCCGTTGAAGTCGTGCAGCAGGCGGATCGCCGTGAGGATCGCCAGGAGCGGCGCGCCGAGCGGCGTGAGGACCGGGCCCAGCCCGTAGCCGTCGTGCAGCAGACCGACCGCCGTGGCGATCGTCAGGACCGTCGCGCCGAACGCCGGGAGAATCGCCAGGAGCGGCGAGCCGACAATCGCGAGGCTTTCCGCGACCACATTCGCGAGACCCGCGAAGCTTCCGTCCGCGGGCAGGAGGGCGTGATCGATCGCTATGCCCGCCAGGGCGCGCGCAATCAGCAGCGCTACGAGCAGAACCTTCGCGAGGATCGCCGTGAGCGGCGCGCGGATCGCCGTGAATACCGGCAGGACCGGCGCGAGTGGCGCCGCGACTGGCGGCAGGACCGCCGCTACGACTGGCAGCGTTACCGCTACTCGAACCGCGACATCTTCCGGGGCGGCCGTTATTATTCGCCCTATCGCGGTCACGGCTACAGCCGCTTCTCGATCGGTATCTTCCTGGAGCCGCTCTTCTTCAGCCAGCGCTACTGGCTGAGCGATCCCTGGCAGTATCGCCTGCCGCCCGCCGAATATGGCACGCGCTGGGTGCGCTACTATAACGACGTGCTGCTGGTCGACACCTATAGCGGAGAAGTCATCGACGTGATCCACGACTTCTTCTGGTAGCAGACGGTTGGGCCGTGCCGAGGCATGGCCCAGCTCGCCGGCTCCTCGTGAGCAAATAAAAGGCCCGGAGCATCGCTGCTCCGGGCCTTTTCTATCTCCCTCTTCCAGTGGGGAGAGGACTTAGTCGTTCCGCTCGCGCTCGCGCCGGGCTTCACGCTCCGCGCGCCGCCGCTCCTTCGCCTCGCGCTCTTCCTGCTTGCGCATCGCGCGGCCTCGTTTCTCGTCGGCTTCGGACTGGCTGGTGGTGAGCACGTCGGCGGTTTTGGAGACCACCTTCACCGGCAATGTGACGATGCTTGCCGCCGTTTGAGCAATACAGCCGCTAAGGCTGAGCCCCAGCCCGATGACGATCAACGCACGCATACCCACTCTCCCGGTGTTCATGCGGCGATCTTTGGTCCCAAAGCGTGATCGCCGCATGAACGAGCATATCATGAACCTCTCAGCGCCGCCGAGTTAAAGTCGAGCTGATCGGCCGAGATGACCTCTACATCGGGTCGAAGCGCACGGACCTTGTCGATGAATTTGGCGGAATCGCCCACGATCACCAAAGTCGCCCGGTCGGACGAGCTCAGCCGCGCCGCCGTCTTGGTTGCCGCTTCCGGCGAGACCGTTTCGATCTGCTGGAGGTAGCGGACTGCCTCGGACGGCGACATGCCCTGCTGGATCAGCCCGGCGAGCGCGGCGCCGAAGCCCTGGCTCGTCTCCGCCTGCAGCGTATAGAGACCGGAGACAAACGCCTTGCGCTTGGTTACCTCGTCCGCCGTTAGCGGCTGCTTGCCGAGCCGGTCGAACTCGTCGAGGAAGATCTTGGCGACGTCGGCCGCGCTCTCATTCTTGGTTTGCGCCGAGGCGGTGAGGAGCGCGTCGTCCGCTCGCGCCGGGTGGCTGCTGTTCGCCCCGTAGCTCAAGGCGCGCTTGGTGCGCACCTCCTCGAACAGCCGCCCGTTGGATCCGGAGCCGAGGATCGCGTTGGCGACGACCAGATTGTAGTAATCCGGATCGGCGCGATCGATGCCGCGCACCGCCGCAACCACCGCCGCCTGGCCGGCACCGGGAAGGTCCACTACGATGGTGCGCGGCTTCACCCCCTGGCCTGCACGCGCCGTCGGCACGGTGGGAGCGGCCCCCGCGCCCTGCCAGCCTGCGAACAGCCGCTGCGCAATTGCCGCCGTCGCCTGCGGGTCGATGCCGCCCGAGACCACCAGCGATGCATTGGCGGGATGCCACCAGGTCCGATATTGCTGCGCAAGATCGTCGCGGGTCAGCCCCTTCAAGGATGCGATCGTGCCGCCCGCCAACGAGCCGTAGGGCGCGCCACCGTAAACGGCGGGCTGCACCAGCATCGAAGCGACCGCGCCCGGATCCTTCATCGCGACGCTGAGCCCGTCGATCGAGCGCTTGCGCTGCCGTTCGACTTCATCGGCCGGGAAGCTCGCATTCTGCACGATGTCGGCCAGCACTCGCCCCGCCGCCTCGAGGTTCGCCGTCGGGGCGGAGACGGAGACGATGATGCCGTCCGGGCCCGCATTGCTGTTGATGGACGCGCCTAGCGATTCGAGCTCGGCCGCGATCTGCTGCGCGTTGCGCGTGGCGGTGCCGCGGGTGGCGAGGTCCGCCGCCAGCGTGGCGAGGCCGGCCTTGCCGCGCGGATCGGTCGAAGCGCCCCCCTTCATCACCATCGTCATGGTGGCGATCGGCACGATGCCGGTTTTCGCGGTGACGACGTTGAGGCCGTTGCTCAGCCTGCTTTCCGCGATGGTGGGCGGCGTCACCGGAACCGCCGCGCCGGGCGCGGGCGGCTGCTGGCGCTGCCCTTCCGGCGCAAGCGCGTTTGCGGGGCGAACCGCCGCGGGAACCGACGCGAAGGTCGGCAGCGGCGTCGGGTTGGTCCAGCTGTCGCCGGTCTGGCCCGCCGGCCGCTCCTTCTCGTTGATATAGCGCACGTCGACGCGCCCGTTCGCCGTCAGATATTTGCGGGCAACGCGCTGCACGTCCGCCGCGCTCACCTTCTGGATGTCGGCCAGTCGCCTGTCCGGCGACTTGGGATCCCCGGTCCGCACCAGCGCCTCGCCGAGCTCGAAGGCGCGGCCGGAGAAGGTCTCGCGCTCCCGCAGTGCGTCGGCGATCAGCTCGTTCTTCGCCTCGGCCAGTTCCGCCGCCGTCACCTGCTGGCTGCGAAGCCGCTCGACTTCGGCGGCGAGCCCCGCTTCCACCTCGGACACCGGCTTGCCCCCCGCAACGAAGACGATCGGGGTGTAGAAGCCTGCTTCCTCCGTCTCGATCAGATTGCCGCCGACCTGCGTCGCCAGCCCCTTCTGCACCAAGCCCTGGTAGAGCCGCGAATTGTTGCCGCTGCTCAGCACCGCATCCAGCACCTGCAGCGCCGCAAGATCACGGCTGCTCGCCGCCGGCGTCTGCCAGAGCGAGCCGATGACGGGCAGCGGCACGTTGGGCGCATAGGCATTCACCACCCGCGGCTGCCTGCGCGGCGCATCGCGCTCGCGGATGGCGAGCGGCACCTTGCTCGACCGCGCCGGAATGGCCGCGAAATAACGGTCCACCCAGCGGTCGAGCTCCGCCTCGTCGAAATTTCCGGCCACGATCAACGTCGCCGTGTCCGGCCCGTAAAAGGCTTCGTGAAAGGCGCGGGCATCCTCCAGCTTGGCCGCTTCCAGATCCTTGATGCTGCCGATTGTCGGGCGCCGGTGCGGCAGCCGGTCGAACGCATTCTCGGTCGTGACGAAGCTGAAGAGGCGGCCGTACGGCGGCGCGAGCACGCGCTGGCGAAGCTCCTCCTTCACCACGTTGCGCTCATTCTCGAACACTTCGGCGTCCACCACCGGCCGCGCCATCCGCTCGGCATGGGTCCAGAGCATCGTCTCCAGATAGCGCGCCGGCACGATCTCGTAATAATTGGTGCGGTCCCAGCTGGTCGACGCGTTGCGGACCCCGCCGACATCCTCGGTCAGCTTGTTGATCATGTTGTACGGCATGTTCACGGTCTTGCGGGAGAGGATATGCTCGAACATGTGCGCGAAGCCGGAGCGGCCTTCCGGGTCGTGCTTGGCGCCGACTTCGTACCAGACGGAGACCGACACGTTGGGGGTGGTGGTGTCGCGGAGGGTATAGACGGTGAGCCCGTTCTTGAGCTTGCGCGACTTGTAGGCGAGCGGCGGCACGCTGAGCCGGGTCGCCGAGGCGCCTTGTGACTGCCCGGCCACGGCCGGCACGAAACCCGCGATCGCACCCGCGGCCACCATCGAAAGCAGCGCACCTTTGGTCAGCTTGCCGATCATCCATCATCCCCTTTTTGCTTTGAGCTGCAATGGCATAGGATGATCGCAAGCGCGCCGGTAGCGGAAACGACTCCGTTTGCAGAAGCACGCCGTTCGTTCGTCGAAACGCTATGAGGCCGGGGGCGGGTAACCCAGATCAATGTGCAGCCCGCCCCGACCCTGCTATGATTAACCCTCACGCGAGTCCCGGGGGGGAACGAATACATGGATAGAGCCGACCGAGATTATTACCTCGCGCGCATCGCTGCGGAGGAAATCGCAGCCCAGCGCGCGACGCATCCGAGTGCCGCGGAGACGCACAAGCGGCTCGCCGAGGAATATGCGAGCCTGATCGTCGCCAACGATCCCGAATATCGCTTTACCAGCGCCTCGGCCTGACATCATCTCTCCATGGGGAGAGGGGAGCACGGATCTATTGCGCGAGCACGTCCGCTCCCAGCGGCATCGTCATCGTGAAGCGCACGCCTTCGGGTCGGAATTCGACCTGCGTCTCCGCGCGCAGGTCGTAGGGCAAGGTCCGTTGCAGCAGCTCCAGGCCGAAGCCCCGGCGCTCGGGCGGATGGGACGGCATCTCCACCCCATTTTCCTCCCAGGTCAGCTGCAGCAGCTCCTTGCCGGCGGGCTTCACCCGGTCCCACGCGACTTCTATCCGACCCCGGCCTGAACTCAGCGCGCCATATTTCACTGCATTCGTCGTCAGCTCGTGGATGGCGAGGCTGATCGATTCGGCGGCTCGCGGCTTCAACGAGACATCCGGCCCCTCGATCCGCAGCGCCTCGCCCTCGCGCGCGGCATGGGCGAGCAGTTCGTCCTCGATGATCCCGGCAAGGTCGATGCCGCTTTCGGGATCGCGCGTGACGATCGCCTGAACCCGTGAAAAGGCGTCGAGCCGCCCTTGGAAGTGCGAGGCCATTTCCTCGACGTCGCTGCTGCTTTCCGCCGTCCGCCGCGCGATCGATCGCACCACCGCCAGCGTGTTGCGCACCCGGTGCTGCAGCTCGGCGAGAAGGGTGCGCTGATGCTCCTCGGCGCGGCGGCGGGCGGTGATGTCCTGCGCAACGCCGGCCGCGCGAACGATCCGCCCCGTCTCGTCGCGGATCGGGAAGCCCGAATCGAGCACGGTGCGAACCTCGCCGTCGGACCGCACCACGCGATACTCGCCGACATGAGGCTCGCCGCGCAGCAGCTTCGGCATCCCCTCCAGCGCGCGGGCGCGGTCGTCGGGATGAACGAGCTTCGACCACTTGCCGACATCGGCCATGACCGCGTCCCGCTCCTCGCCCCAGATGCTCTCAAAGGCGGGGCTGAGATATTCCAACTGCCCCGTCTCCGCATTGGCAATCCAGAGCGTGTCGGACGACGCTTCCGCGAACTGGCGGAAGCGCTCCTCGCTGGCCGCGAGCGCCTGCTCGGCTCGGCGGCGCTCCGTGACGTCCTGCCCGATCTTGAGATAGCCTCGAACCCCGCCGTGCTCATCGTGAAGCGCCGTTTCGATGCCGTCGATGAAAACGCGCGATCCGTCTTTGCGCATGTGCCAGCGCACGTTCGGGGCCGAGCCTTGCCAGGACGCGAGCTCCATCTCCTTTCGCGCCTGTCCCTCGATATTGTCCTCGGGAGTGAAGGTGATCTCGAGTGGACGACCCAGCACCTCCTGCCGCGACCAACCGTAAACGGCTTCCGCGCCCTTGTGCCAATCGGTGATCAGGCCCTCGCGATCGGTCGTGAAGATCGCGTAATCCCTCGCATTTTCGACGATCAGCCGGAACCGCTCTTCGCTCTCCCGCAGCGCCTGCTCGTTCCAACGCCGACCGCTGATATCGAGGACGAACTCGACCACGTCGCCATCGGGGAGGCGGCGCGGGGCGAACAGCCCCCACCAGCGCGAGCCGTCCTTGCGAAAATATTGCTTCTCGTAACGGTCGGCCCGCCCGGTCGCCTCGATCTGCGCGACCGCCCGCTCCGAAGCAGGGTGGAACTCCCGCGGAGTCAGCTCTCGCCAGTTCATACCTAGGGCTTCTTCATGGCTGAAGCCGGTCATGGCCAGGAAGGCCTGATTGACCTCCTTGAGCCCGAAGCCGCGGCCCCAGAAGAGCACTCCGACCGTATCGATCTCGAACGCGCTGCGAAGCCGCTCCTCGCTGGTCCGCAGCGCCGCTTCCGCCCGCCCGCGTTCGATCGCTGCCCATATGCGCTCGGCCGTCTCTTCAACCAGCCGCACCTCCGAATCTGCCCAGCGCCGCGGCTCTCCTTCGCCAGCGGCCAGGCACCCGACCAACTCGCCGTTCTTGACGACAGGGACGGCGGCGAAGGAAAGGACCTGCAGAGCGGCTGTCGCCTCGCGGTCACGGTCGGAGAGCACTGCCGACGCCTGAACGTCGGGCACGATCAGGGGACCGTGCTTGAAATGCGCGATGACGTCGCCGAAGTCGCTGGACGGATATTCACCAATCATCGAAGGCAGGCCGCCGCGCACGAAATCCTGTCTGACGCGGATGACGCCCCGTTTCTCGTCGATCTCGGTGTAGTAAGCGCGGTGAGCGCCAAGCTGCTCGCCCAGAAGCCGGCACGCCTCGCCTTCGATCTCTGTGGGATCCGCGAGCGGCCGCAGCGCATCGCTGAGCTTGAGCAGGAACACCTGCCGCTCCTCGCTTGCGCGCAAGGCTTCTTCCCCACGCTTGCGTTCAGTGACGTTCCGAAAAACGACCGCGAACTCGTCCGGGCCGGACTCGGGCGGCTTGAAAACGTAGAAATCGTACCAGATGTCGTCGGGGCCGGCATAATGTTCGAGCCGCTGCGCCTCGCCGCTGCGAGCGACCGCGCCGAAAATCTCGCGCCAATAATCCTCGTAATCGCCAAGCTCGCTCAGGCGGCGACCCATTGCGGACCGGCCGATCATGCGGATCGCGGCGGGATTCTCTTCCTGGTAGAGAATGTCGACGCAGTGGCCGGACTCGTCGAAAATAGCCTTAGCAAAATAAAACCCCTCGTCGATCGCGTCGAACAGGGTGCGGAAGCGTTGCTCGCGTTCGGCCTCCTTGCGCAGCTGTCCGGTCGTTTCAACGACGGTTATGAAGACGCCCGAAATCGATCCATCGGCGTTTCGGGTGGGGCTGTAGCAAAGGGTGAACCAGGCATCCTCGCTGGCTCCGTGCCGCGTGATCGGGAAGAGTTGGTCCGTAAGCGTGACGGTCTCGCCGGCTTGAACCCGTTCGTAGATGGGCTTGTTGAACGCCCACACTTCCGGCCACACATCCTCAGTGGGAGCGCCCAGCCCGGCCGGGTGCTTGCCGCCCATGATAACGCGATAACCGTCATTGTAGATCTGGACGAGCTGCGGCCCCCACAGCAGGATCATCGGGAAATCCTGCGACAGCAGCAGCCCGACCATGGCCTTGAGTTCCGCCGTCCAGCTCTCGGTCGGCCCCAACGGCGTTGCCGACCAGTCGTGGGAGCGGATCAGCGCGCCCATTTCCCCCCCGCCTGTCGGCCAGGCGGGTTCGTCAATCATTGGCGTCCAGGTAGGCGCCCTCGCGCTCGAGGTGCAGGTAATTGTCGTTGAACATGGCCGCTGCCCTCAGCCCTTCAAAGTCCGGGATGGTCAGCGTCCTGCCGTGCAGTTCCACCAAGCCCTCCCGCCGCAATTCCTGCAGCGTCCGGTTGACATGGACAGCGGTGAGCCCGGTCGCATCCGCGATGTCGACCTGGGTCAATGGAAAGTGGCAGCTGTCACCGCTGGTGAGGCCGACCGAGCTGAGGCGTAGGTAAATCTCGCACAAAAGATGGGCGATCCGCTCATAGGCGGTGCGCTGGCCCAGGTTCAGCGTCCATTCGCGCTGCACCGCCACCGTCACCAGCTCGTTCCAGAACAGCGCCTGGGTGATCCTGGGATGCTCGAGCATCAGCCGCTCGAAATCGTCCCGGCTGATCTCCGCCACCTTGAGGCTGGTGATCGCGCCGATGCTGTGGTCCATCTCTTTTAGGATATAGATGTTCAGGTCGCAGATATCGCCGGCGATGAACAAGGATACTATCTGGCGCCGTCCGTCCGGCAGCGTCTTATAGCGGCAGGCCCAGCCCTCCAGCACCAGGAACACCGATCGAGGCGTCTCGCCCTCGCGGAGCAGGTCGCGACGCGCGCCGATCTCGCGCACGCCCTTGCGGACGAGACGATCGATTGCGGCCATGTCATCTTGGGAGAGCTTGGTGTAAGCTTGAAGCCGGAGTGCCAGGGAATTCACCATCAAACGAATTGCCCTTCATACCTAGCGTCGGCTTTTCTTCGTGCCGCTTACCTATGTTATCACGACAACCCACCCTCCACCTAAAAGACCCAGGGCAATGGAAGAAAAGCAGAATCAGGGGCTGCGAGGCGCTCGGATCCTCATCGTGGAGGATGAATATTATCTCGCCGAGGATATCGCGGACGCGCTCACCGATCGCGGCGTCGAGGTGCTCGGGCCCGTCGGCACGATCGAGGAAGCGAGCCAAGCCGTCAGCCGCGCCGATTTCGATTGCGCCATTGTGGACATGAACCTGCGCGGCGACATGGCCTTCCCGATTGCCGACCAGCTTGGGCAGGCGGGCATCCCGTTCCTGATCGCCACCGGCTACAACAGCGCTTCGCTCCCGGACCGCTTCGCCCATGTGCCGCGCGTGGAAAAGCCGTCCGATCCGGCAGCCATTATCGACGCCGTCTCGCCGCTCCTGGGCCGCCGCCAGCACTGACCGGGCCGAAAATCGGCTCAATTTTAACCTAAGCTACACAGAAGACTCGGCTTTCACTTAACTACGTGAAGGCGCGGGAACCCGTAGCGAGTCACAAAGGACTCCGGCGACGCATCAAGCCTCGGGGACCATGATGACCGACGAACATCTGCAATATCATTCGCGAAGGGCGATGGCTGAGCTCGACATGGCGCTGAAGGCCAGCAATGCCGACGCCGCCCGGGCGCATTTCCGCCTCTCTTCGCTTCATCTCGAAAAGTCGCAAGAGCCGGGCGCGATGGCCGCGCCCGCTGCCGCGACGCAAACCTACTAACACGCAGGTACCAGCCCACTCCTCCTCTTGGCCTGCGTGATCTTGGGCGTGCCTCGAATCGATCGAGGCACGCTTTTTTTGGCCAGTGCATTGTGACGAGGACCGGATCGGCGCCATCGGAACCGCGCCTTCCTATCCTGTGTTTACCTCGCGAAACTTCACGGGACGCTCGCGATGCACATGTTCAAGCTCTTCACCGGCGCCGCCTTCCTCGCCCTCGCCGCTTGCGGCGGGCAGGGAGACGACAAGGCGGCGGAAGATGTTGAGCAGGCGTTCGAGAACCGCGCCAAGGAACTCGACAACGCGGCGGAGAATGCCAGCGGCGAGGTCGAGGAGCGGCTGGAAGACGAAGCCGAAGTCTATCGCGAAACGGGCGAAGCCGCGGCCGACGCGATCGACGAGGTCGACCTCAATGCCGAGGCGACTGCCGACCAGCCCGCCGAAACGGCGCCCCCGGCGCAATAAAGCAAGTTCATCCAAAGGTTACTCGTCACCCGGATTGATCCGGGTCTACCTCGCTTGCAGCCAGCAGCACCCCACGAGAAGAAGGTGGATGCCGGATCAAGTCCGGCATAACGTAGGGCGAATTGGGGCCACCTGCCTCCACGGCCACTTTGTTCCCTGGAAATCACTCGATTCACGCGGCGTTCGGCCGCGTCCCAAAGCTGCACAGGCGGAATTCGGGGCTTGGGAGAGTCGTTAAAAATCCGTAAACGGGCATCCTGTTGGACTCGGGACGCCGCTCATGATCGAACTCTTCACAAGCCGTTCTGCCTGGATCCCGCTCAAGCTGGCGATGGCCGGCTTCGCAACCTTTCTTGCCGCTTCGCCCGCTCCTGCTCCGGTCGAAACCGCCCCGCCTGCTCCCATTCAGACCGAAGTGGTCCCGGCAGGCGCCTCCGCGGCGATACCCGCTGCTGCGTCGGCCACGGCGCCGACCCTCGCGCCCCGTCCTGCCGCGATGGTCGAACCCGTCCGCGGCTTTCCCGTCAATGGCGTTCTGGGTCTCGACCGCCCGCTCGAGCCGCGCGAATTCGCCTGGAACGACGAGGGCGTTCCCGCCGGTCGGATGACCGTCGTCGTCGACCTCACCGACCAGCTCATCTACGTCTATCGCGGCGGCATCGAGATCGGCCGCTCGTTCATCATCCAGGGCGACACCGACAAGCCGACTCCGCTCGGCGTCTTCCCGATCCTGCAGAAGAGCAAGGACCACGTCTCCAACCTCTACGACGCGCGCATGCCCTATATGCTGCGCCTCACCTGGACGGGCATTGCGATCCACGAAAGCGAGGTCGACGCCTCGGCCGCGACCCACGGCTGCATCGGTGTGCCCGAAGGCTTCGCCGCCACGCTCTTCGCCAACGCCAAGCTCGGCGACCGCGTGCTCGTCACCAAGAGCTGGAAGCCGGTCCACACTCCGCAAAACGCCTGATCGTCACTCCGGCTGGGGGAGCGGGGCGTCGACACGGCAGATGACGCCGCCGGGCGCGAACTCGATCCGCGCGGTGCCGCCCAGTTCAGCCGCGAGCCCACGCTCGATCATCCGCGTGCCGAAGCCGCGACGCGCCGGTTCGCCGACTGCCGGCCCTCCGCTCTCCTCCCAGGTCAGCCGCAGCCTCTGCTCGCCGCCTCGCTCCTCGATGCTCCAGCGCACCGACACTTTGCCTCCAGGGCCGGACATGGCCCCATATTTCATCGCGTTCGTGCAAAGCTCGTGAAGCGCCATCGCGATCGATACGGCGGTTCGCGGTGCGAGCGCGAGATCGGGTCCCTGCGTTTCGATCCGCGTCGGATCGGCTCCGCAGCCCCGGCCGAGCGTCTGCTCGACCACCTGCGTCAGTGACGCCGCCTCCCAGCTCCGCTCGGTCAGCAGGTTGTGCGCGCCCGCAAGCGCGTCGAGACGCCCTTCGAACGCCTGCCTGGCCGCGCTGTCGGTGGAGCCGAAGGTCTGCATCGCCACGCTCTGCACGATGGCCAGCGTATTCTTCACCCGGTGATTGAGCTCGTTGATCAGCAGCCGCTGATGATCCTCCGCCCTCTTCTCCACGCTGATGTCGCGCACCTCGAGCACGGTCCCGACCATGTTCAGCTGCGCGTCGTGGATCGGGCTTGCCGTGTAGGCGACCGGATAGAAGCTTCCATCCTTTCGGATGAACGCATCCTCCCCCTGCTGCCGCTCTCCGCGCCCGAGCGCCAGGCCGATCGGGCAGTCCTCGATCGGATAGGTCGATCCGTCCGGCCGGCTGTGATGGATGAGATCGTGCAGCAGCCGCCCTTGCACCTCCTCGAAGCTGTAGCCCGTCAGCGTCTCCGCGGCCGCGTTCATGTAGGTGCAGTGATGCTCCTCCCCCAGCAGGAACACCGCGACGCTGGCATTGTCGAGCACCGCATTCAGCCGCCGCTCGGTCGACGCCAGCGTCTGGCGGATCTCCCGCAACCGCCCGACCAGCAGCGCAATGGCGGCCACAACCGCGGCATAGAGCGCGATCGTGTAGCCGTGCGCCGGATCGACGATCCTGAAGGAGTAGAATGGCGGGATCAGCAAAAACCAGCTCGCCAACCCGCAAAACACGCCGCAGAACAAGCCCGGCGCCACGCCGCCCAGATAGGCGGCGGCGATCACCGCCGGGAAATAGGTGATGAACTGGACGCCGCTGAGATAATCGTCGAGCACGAGCCTCAGCCCGATCGCGAGCAAGGCGAACAGCAGCGCCAGACCATAGCCGGCGGCGGCCGAGAGCGGGGCCTTGCCCCGGATCGTCGCGCTTGCCCTCGCATCCCTCATGGCGAGGGTGTTGCCCGCCCCAACGCCGTTGCGCAAGCATCTGGAAAGGCTTGGGCCGAGCCGATATGCATCGAGGCAAAACAGGGAGGATGAAGATGCGCACGATCCTGGGGCTGGCGGCCGCGGCCGCCCTCACCTCTTGCGCCGCCCAGCAGAACGGTCCGGCCGAGAACAACCTCGCCCGCTGGCGCCCCGCTCCGATCCAGGGTGCGACGGAACCCTCCGACATCATCAAGAACGCCGCCGCCCAGGACTGGCGCGACGTCGATCCCGAAAACCTCATGATCATGGACCTGCGCGACGGCAGCCGAGTGGCGATCGAGCTCGCGCCCGACTTCGCCCCCGTGCACGTCGCCAATATCCGCGCGCTCGCCCGCGGCGGCTGGTGGACCGGCGCGAGCATCTACCGCATCCAGGAAAATTACGTCGTCCAATGGGGCCTGAACGAGAGCGAAAAGCCGCACCCCACCGGCGTCGCCAAGCTCCCGCCGGCCGAATACCACCGGCCCATAACCGGCCTCGCCCTGCGCCCGCTCGGCTTTCCGGACAGCTATGCACCGATGGTCGGACATGCCGGCGGCTGGCCGGTCGGCTACGATCCCGAAAGCGGCCGCGCCTGGCTCGCCCATTGCTACGGCATGGTCGGCGCCGGCCGCGACCTCTCGCCCGACACCGGCACGGGCGGCGAGCTTTACGCCACCATCGGCCACGCGCCGCGCCACCTCGACCGCAACATCGCTTTGGTCGGCCGCGTCCTGGAAGGCATGGAAAAAATGACGGCGCATCCGCGTGGCACCGAAGCTCTTGGCTTCATCAAGGACCCGAAGCAGCACGTCCCCATCGCCCGCATCCGCCTCGCCGCGGATATCCCGGCGGCCGAGCGCCCGGCCTATCAGGTGATGCGCACCGACACCGCAGCCTTCAGCGCCTACATAACCGGCCGGGCCAATCGCGGCGGCACCTTCTTCAACGTCCCCGCCGGCGGCGTCGACCTATGCAACGCCCTCGTTCCGACACGCAGAAGGCCGTAACCCCCAAACTCGTCATTCCCGCGAAAGCGAGAATCCCGCTGCCTTGTGGATCAAGAAGAAAGCGGGATCCCCGCTTTCGCGGGCATGACGGCTGGGAAGATTAGCCCAGGCCAAAGTACCACTTTGGCCTGACACAATTACGCCGGCCCCTCGCGTAATTCGGGGCCGGCGTGTCGGGGCGGTGCAGCAGTTTAGCGCACCCGCCCCAGCTCGGTTGTCAGTTAGGCGGCGAAGGCCCGCTCCGGATCGCCGTAGACGGGCCCGCGGATCGTGCGGACCGTCGCTCCGCCCGCAACCAGCGGCGCGCTCTCCAGCGGCAGGGCCGTGGTGCAGAAGGCGCACTCCGCCATCATGCGGCCGATATACCAATGGGTGTGGCCACAACCCGGGCAGTGATTGGTCTCATGCTCGCGATACACGATATGGTAGCCCCGCCTCTCGGCAGTCGGGATGATGCATCCGCCACGCGCTTCCAAAACACTCGCTGACATTTCGATTACCTCATGAACTCGATTTGGAATGCTTAACGAGTGATAGTCTGGATCGGTTGCATGTCCTGAAAATGAACGGGAAATTCGGGTTAACGAACGCCGCATCCACCGCCCCGCGCCGCTTCCTAAACGCCGCCGGCCGCGCTAGGCGTGCGGGGACCTTTCATACGGGATAAAGCCGCCGATGCGTTTCTTGCCCCTTCTCGCCGCCGCCGCTCTCACCCTTCCGGCCGCCTCGTCCGCGCAGCAGGAGGCAGGCCCGGTCTTCAGCCCCGAAGCCTTTCGGGGCCATGTCGACTTCCTCGCCGATGACCTGCTGGAAGGCCGTGACACAGGCTCGCGCGGCTACGACATCGCCGCCAAATATGTCGCCACCCAGTTCCAGGCGCTGGGCGTGAGGCCGGGGGCGAACGGCAGCTGGTACCAGCAGGTCCCCTTCATCGTCGCCCGCCAGACCGCGCAGCCCGCCCGCGTAACGATCGGCGGACGCACCTTCACCAGCGGCCAGGAAGTGCTGGTCTATCCGAGCACGGTCGAGGCCAACCAGAATGTCGAAGCGCCCGTAGTGTTCGCCGGCTACGGCATCGACATGCCCTCGCGCGGCTTCAACGATTATCGCGGCCTCGACGTGCGCGGAAAGGTCGTCGCGGTCCTCAGCGGCTCGCCGCTTGGAACCCAGAGCGAGATGGGCGCGCATCTCAACGCCGAGAAGGCGCGCATGGCGGAAAAGCGCGGCGCGATCGGCATGATAACGATCCTCACGCGCCAGGCCTCCACGACGACGCCCTGGGCACGCCGCATCGCTGGCCTTCGCGAGCCGAGCTTCGCCTGGGTCGGCCGCGACGGCAGCGCCTTCCAGCGCGCGCCCGGCATCCGCGTCGCCGGCACCCTCGACACTCCCGCCGCCGAGGCTTTGTTCGCCGGCGCCCGCCGCCCGCTCTCAGCGATCCTCGACGAAGCCGCGCGCGAGGGCGGGAAGCCCAAAGGCTTCGCGCTGAAGCCCAGCCTTCGCTTCGAGCGCCAGAGCGAGATCGGCCGCACCACCAGCCCCAACGTCATCGGGATGATCCCGGGCTCGGACCCGGCGCTCGCGAACGAATATGTCCTGCTTATGGCGCATCTCGATCATGAGGGCGTCGATCCGAGCGCCACGGGCGACAATATCTACAATGGCGCGATGGACAATGCGACCGGCACCGCGACTTTGATCGAGGTCGCCAAGGCGATGATGGCGTCGGGCAATCGCTCCCGCCGCTCCATCCTGCTCGCCGCCGTCACGGGCGAGGAGAAGGGCCTGCTCGGCTCCGAATATCTCGCCCGCAACCCGGTTGTGACCGGCGGCAAGGTGGTCGGCGTCGTCAACCTCGACATGCCGGTCCTGCTCTACGACTTCAGCGATCTGATCGCTTTCGGCTCCAACCATTCGACCCTCGGCCCGATCGTCGAGCGCGCCGTCGCCCAGGCCAATGTCACGCTGACGCCCGATCCGCTGCCGCAGGAGGGCCTCTTCACCCGCTCCGACCATTATCGCTTCGTCCAGGCGGGGGTGCCGTCCGTATTCCTGATGACCGGCTTCGGCGGTGAAGGCGCCCAGCGCTTCAAGGACTTCCTCGCCACTCATTACCACAAGCCCAGCGACCAGCCCGACCTCCCCTTCAACTGGAACGCCGCCGCCAAGTTCGCCCGCATCAACTACCTGATCGCCCGCGAGATCGCCGAGGCGCCCGAGGCGCCGCGCTGGTACAGCGACAGCTTCTTCGGCCAGGCAGTCGGCGGCAATCAGCCCAAGGCGACACGGACCGTACGGTAAGCTAACTCCCTCACCCCAGCGGGGAGAGGTTGGGGGTGAGGGGGTTCTGAGTCTCAAGCTGGGCTGAGACGCCGTAAATTTCAGAAAAAGCGCTTTCCTATAGCCCCGGGCATCTGTCAGCGTAGCCCGGTGACTCAGCGCGCTCGCCTCTCCTTCGACTCGCCTGAAAGAACCTCTGTGCGGAACCGGCCACCCCCGCGATTCCATGTGGAAGTCGTCTCAGTCGTGCCACTCGTGACCTTCGGCCCCGACCTGCCAACCACCCCTTGTGTTGCTGAAATGCAACACTACATTGCTCCCCAAAGGAGTGGTCTATGAACCTGGAGAAATTCACCGATCGCGCGCGCGGGTTCCTGCAGTCGGCGCAGACCGTCGCGCTTCGCATGAACCACCAGCGCATTCAGCCGATCCATTTGCTCAAGGCATTGCTCGAGGACGAGCAGGGCATGGCCGCGGGCCTCATCGCCCGCGCCGGCGGCAGCGCCGAGGCGGCACGCCGCCAGACGGACGAAGCCCTCGCCAAAATTCCGGCCGTCAGCGGCAGCGGCGCCAATGCAGCGCCCGGCCTTGACGGCGAGACCCTGCGCGTCCTCGACCAGGCCGAGCAGGTCGCCCAAAAGGCTAGCGACAGCTACGTCACGGTCGAGCGCATGCTGCTCGCGCTGACGCTCGCCACCACCACGTCCGCGGGCAAAGCGCTCGCCGATGCGGGCCTGAAGCCTGACGCGCTCAATGCCGCGATCAATCAGCTTCGCGGCGGCCGCACCGCGGACACCCAGTCCGCCGAAGACCGCTACGACGCGCTCAAGAAGTTCGCGCGCGACCTCACAGAAGCCGCGCGCGCCGGCAAGCTCGACCCTGTCATCGGCCGCGACGAGGAGATCCGCCGCACGATCCAGGTGCTCGCCCGCCGCACCAAGAACAATCCCGTGCTGATCGGCGAGCCCGGCGTCGGCAAGACCGCGATCGCCGAAGGCCTCGCGCTGCGCATCGCCAATGGCGACGTGCCCGACGGCATCAAGGACCGCACGGTAATGGCGCTCGACATGGGCGCGCTGATCGCGGGCGCCAAATATCGCGGCGAGTTCGAGGAGCGCCTCAAAGGCGTGCTCGACGAGGTGAAGCAAGGCGAAGGCGACATCATCCTCTTCATAGACGAGATGCACACGCTGATCGGCGCGGGGAAGAGCGAGGGGGCGATGGACGCCTCCAACCTGCTCAAACCCGCGCTCGCCCGCGGCGAGCTGCATTGCATCGGCGCCACCACTCTCGATGAATATCGCAAGCACGTCGAGAAGGACCCGGCGCTGCAGCGGCGCTTCCAGCCCGTCTTCGTCGGCGAGCCCACGGTCGAGGACACGATCTCCATCCTGCGCGGCCTCAAGGAGAAATACGAGCTCCACCACGGCGTCCGCATCACCGACGGAGCGATCGTCTCCGCGGCAACGCTGAGCAATCGCTACATCACCGACCGCTTCCTGCCGGACAAGGCGATAGACCTGATGGATGAGGCCGCCTCGCGCCTGCGCATGGAGGTGGAGTCGAAGCCCGAGGAGATCGAGAATCTCGATCGGCGCATCATCCAGCTCAAGATCGAGCGCGAAGCGTTGAAGAAGGAGACTGACCGCGCCTCAAAGGATCGCCTCTCCGCCCTGGAGGAGGAGCTTGCCAACCTGGAGCAGCAGTCCGCCGAACTCACCGGGCGCTGGCAAGGCGAAAAGGAGAAGATCGCCGCCGAGTCGAAGATCAAGGAGCAGCTCGACGCCACCCGGCTGGAGCTGGAACAGGCGCAGCGCGCAGGCGACCTCGCCAAGGCCGGCGAGCTCCAATACGGCCGCCTCCCCCAGCTCGAACGCGAGCTGGCCGAGGCGCAGGCGACCAGCGCCACCGCCATGCTGCGCGAGGAGGTGACCGGCGAGGACATTGCCGGCGTGGTCTCGCGCTGGACCGGCATCCCCGTCGACAAGATGCTCGAAGGCGAGCGCGAGAAGCTGTTGCAGATGGAGCAGATGATCGGCCGCCGGGTGATCGGCCAGCAGGCCGCCGTCGCCGCCGTGAGCCGCGCAATCCGCCGCGCCCGCGCCGGTCTTCAGGACCCGAACCGGCCGATGGGCTCGTTCCTGTTCCTCGGCCCGACCGGTGTCGGCAAGACCGAGCTCACCAAGTCACTGGCCGAATTCCTGTTCGACGATCCCCAGGCGATGGTCCGCATCGACATGTCGGAGTTCATGGAGAAGCACAGCGTCGCCCGCCTGATCGGCGCGCCTCCCGGCTATGTCGGCTATGAGGAAGGCGGCGTGCTCACCGAAGCCGTCCGGCGTCGGCCCTATCAGGTGATCCTCTTCGACGAGGTGGAAAAGGCGCATGGCGACGTGTTCAACGTCCTCCTTCAGGTGCTGGACGATGGCCGCCTCACCGACGGCCAGGGCCGCACGGTCGACTTCACCAACACGATCATCATCCTGACCTCGAACCTCGGCAGCCAGTATCTGACGAGCCTTACCGACGATGAGGATGTGGAGAAGGTCGAGCCGCAGGTGATGGAGGTGGTGCGCGGCCATTTCCGGCCGGAATTCCTGAACAGGCTGGACGAAATCATCCTCTTCCACCGCCTCGGCCACGAGCATATGGGTCCGATCGTGGATATCCAGGTCGCCCGCGTCGGCAAGCTCCTCGCCGACCGCAAGATCCGCCTGGAACTCAGCGATGGCGCCCGCGCCTGGCTCGGCCGCGTCGGCTACGACCCGGTCTACGGCGCCAGGCCCCTAAAGCGCGCAGTCCAGAAATACCTCCAGGACCCCCTCGCCGACGCGATCCTCAGAGGCGAGATCCCGGACGGCACCACGGTTTCCGTGGACGAGGGTGAGGGCGCGCTGACGCTGGAAGCGCGCGAAGGGTTACAGACGCAACAGGCGGCGTGAAGAGGGTCGAGGTTCTGAAGCTCGACGGGCGCCCGCCGCCATCAATTGCCGGACACAACGCTCCGGTTTTCATCGACGAACTGGCGGGCGGCGTCCTGAGTACGCTCGTTCATCTTCGCCCATTGCGCCCGGGTGTAGCAAACACGGCGCTTCTTCACGAGGGATCCAGTCTCCGCAAACCGTCTGCAGACGACTTGGTCCGCTGGCTTGGGGGCCGTGGCGGCCGTCCCGGACGCAAGCATGGCAAGGATCATGGAGGAAATCATCATGGCGCCTCTCCTGATTGGCAGCGCATTATCCTACAAAAAAGGCGTTTAGTCGAGAGCTTAGCTCAGTTGCCTCTGGTGCTGCCCAACGTGCCCTGAAGAGCGCTCCACTGATTTTGGGTGCTCTCCTTGATTTTCGCCCAATCGGCCCGGGTGTGGCAGATCTTTTCCTTCTTCACAGCCGAACCGGTCACTTCGAACCGCTTGCAAATGACTTTGTCGGGCTGGCGGGGAGCCGGAGCCGTCGTCCCGGGCGCAAGCATCGCAATGAATAAGGCAGAAATCATCATAACGGCTCCCCTGATTGTCGGCCGACTATCTTACAACGAAGCCGTTTAGTCGAGACCTAGTCTCCAGTCCTCGCCGGGTTGAAGCCGGTAGCATCGGCGGCGGCATAATAAGCGAGGATCGCCTCGCGCTCCCGCTCGCTGAGGTGAGGGTTCCAGACATCGCAGATCAGGACCGCCCGCAGCTCATCACTGTCGTTCCATGCCTCATGCTCGATCGTGTCGTCGAACGCGAAGGCCGTCCCCTCTACCCACTCGCGCGTCTCGCCGCCCACTCGAAACCCGCAGCCCCGCGGCACGATCAGCGGAAGGTGGATGATCGCGCGCGTGTTGGTCACGCCCGTATGCGCCGGGATCCGTGTGCGAGGCCTGAGCAGCGAAAAGAAGGCGTTCGGCGCTCGCTCGGGGATCGCCGCTCCCGGGATCGCGGCGAGCGCGGCGGCCGTCAACGGGCAGCGCTCGATCACCGGCCCGTTCGCCTCGCCATATTCCCAGAGGAAGCAGGCGCCCCACGCCAGCGAATTGTCGAGCCCGGACCAGAGGTTGTCCGGAGTGCCCTTGTCCATCCTCACATAAGGTCGCAGCGCATCGCCGGGGCCGGCCAGCAAGGCCTCGAGCTCCGCCCGGATCGCGGGCGCACTCGCCTCGAAATCGGCCAACCATGGGAAGTGCGCGCGATCGAAGAATTCGTCTGCCGGAAGAAACGGATAGTGCAGCCCTGCGCATTGGTTGAGGTAGATCGGACGAGCGCCGTGCGCATGCTCGATCATGGCTCGGAGGCGACGGGCTTCGCCTTCGTTCAGGCCGGTCCCGACTTCAGCCAAAGCAGCGTCCGCGGCGGCGCGGATCCTGGCTTTGGCGCCCGCAACGAACGTCCGCCCGGCAGCAAGCGGTCCCGTCAAAGCTTCGGGCAGCCTCTCGGCCTGATCGGCAAGGGCCAGCGCCGCCTGCCAGGCGGCGAGCGCCTCCGCCTCTTGCTCGAATCGCTGGTGAAGTTCGGCCTTGCGCAGCCAGGCAAGGAAGTCGCGTTGATCTGCCCCGAGCGCACCTTCAAGCGCGCGGCGCTCCCCCTGGGCATCGTCCATCGCCCGATACGCGGTGGCCGCATTCCGCCACAAGGCTGCAGCCTTGGGATCCAATGCAGCGGCACTCTCGAAGAGTCGAGCGGCATTGATATGGTCACCCAACTTCAGCGCCGCCATGCCGCGGCTGTTGAAGTCGGCAGCATCAGCTTGCGGAACCCTCATGGCCCGACACTTGCCATCGGCGGGCGCCCTCGGCAAGGTTGCGCGGCATGCCTGCTCCCGCCTCGACGATCCTTCGCGACGCCGAATGGCTGGCGCATCGTTACGACCCGATCCAGGATGCATTTCACTTCCGCCATGTGCCGCGATCGCGGCACGCCGAGGTGCCCTTCCTCACTGATGAGTGTCTTGGCGAGGCGAGCCTGCTGAATGTTCTGGCACGCGCCTCCGCCGCCGGTGCGACACCCGATGGTACGCTGCACTTCATCTTCCACTCGGCTTTTTGCGCCTCGACGATGCTCGTGCGTGCACTCGACGTGCCCGGCCGGGCGATGGGCCTGTCGGAGCCGGTGGTGCTGAACGATCTTGTCGGCTGGCGCCGGCGTGGCGCGGAGCCCGGCGCGTATGGCCGTGTGCTTGCCGACGTGCTCCGTCAGCTCGCCCGTCCGTTTGAACCCGGCGAGGCGGTTGTGGTCAAACCTTCCAACGTTCTCAATCCGCTCGCAGCAGCGATGCTCACGCTGCGACCCACGGCCAAGGCGATCCTCCTCTACGCGCCACTGCCGGTCTTCCTCGCATCGGTTGCGCGCAAGGGGCTCTGGTGCCGCCTGTGGGTGCGCGAGTTGCTCGAAGGTCAGCTCCGAGACGGCCTGGTCCATCTCGGATTTGAGCCGGGCGACTACTTCCGCCAGTCCGACCTTCAAGTGGCGGCGGTCGGCTGGCTCGCTCAGCACGCACTCTTCGCGCAGCTGGCCAAACGCTTTCCCGGTCGGGTGGTAGTGCTCGACAGCGATCGCCTGACGAACGCGCCGGCCGTCGTCGCCGCGGAGGCAGCCCTGCACTTCGAACTCTCGATCGAGTCATCGGCAATCGCCGATCATCCCGCCGTTCGCCGAGACAGCAAGTCTGGCGGCTCATTCACAGCGGGCCAGCGCGATCGTGACCAGGCTGATGCCCGCCTCGCCTATGGCGACGAACTCGAGAAGGTCGAGATTTGGGCACGCTCGGTAGCGGCCAATGCCGGCGTCGAACTCTCGCCTGGCCCAGTCCTGTCAGCGTAAAAAAAAGGGCGGACCCGAAGGCCCGCCCCAGAATTGAACCGCTAAACCGACGTTTAGAAGTTGATGCGCGCTTGCACGGCGTAGCGGCGTCCCAGTGCGTCGTAAGTCGACGGGAAGGTGTTGCCGCTGTTGAAGGTCGTCGAGCCGGCATTGTTGCCGGTGATCGGCGGCTCGCTGTCGAGCAGGTTCTGAACGGTGAACGTGAACACGAAGTTCTCGGTAACACCGAAGCGGAACGCCAGGTCGAAATAGTTGCGCGAGTCGATCCGCCCGAAGTTCTCCTCTTGGCCTCCGACGCCGAGCACGGTCGTCGGAATGGTCCCGCTGAAGAACGGCCCCGATGCTTCAACGTCGAGCGGCTCCTGCTCGAAGCCGCTGATGTGCCGCCACAGAAGCGAAACATCGATATTGTCGTCGAACGTCAGGGTCGTGCGCTGCGAGAACTGGTATTCCGGCTGCAGCGATCCGCAATTGCTGCTGACGAAGCCGGTGCACTCGCGGTTGATCGACTCCGGATTGAGCACGAACGCGTTGAACTTCGAGTTGAACGTGTAGTTGCCGTTGAAGCTCAAGGACAGCGCGACGGCTTCGGTCAGATCGGTCCGATAGTTCAGGATGACGTCGATGCCGTCGGTTTCCAGCGTTCCCGCGTTGGAAAGGGAGAGCGGAAGGCCGGTGGACGTGTTCGGATCGCCGCTCAGGCCGCCCGTGAGCGGATCGCGGTTGATCGCCGTGCAGGCCGGGTTCGTCGAGGAGCCCGCCGGGGGATTGAACACATCGGTTCCGAAGCAAGCGGCAATCGCGTCACCTGGCGTCGGTGTCGTGATCGCGTCCTCGACCGTGATATTGTAATAGTCGATCGAGGCAGTGAAGCCGCTGAAGAACCTGGGCTGGAGAACAACGCCGACCGTGTAGCTGTCCGAGGTTTCGGGCCGAATGTTGAGGTTGCCGCCGCCGGTGGAGAGCACCTGCCCCGAAATCGGTTCGGCGATCATGTTGACGTTGCCGGCAGTAGCACCCTGGGCAAGACAGACGGCGCGCAATTCGCCGGTCGGTCCGCCCGCAGGACGTCCGGGAAGCACTGCGCCTGCGGTATTGAAGGTTGCGCAGGGGTCGACGCCAAGGTTGGTCAACGTCGTGTTCACCGGGGAGAACAGCTCGTTGATATTGGGGGCGCGAACCGCGCGCGAGTAATTGCCGCGGAATCTGAGGCCCTCG
>NZ_CADCWD010000082.1:0-287 GCF_902806315.1 uncultured Sphingosinicella sp.
GCGTAATGAGCGCTCCTTTGATTGGCATAGGTGAAAAGGGAGACGCGGCTGCCGGGGTTCTGAAGCTGGACAAAGAGTTAGCTGCTCTTGAGGAACGGCGCAGACGACTAGTGATAGAAGGGGGGAGCACTGCCTCTTTAGATGAGAGTCTCAAGACGGTGAGGCGATCGAGAGAGCTCTTTGCCGCGGCAGGCGGATTGCCGTCCAGTCGACCGGTTTTCGAAGACATTGGTAGAACCGGTTGGGAGAGATTGGACAAGGGCGTGGACAAGGCCAGTCGCAAACCC
>NZ_CADCWD010000082.1:297-41016 GCF_902806315.1 uncultured Sphingosinicella sp.
ACTAACGCTTACAAGTTCTCCTGGGCGCTGATTCCACTTTCCATGCCATTTGTTTGGTTGCTGTTTATCCACCGACGCGCCTACCGCACTGAATACGGCGCATACGACCACTTGGTCTTCGTCACCTATTCCGTCGCTTTCATGAGCATGCTGGGCATTGTGCTCGTCCTGCTGTGGGCGATAGGCTTGGGTGGCGGTTTGCTACAGTCTCTGATCCTCTTGCTGCCGCCTTTGCACATGTACCGTCAACTGAGGGGGGCATACCGGCTGTCGCGTTCAAGCGCGCTTTGGCGAGCTTTCATGCTGCTGATCTTTGCCAGCGTTACTAGCAGCCTATTTCTCCTTCTCCTGATCGGGCTCGGGGTACTCGGCTGAATGTCAGCAATGGGTGGAAAGCGGACATTCGCCGACACGCGGTTCTTACTGCACGAGCCCGAGCTTATGCTCCGGCATGTGCAGGTAGCTGCTCTGGAAGTCTCCGGCCGCCGCAAGCGCCTTCCAGTCCGCAACCGTTACCGAGCGCTTGCTCCTCACGATCAGGCGGCTCGCGTCCAATGCCTTGAGGGTCCGGTTGACGTGAACCGGCGTAAGGCCCGTCGCGTCGGCGAGTTGCTCCTGCGTCATCGGCAGATCCCACTTGCCGTGCTCGCCGAGGCCCGCAGCTTCCAGGCGAAGCGCAAACTCGCATAGGAGGTGCGCCAGCCGCGTGCGCGCATCCCGCCGCCCAACATTGGCGATCCATTCCCGAAAGACGGAGCCGTCGACCAGCGTGTCGTGCCACATCGCCATCCCGATGGATGGGCGCGCAAAGGCAATCTCCTGGACCGCTTCGCGAGGGATGTAGGCCACTTCGGCCCGGGTCAAAGCCTGCACATTGTGATCCGCCAGGCGCAGCAGGGAGTTCTGGAGGTCGACCATGTCTCCCGACATGTGCAGCGCAAGGATCTGCCGCGCACCATCGGCGACAATCTTGTGCCGGTAGAGGTAGCCAGACCTCAGCAGGCAGGAATGGGTCGGCTTGTCCCCCTCCCGAACGACCATCCCCGCAGGTTCGAAAGTTTTGAGGGTGTAGGGAAGAGCAAGCAGCGCCTCTCGGTCACTGTCCGAGAAGGTAGCCCAATATTCCAGCTTCCGGAGCATCGGCGCGAGGGGAGATGTGTCGGACATGAGGGTGCTCCACTTGTGGCGGGAGCTCGAAACTCTCAGTCGCTAGTAAGCCAGGCTAAGCCAACGATGTAGGGAGTGTAGCACGGTTATGTGAAACTGCCTAACTCTATGTTTTATTTAGATGTTTCAATTCGTCTTAACCCATGATAGATATGGAACATCGTCGAGCAATCCTTGGGCCTCGACGGGCTGAGAGACCGCCGCGCTCCCGCCTTTCCGGAAGGGAGCAGCTTGTGCCACGGTTCTTCTTCAATGTTTACGACGACATCATTGCTGAGGACGAAGAGGGAGTGGAGCTCCCCAACCTCGACGCTGCTCGCCTGCAAGCCTTGAGGGGCGCTCGCGACCTCATCGCAGAGCAGGTAAGGCACGGCTACATTATGCTCTCACATTGGATCGATGTGATGGATGAACACGGTGCGAAGGTTTTGACGCTCACGTTTGGTGAGGCCGTCGACATCAAAGAGTAGCTTGGCGGCAGAGGCTCGTTGATGGAGCGAATGTCTGCGTTGGGTCGAGAGCAGACATCCGTGAACCCTGGACTTGGCCGCTTTAGCGCGAGCGAAGTAGCTTCCGGAGTGCCGAGGCCCAGCCCGGTATATGCGGCACGCGATGCACAGTTGGATCGCGGCGTTTGATAAGCTCGGTCCGGCTGCACTGCGTGAGCTGCTCCCAGTCCTCTTCGAAGACGTAGAGAGCATTTCCGTATTCCAGGTTTTCAAGTGCGACGAGCTTACTCCCGAACCTTGCTCCGAAGTAGCGCGCGAACCTGCCCGAGCCGAGGATAAAGCCGTCGTGGTTGAGACCGTCGAGAACACGAAGCCGATGAGCGGCAACGGCCAGACGCTCACCACTCACCCCTTTTTTGTTCGACAGCCGCTCCAAGACACGATCCGCAGAACCGGGCGGCAGCAATTCCCAATCGACGTGCTGGATCTTGGCATACGCGTCATCATTAAGGTCGGCGTCGAACACCTGCGCCTCTCCGACCGCTTCGCTGAGGAGCTTCAGATTAAACGTGAGGTCTTCGGCGAAATTCGCTGCGTCGCGCCGAAGAGGCTCATCAACCCGGAACCGAACAATAGCGGCGTCACGCAGGTGCTCAAGAATTGTCGCCGAGATCGTAAGGAGCTTCGCGGGATGGTATTCGAGTGGATAAGCCTCGACTGTCCGGTGGACCAGATGAGAGCCGCTGCCGTTCCAGCTCGGCGCCGAATGCGATATCTCCCGAAGCTCCTTGGGCAGATCCTTCCGCTTAAGCTGCCAGCCGTCCAGATTGCGCTCGGCGAACGCGCCGCCAGCCCGCGATGGCGGTGCAGGATCAACCGTGGTGATCCGGCCACGTTCAATCGACAACCCGAGATGCCCAAGCGTCTCGGCGTCCTGCAAAGTGAACGTTTTGACAGCGGCGACCACGACGCTGGATCCGCTAACTTGTGCGAGTGCTGATTGAGTTGCCCGGGAGAGCCGTGGTCTGCTGGCGGTCATGCTTCGTCTCCCGTAGAAGTCGGCAGCTTCTTATAGCATCGGTCCTGAAGCCAAATGATCCACCCGAAGACGCCGGTCCTCCTCTTCGATGCCCCGAACGAGCTCGGCCATCGCCGATTGGGCGAGACGGTTGCCCTTCATGGCGGAGACGCCAAGGGCGCGGAATACGGCTTTGATAACCGGCATCTCGATCACCTTCTCGCCTTCCCGAACGGCAATGGTCCGGTAAGCCTCCTCGAGCAGCATCCGGTTGGCCGGCTGGGTTCCGAAATCGAGGCTGTCGCACGTCGGCACGGTGTTCTTTGAACGCTTCGGCCTCCCTTTGGGATTGCCCGACTGTCCTTTCTGGAATCGGTGCTGAGCCGGCGGCTTGGCGTAGCCCACATCGTAAGGAGCCGGGTTATTGCTTTCGTCCGTGCCGCCAGGAGACACCCGCCGCGCCGACCGGCTCATTCTGCCGCCTCCAGATCAAGACCGAGCCGCTCGTCAGAAACCACGTCAAGATAGGCGCCACTCCCGTTCAACGTCGCCCGCTTGCCGGTGTAATGTTCCCAACGCCTGATGATCGTGTCACAGTAGATCGGATCAAATTCGATAAGCCGGGCGGACCGACCCGTCTTCTCGGCTGCGATCAAGGTTGAGCCGGAGCCACCGAACCCATCGAGCACGGTCTCGCCGCGACGTGAGCAGTCGCGAATGGCGTCGGCGATGAGCGCGACCGGCTTCACTGTCGGGTGCATGGCGAGTTCCTCAGACCGGCTGGCGCCGATCGAGCTAATGCCTGCATAATCCCATACGTTGGTGCGGTATCGGCCAGTCTCTCCGAGGCCGAAGCTGTTGGTGTGCTCTGCCCGTCCTTGCTTGAAGACGAAGACCAGTTCGTGCTTCGAACGATAAAAGGCGCCCATGCCGCCGTTCGTCTTATTCCAGACGACCAGGTTCTTGAGCTCTGTGAAGGCAGCTGATCCGGCCGTGAGCAGTTCGCCCATGTGGCGCCAGTCCATGCAGACGTAGGCGATCGCACCGTCGCGCATCACCCTGCCGAGATTGCCGAGCGTCTGAGCCAGGAAGGCGGTGAACTGCGGCTCACTCATCTCGCCAGACGCGAACGCGAATTCGCGATGCTTTACTGAGCCAAGGCCGCAGACGTTTCCGTCGATCGCCACATTGTACGGCGGATCCGTGAACACGAGATCTGCACGCGCGCCAGCCATAAGCGCGTCCATGTCAGACAAGCTGCGTGTGTCGCCGCAAAGCAGGCGATGTCGCCCGAGCAACCAGAGATCACCGTGCCTGCTCACGGGCGGGCCGGTTATGGCCGGAACCGCGTCCTCGGCAGCATCGATGCCGTCGGGATCGGCTTCACCAGCCTCGTCCAAAATGAAGTCGACCTCCGCCAGGCTGAAGCCCGTGAGCTCTAGATCGAAGTCGAGATCGACGAGCGCTTGCAACTCGATCGCCCAGGATCTGTTTGTCCCAACCTGCATTCAGCGCCAGCTTGTTATCGGCCAAGACGTAGGCGCGGCGCTCGGCCGCCGTGAGATGCGACAGGGCAAGCGTTGGAACTGCTTTCATCCCGAGAAGCTTGGCCGCCTCAACACGGCCGTGCCCGGAGACGATTTCTCCCTCGTCGGAAATGAGGACAGGGTTCGTGAACCCGAACCTCTCGATCGACGACGCGATCTGCTTGATCTGCTTCCTCGAATGCGTGCGCGCGTTGCCAGCGTAGGGCCGCAGCGACGAAACCTCTTCTCGACCAGCTGACCCCACCTCATCACGACCACTCCTGTGTACGTCAGCGTAATACTACGTTGAACGCTTGCCTGTGTAATCCTGGGCGTATGCTGGCGTGCTACCGCAGTTGAACGAGGTCCAAGTGAGTTTCTCCCGACGGCTCCATGAGCTACGCATCGCAAATCGTCTTTCCCTCCAAGATGTCGCGGACAGGGTCGGCATTTCGAAGGCCCACGTCTGGAACTTGGAGAAAGGTCTCTCGGACAATCCATCCATGGAGCTGGTGCTGAAGCTCGCGGACTTGTTTCGGGTTCGGGTCGCGGCTTTGGTCGGTGAGGATCCGGATGCGCCGGGCGAAGACCCGGCGATGATCGCCATGTTCAAAGATCTCAAACAGCTCGATGACCGGGACCGAGGCACCATCGCTGCGCTGATGGAGCAGATGAAACGTCGTGGGGCGAAGGGCGCCGGTTGAAGATCAGTCGCCTCGATCTCGACGGTGTCGGCTCACCGGCGGCGTTAGCAGCTCGGATTCACGAGCTTGAGCCCGGCCTCCCGCCCAAGCTGCCGCTCGAGGAGCTCTGCGCTTGCCTCGACATCCAGTCGATTACTGAGCTGGAGACGCAAGGTTTCGAGGCCGCTTTGGTCATGGACGACCTAAAGGCCAGCGGCGCTATATTGCTGGCGAAGGATAGGCCGCCGAAGCGTCGGCGCTATTCCATCGCCCATGAGCTCGGGCATTTCCTGATACCGACGCACCTCCCGGTCCGGGGACGTCCCCTTGAATGCTCTCTCGACGATTTCCATCTGCCGGATCCTAAGGATCGGGACCGGCGACGGCGGATCGAAGCCGAGGCAAATCGCTTCGCGGCGCACTTATTGATGCCGCCGGAGCGAGTGAGGACGGGCATAGGTCAGTCCGGATCGAGCCTCGAGGGCATAATCGCCATGGCAGGCGAGTTCGGGGTGAGTAAGGAAGCCATGGCTCGCTCCTGGGTACAATTGCATCGTGAACCAGTCGCGATCCTCGTAGTGCATCACGGATGGGTCATTCGCCGCTACCGGAACGACGATTTCCCTTGGCTGCCGGACCACAATGGCCAGCTGCCGCCTGAGTCCGTCGCCGCTCTCGAATGGGCCAACGCAGGGTTCTCTGAAACCGAAGACATTGACCCGTCGGCGTGGCTCTCTGATCGCGACGCTAGAAGGACCCTTAGCTTGACGGAGCAGGTCCTTGGCCAGCGTAACGGCTACGCGCTGATCCTACTACAGGCCGAGCTCGACGACGGGGCGGTATAGCGACGAGCGTCGGCGGATCTGACTGCTTTGCATCCCTGATCTCACTTTTGCGACCTCTGTTTTGCCCGCCTCCGATCCCTGTTCGGCGCTTCCGGGTTCCCTGTTATATCGGCAGGGAGGATCCCGCGTAAACCGCGGGAAAGCTCGCGTTTCCAAGCGGCATGAGGCCAAAGTCGCAGGCCAGATTGTCATTTTTCCCTGTAAACTTGGGCTGAACAGGGTAATCGCGCTCAGAGAGCGGTTCGCAGCTGACTGCGCCCACCGCCATTTCGCCGAGTATTAACGCAGTGCTGAATCTTGCCAACGTCACCGTCCGCCTTGGCGGGCGCACCATCCTGGACGGCGCCACTGCGGCGCTGCCGCCGCGCAGCCGCGTCGGGCTGATCGGGCGCAACGGGGCGGGCAAGACGACGCTTGTGCGGGTGATCGCCGGGATGCTGGAGCCGGATGGCGGATCGGCCGACATGCCGCGCGGCGTCCGGCTTGGTTATATCGCGCAGGAAGCGCCGGGCGGGCAGGCGACTCCGATCGAGACGGTGCTCGCCGCCGACACCGAGCGTTCGGCCTTGCTGGCGGAGAGCGAGACCTGCGAGGATCCCGACCGAATCGGCGAAGTGCACGAGCGACTCCTCGCGATCGATGCCCATTCGGCGCCCGCGCGGGCGGCGCGAATCTTGATCGGCCTCGGATTCGACGAGGAGGCGCAGGGGCGACCGCTGGAAAGCTTTTCTGGCGGCTGGCGGATGCGCGTCGCTCTCGCGAGCCTGCTCTTCTCCCAGCCCGATCTGCTGCTGCTCGACGAGCCTTCGAACCACCTCGATCTCGAAGCGGTGCTGTGGCTGGAGGACTTCCTCGTATCCTATCCGGCGACGATCCTGATCGTCAGCCATGAGCGCGACTTCCTCAACAATGTCGTCGATCACATCCTGCACCTCGATCGCGGCAAGCTCGCTTTGTATCCAGGCGGCTACGACGCGTTCGAGCGCCAGCGGGCCGAGCGCCAGGCGCAGCTCGCCTCGGCCCGTGCCAAGCAGCAGGCGGAGCGCGAGAAACTGCAGGACTATATCGCCCGGAACAGCGCCCGCGCGTCGACCGCAAAGCAGGCCCAGTCGCGCGCCAAGGCGCTCGCCCGCATGCAGCCGATCGCCGAGTTGCTCGACGATCCGAGCCTTTCCTTCGGCTTCCCGGATCCCGATGCACTGCGCCCGCCTTTGATCACGCTGGACATGGCTTCGGTCGGCTACGGTGCAACGCCGATCCTCCAGCGCCTCAACCTGCGCCTCGACCCGGACGACCGGATCGCTTTGCTCGGCCGCAACGGCAATGGCAAGACGACCCTCGCCCGCCTGCTCGCGGCGCAGCTTACGCCGATGGATGGCGCAAAGGCTGCCTCGGGCAAGCTGCGCGTGGGCTACTTCACCCAATATCAGGTGGAAGAGCTCGACCGCGACGACACCCCGCTTGAGCATATGACCCGCAAGATGGCGGGTGCGACCCCCTCGGCCGTGCGCGCCCAGCTCGGCCGCTTCGGCTTTTCCGGCCCGAAGGCGACCACCCAAGTTGGCAAGCTATCGGGCGGCGAGCGCGCGCGGCTCGCGCTGGCGCTCATCACCCGCGACGCGCCGCACCTCCTGATCCTCGACGAGCCGACCAACCACCTGGACGTCGATGCGCGCGAGGCGCTGATCCAGGCGCTCAACGCTTACTCGGGCGCAGTCGTGATCGTCAGCCACGACCGCCACATGCTGGAGATGACCGCCGACCGGCTGGTGCTCGTTGATGCCGGCACCGCGCGCGAATATGACGGCACGCTCGACGACTATATCGCGCTGGTGCTCGCCGGCGACCCCGCGGCTCCGTCCAAGGCGGAAGCAAAGGCGAGCCGCAAGGACAGCCGCCGCGCCGCCGCCGAAGCGCGCGAGAAGAGCCAGGCGCTCCGCCGTCGGGTCAAGGATGCCGAGGCCGAGCTTGCACGCCTCACGGCCCAGCGCAGCAACATCGACCGCGCCATGTTCGACCCGAGCTCGGCCGATGCCTCGCTCGCCAGCCTGAGCATGGGCGACCTGATGAAGCGGCGGGGCGAGGTGGAGCGCAAGATCGCCGCGATCGAAGCCGCCTGGGTCGATGCCAGCGAGGCGCTTGAGCGCGCCGCCTAGCTCAGCTCAATTACCTCTAATGCCTCGACCTCGCCGCCGAAATCGATGAGGTCGCCGACCTCCGCGCCGATCAGCGCCCGACCCAGGGGCGATGAGAATGAAATGAGCCCGTTCGCCGGATCGGCCTCGTCGTCGCCGACGATCCGCATCTCCTTGGCCTTGCCCCTGTGCAGGAAGCGGGCCTGGGAGCCGATCGCCGCCTTTCCCTCGGGCGGAGGCGGAGCCACTTGGGCCGTTGCGAGCCGCGTCCGCCAGTAGCGGAGGTCGCGCTTCGCCTCGGCAAGCCGCGTCTCGTCGTCCTCGGTCGCCACCAGCCCCTCGAGCTCCTCCACCCGCGCCTCGATCTGAGCGAGCCCGGAGGGCGTCACCAGGTTGGGACCGACGGGGATCGGGATCTCGAACCGAGGCTCCTTATGCTCCTCGTCGCTCTCCCGCCGAAACGCTACGCTCACTGGCTCTCCTTCCAAAAACGCTCCTGTAAAGCAGGGCTCCTCCCGATCAACGGAGGCGCGACCTCGATGTTTCGCGCCGCCGATGCTTCACTGCTTCCCACCCTCCACCGCAAGCTGTAGCGATCGTCGGGCGCGGACTCGTCGCGGCGGAGCAGGTGAAGATGGTGAAATCGGCAACCGACGTGATGCAGGAGGTCGTCGTCTCCTCGGTGATCGACGCGGTCATGGCGTTGAAGGCGTCGTCCAAGGGCGTCCCGAACACGTTGCTGCGCGACCTCAACGCGATCCATGCCAACACCACTTTCGCCGACCTGCCGGCCGAGCTTCAGGCGAGCCTCACCGCCAGCGTGCGCTCGGCCTTCACCCGGCTGCTGAAAGAGGGCTATTCGGTCTCGACGGGACAGCCGCCTGCGCCGCGCCCAGCGCCGCAGCGGTCGGGCCCGGCAAGCCAGCCCAGCCGGCCGAGGAGGCCCCAGCCGCCCACGAGGCGGGGCGAGGGCGAGCCTGGAAGGCCGCCGCGCGGCGGCGGGCGGCCAGGCGGCGGAAAGCCGAGAACTCCGCGCGGGTAAGCCGATGCGCTGTTAGCGCACGCGGCCCCGGCGGAAGAGGTTGACGATCGCCAGCAGGATGATGGCGCCGAGCAGCGCAACCAACAGGGTGCGAATGTCGAGCGTGCCTTCGAGAAGGTTGCCGCCGCCCAGGATCGGGCCGAGCAGGAAGCCGCCGAGCAGCGAGCCGACGATGCCGACGACGACGTTGAGCAGGATGCCCTGCTGGGCGTTCGTGCGCATCACGATGCTGGCGAGCCAGCCGATGATGCCGCCGATGATCAATGCCAGAATCAAACCCATTCGAGCCTCCTCGATTTGCGCTCCACAAGGGAGCGGGCTCGAATCAGACGCTCTAGGTCGGACGCTTGTTCCTGAGGATCGTGGTTAACGCGTGCCCCGGGTTCCTGCAGGGGCGGCAGGAGAGGCGCTCAGAACTTCTGCTGGCGTTCGTAGAGCGACTTGTAATGCTGGATGCGCGTGACGCGCAGGCCCGGCATGCCCGACCGGTCGACCGCTCGCTGCCAGCCGGCAAATTCCTCAAGGGTGAGGCCGTAGCGCTCGCACGCCTCGTCGATCGAGAGAAGCCCGCCGTTCACGGCCGCCACGACCTCCGCCTTACGGCGGACGACCCAGCGGGTCGTCGTCGGATGCGGCAGCGAGTCGAGGGTCAGCGGCTCGCCGAGCGGGCCGATCACCTGGGCTGGACGTATCTTCTGGTTCTCGATCATTCCTACCTCGGTTTCCCCCCAATCACCCGGGGGGTCGGATGTTCTCGTTGCCTTGGCTTAGCCCCGCGCCTTTGAAGGAAGGCTGAAATGCGAAGGTAAATGCCCCGGTCATCAATCTTTACGGCCGCCGGCCTCCAAGCTTTACCTGGGCGCGGTTGAAACAGCCCCGCTGCGCGGCCACCGCGTCGCGCCAGGAAGGGCCCCCTAGAAGAAGCTCGACGATGGGATCGTGCCCGGGCGACATGTTGGCGGCCTCCGGACCGGAGCGGATGCTTCGCGCGGCGGGGCTTGCCGATTGGATCGCCTCCAGGGTCGCGACCAGCACCCTGTAATCGAGGGGCGCCGCACCGCGTCGGGCAAAGACACGTTCGGCGCGCCGGGAAAAACTCAAATCCATCCTCAAGCCCTTAAGGAACAAGGCTGAAGACGAGGTAAAGGCGGCGGCAAGGCTGTCCGCGCGCCTGGTTTGGCGCTATAGGCGCCGCAATGACCGAAGACCTGTTCCAGCTGGGCCGCCCCGCAAAAGGCGCGCGGATCGTCGTCGCCATGTCGGGCGGCGTCGACAGCTCGGTCGTGGCCGCGCTCGCCGCACGCACCGGCGCCGAGGTGATCGGCGTGACGCTCCAGCTTTACTATCATGGCGCGGCGGTGCAGCGGACCGGGAGCTGCTGCGCGGGGCAGGACATTTACGACGCGAGGACGGTCGCGGACCGGCTGGGCATCGCCCACTATGTCTTCGACTATGAGAGCCGCTTCCGCGAGGGCGTGATCGAGCGCTTCGCCGACGAATATATGCGCGGGCGCACGCCCATTCCCTGCATCTCCTGCAACCAGGGAGTGAAGTTCACCGACCTGCTGGGGCTTGCGCGCGAGTTGGGGGCGGATTGCCTTGCCACCGGCCATTACGTGCGCCGCGTCGCGGGGCCGAGCGGGGCCGAGCTTCACAAGGCCGCCGATCCGGCGCGCGATCAGAGCTATTTCCTGTTCGCCACGACCGCCGATCAGCTCGAGTTCCTCCGCTTCCCGCTCGGCGACATGCCCAAGGCTGCCGTGCGCGAGATCGCTCGCGAACTGAGCCTCGCGGTGGCGGAGAAGCCCGACAGCCAGGACATCTGCTTCGTGCCCAACGGCGATTATGCCTCGGTGGTGAAGAAGGTTCGGCCGGAGGCGAATGAGGGTGGCGAGATCGTCGATGGGGACGGGCGGGTCCTCGGGAGGCACCGCGGGCTCATCCATTTCACCGTCGGCCAGAGGCGGGGGCTCGAAATCGGTGGGCAGAAGGAGCCGCTCTATGTCGTCCGCCTCGAGCCGGACGCCCGGAGAGTTGTGGTGGGGCCGAAGCGAGCGCTTGCGGTGCGCGCGGCTCGGCTCGGCGACCTGAACTGGCTCGGCGGCATTCAGGCCGATGAAGGCGTGACGGCGAAGGTGCGCTCGCTCGCGCGCCCCGCCCCGGTGGAGTTCGACGGCTGCAGCATCCACTTTGCTGTGCCGGAATATGGCGTGGCGCCCGGCCAGGCGGCGGTGCTCTATCGCGGCGACCAGGTGCTTGGCGGCGGCTGGATCGAAGAAACGGTGCCGGCCGAGCTGCTCGCCGCCTGAGCATGGCGCGGACTGCGAAGGTCAGCGCCGGGATCCTGCTCTACCGGCGCGCCGGCGCGGAGATCGAAGTTCTGCTGATTCTTCCCGGCGGCCCCTTCTGGCGCGGCCGTGATCGGGGGGCGTGGATGATCCCCAAAGGCGGCGTGGAAGAGGGCGAGGAGATTGCCGCCTGCGCGCTGCGCGAGTTCGAGGAGGAGCTGGGCACCCGGCCGCAGGGAGAGATCCGGCCGCTCTGCAGGATCAGGCAGGCCGGCGGAAAGTGGGTCGAAGCCTTTGCGCTTGAAGGCGACCTCGACGCAGAGGCCATCGTCAGCAACGAGTTCAGTATGGAGTGCCCGCCCAAAAGCGGCGAGTTCCAGTCATTCCCCGAAGTGGACCGAGCCGCCTGGTTCAGCCTCGCGAACGCGCGCGAGCAGATCTTGCCGAGCCAGCTACCAATCCTCGACGCGCTTGAAGCCAAACTGGCTTAAGCGTCGGCGCTCTTCCACAGCCGATAGCCGGCGCCGCGTTCGCTGCGGATCTTGTAGGGGCTGTTCTGCAGCTCAAGCTTGCGCCGAAGCTGTCCGACCAAAACGCGCACATGACTTTGGCCGCGCGGCTTGTCCCGTCCCCAGATCGCCTCGATAATGTCGTCATAGGTGACCACGTCATCGCCGCGGCCCTCCAGCAGCTTGAAGAGGTTGCCCTCTAGACGCGCGAAGCGGACGTCGCCGTCGGGTATCGCCGGCGCCGGCCCGCCATTCTCCTCAATGATGTCATTGGCCGCCATCGCAAGAGACGGGCCGCGGCGTCGCAGAACGGCGCGGATACGGGCGAGGAGTTCGCCGGGCAGGAAAGGCTTGGCGACGAAATCGTCTGCGCCGAGATCGAGCGAGGCGATCTTGTCCTGCTCGGTGCCGCGGCCGGAGACGACCATGATCGGAACGTCGCTGTTGGTGCGAAGCGTCTTGATGAGGTGCGAACCGTCGAGATCGGGGAGGCCGAGATCGAGCAGAACCGCGTCGTAGGAGCGATCGTTCAGGCGTTGCAGCGCGTCGAGAGCCGTGGTGGCGACGTCGCTCGCGAAGCCGCCATATTCAAGCGTCGCCTCCAGCACGTGCAAGGTGGCCGGATCGTCCTCGACAAGCAGGAGGTGGGGAGCGGAGGTTGCCAATACTGTTACTCGCAAGAAGCCGTGACACGACCGGAGCAGCATAAGGCGGCAACGGCCATTAGCACCATTGTCCTCATTTTAGCATAGTCCTGTCGCAGGGACGTTAACATTTTGTAGCGGTGGCGAAACGCTTAAGCATTTGGAATGATATAAGAGTTTCGATGAACGGGCGGTGTCGCCCGGCTCACCGGAAAAGCAGGATTCACCATAAGAGGTTCGCGCCGCGGATTGAGGTGGACATAGGCATTCGGCTTCTGAGAACAAGATTGTCGGTGAGCGGTTCCGCATCTGCGGTTAGTCGCAGGTTGGTCGTCAAGGCCCGAACGTGCCCTCGATCACGGTGATGCAGCTTCCTCCCAGGATCGCACGGTCCCCAGCCAGGCGACACGCCACCTCGCCGCCGCGCTTGCTGGCCTGGAATGCGCTGAACTCGAGGCGTCCGAGCCGTTCGGCCCAGAAGGGCACCAGGGCGGCATGGGCGGACCCGGTGACGGGGTCCTCATCGACCCCCCAAGCCGGCACGAAAACTCGGCTGACCACGTCTGTCCCGTCCCCGCGTGCCGTGACAATGGCCATGAGTTCGATGTCTCGAAGCGCCCGCATATCGGGCGCGCAGGCGCGCACCGCCGCTTCGTCCTCAAGGAGGATGATCGCCGTCGCCTCCGCGCCCGAATGAGAGTGGAAGACCTCCCCTGCGGGCGTGCAGAGCGCCTCCAGCAGCCGCCGATCCTCGGCGCGCTTCACCAGCGTCACCGGCAGGTCCAGCGTCAGCGCGCAGCCGTCGCGCCGGACGACCAGCACGCCGGCCTTGCGCGTGCGGAACCGGACCTCGTCGCGCTCGATCAGCACATGACCGCTGGCAAGAGTGGCATGCCCGCACAGTGCGACCTCGGTCGTGGGCGTGAACCACCTCAATTCGTAATCGGCGTCGCCGCTGGCCGGCACCGTGAACGCGGTCTCGCTGAGGTTGTTCTCCATCGCGATCGCCTGCATCACCTCGTCCGCCAGCCAGCTTTCCAGCGGGATCACTGCGGCGGGATTGCCGGTGAACGGCCGGTCCGCAAAGGCGTCGACCTGAACGAAACGAAGGCTCATGCGCGCTTTCCGAACCAGATGGGTGTGACGTCGGTCTCGACGAGGTTGTTGCCGGGATGATCGACATGGCCTTCCGGATCGAGATGGATCAGCACTTCGACGTTTGGGAATTCACGGGCGATCTTCGCCTCCACCTCGTCCATCACGACATGGGCCTCCTTCACGCTCATGTCCGGCGCGACATACATGTGGAATTGCGCGAAATCGCGCGAGCCGCTGCGGCGGGTGCGGAAGTCGTGGATGCCGCGAAGCTCGGGGTGCTGAGCCGCGGCGGAAAGGAAGCGGTCGCGCTCCTCCTCCGGCCATTCCTTGTCCATCAGCTGGTCGACCGCGTGGCTCGACGCCTTGAACGCGCCCCAGGCAAGCCAGAGCGCGATCGCGATGCCGAACAGCGGATCGGCGCCGGTAAGGCCGAGATGCTGGTCGAGAATCAAGGCGGCAATCACCGCCAGATTGAGCAGCAGATCGCTCTGATAATGGATGCTGTCGGCGCGGATCGCGATCGAGCCGGTGCGGGCGATGATCCGACGTTGGTAGGCGAGCAAGGCAAAGGTGGCGACGATGGCGATCAGCGACACCGCGATCCCGAACTCCGCGTCGGCGGTCGGTCGGTCGTCCCGCAGCCGCGCGATCGCCTGCCAGCCGATCGCGACCGCCGATGCGGTGATGAGGGCAACCTGGAACAAGGCGGCCAAGGCTTCCGCCTTGCCGTGCCCGAAGCGATGATCGTGGTCGGCGGGAGTTGACGCCAGGTGGACGCCGTAAAGCGTGACAAGCGCGGCGAGCAGATCGAGGCCGGTGTCGGCGAGCGAGCCGAGCATCGCCACCGAGCCGGTGGTCCAGGCGGCATAGGCCTTGAGCAGCAGCAGGAAGAGCGCCGTCGCGACACTCGCGATTGCAGCTCTGACCGTGAGGCGGCCCTGATCGCGGCGGATCGCGTTCACGGGTAGAGGAGGCTTTCGGACCAGCCATCGCCCGTGCGGACGAACAGCCGCCGCTCGTGCAGCCGGTGGGCGCGGTCGTTCCAGAATTCGATCCGCTCAGGCACCAGTCGAAAGCCCGACCAGCGCGGCGGGCGCGGCACGTCGCCGCCTTCGAAGCGGGCGCGCACCTCCTCGTATCGGCTCTCGAACAGCTCGCGCGAGTCGAGCGGTCGCGATTGATCGGATGCCCAGGCGCCAAGCCGGCTGTCGCGGCCCCGAGTGGCGAAATAGGCGTCGGCCTCGGCCAGAGTGACGGGCTCCACAGGGCCCTCGACACGGACCTGCCTGCGCAGCGACTTCCAATGGAAGAGCAGGGCCGCATTCGGGTTGGCCGCCAGGTCGCCGCCCTTCCGGCTGTCGAGGTTCGTGTAGAAGACGAAGCCGCGCGGGTCGTGCCCCTTGAGCAGCACCATGCGCAGCGACGGCCGCCCGTCCGGCGTGCTGGTCGCAAGCGCCATCGCGTTCGGGTCGTTCGGCTCCGAATCCTGCGCCTCGGCGAACCACGTCTGGAACAGGCTGTTGGGATCGTCCGCCATGCGGGACGTCTTGCCGCCCGCCGCGGTTTCGCACAAGCTTGGCGCTTGCCGAGGGCGGCTCATCAACCCATCTGCAACAGAGTTGCGTCTATGCAACAATGGACTTTTCAGCATCTTCCGGAGAACGACGTTTCCCATGGCCGATCTTTATTCAGAACTGGGCGTGGCGAGGAGCGCGGACGAAGCCGAGATCAAGAAGGCATATAGGAAGCTCGCCAAGGAACTTCACCCGGACCGCAACAAGGACAATTCCAAGGCGACCGAGCGCTTCTCGAAGGTCACGCGCGCCTACGACATCCTGACCGACAAGGGTAAGCGCGCCCAATATGACCGCGGCGAGATCGACGAGGAAGGCAATCCGAAGATGCCGTTCGGCTTTGGCCGGGGCGGCGCCGCTTCAGGCGCGGGCGGCGGGTTTCGGCCGGGCGGCGGGCCCGGCGGGTTCGACATGGGCGGGGAGCAGGTCGATCTTTCCGACCTGTTCGAGAACATCATGGGGCGCCGCAACGGCGGCGGAGGCGGCGGTTTCGGCGGATTCGGCGGCGCGCGCAGGCCTCCGCCTGCGAAGGGCGCCGACACGGGTTACCGTCTGGCAGTGAAATTCGAGGACGCTGCCACGCTGAAGGACCAGCGCGTTTCGCTTGGCAGCGGAAAGACGGTCGACATCAAGCTCCCCAAGGGAGTCGAGGAAGGCACCAAGATCCGCCTCGCCGGTCAGGGTCAGCCGGGGGCCGGCGGCAACGGCGATGCGATCGTCACCATCCACATCGCTGCACATCGCTTCTTCAAGCGGGACGGCGACGACGTGCGGGTCGACCTCCCGATTTCGATCGACGAGGCGGTGCTTGGCGCCAAGGTGAAGGTGCCGACGGTGGACGGACCAGTGATGGTCGGCGTGCCGAAGGGGTCGACCTCGGGCAAGGTGCTGCGCCTCAAGGGCAAAGGCTTCACCGACAAGTCCGGCACTCGCGGCGATCAGCTGGTGACGCTCATGGTTGATGTTCCAGCCGATGACCCGGAGATCGCCGAGTTCGTGCAGAAGTGGAAAGGCCGCGGCAAAGGAAACCCGAGGGCCGCTTTGGGCGTCTAAGGCCTCGTGCAGACCATCTCGCCCGAATCCCCAGAAGCCAGACGAAAGCGATTAGCCAAGGCGAAGGCGCTGCTGGGCAAGGAATATGCCAGGGTCAAACCTGGCACCCGGGCTTTCGAGGTGGTGAAGCGGGTCGCGGTCGGTGTCTATTCGGACGGCTTCATCCACGCCGGCAACCTTGCCTATCTGGCGCTGATGACGCTGTTTCCGTTCGTCATCGTGGCGGCCGCGGTCGCGCGGCTGGTGGGCGAGGCCCAGGGGGGCATGAACACGGTCGTGGCTCTGCTGCAGACGATGCCGCCGAACGTCGCCGAGGTGCTTCGCAAGCCGATCAGCGACGTGCTGCAGGCACGTTCTGGCAATCTGCTATGGCTCGGCGCGCTTGTCGGGCTCTGGACCACCGGCAGCTTCGTCGAGACGATCCGCGACATCATCAGGCGAGCGTACGGGGTCGCTTACAGCCGTCCTTTCTGGGAATATCGCCTGGGCTCGATGGGGCTGATCTTCGCCTCGGTTTTCCTGATCCTGATCGCGTTCGCACTCTCCATCGCGCTTTCCAGCGCGCAGGAATTTCTGCTGGACGCCTGGCCAGGCGGAGAAGAGCTGGCAGGTTTGTTCTCGCTGCTCCGCTTCGCGCCGGCCCTGATCCTGTTCGGATCCCTCTATCTTCTGTTCGTTTCGCTGACGCCCAAGCGCTACCGCAAGAAGGGTTGCAAGAAGTGGCCGGGGCCGGCCTTCGTCACCGTCTGGTGGCTTGCGACTACGTCGCTGCTGCCGGTCGTGCTCTCCAGCCTGGGAAGCTACGACCTTACCTATGGCAGCCTTGCGGGTGTCATCATCGCGCTGTTCTTCTTCTTCATGATCGGCTTGGGCGTCACAATCGGCGCACAGCTGAACGCGGCGCTGGCGGAACCGCCCGAACCCACTGTACAGGACATTCGCGAAGCCAAGGCGGAGGACGTCGCCGAGGAGGCGGCGGAGGCGTCCCGGGATGCCTCAGTGGGCGAAGAGGAGACGGAATGACGGGTTTGATGGGGGGCAAAAGGGGCTTGATCATGGGCCTCGCCAATGATCGGTCGCTGGCTTGGGGGATCGCCAAGGCGCTTGGGGAGCAGGGCGCGGAACTGGCGTTCGCCTATCAGGGCGAAGCGCTGCAGCGCCGCGTCGCGCCGCTTGCCGCGGAGCTCGGGTCCGATTTTCTGATCGATTGCGACGTTTCCGACATGGCGGCGGTGGACCGCGCCTTCGAAAAGATTCGTAGCCGTTGGGGCCGGCTCGACTTCCTCGTCCACGCGATCGGATTTTCCGACAAGAACGAACTTCGCGGCAAGTTCGTCGACACCAGCCTCGACAACTTCCTGATGACGATGAACATTTCGGTGTTCAGCTTCGTCACCGTGACTCGCAAGGCGCGCGAGCTGATGCCGGACGGCGGCAGCATCGTCACGCTGACCTATTACGGCGCGGAAAAGGTGATCCCGCATTACAACGTGATGGGGATCGCCAAGTCGGCGCTCGAGACCAGCGTCAAGTATCTCGCCATGGATCTCGGGCCCGAGAAGATCCGCGTCAACGCGATCTCGGCAGGTCCCATCAAGACGCTTGCGGCCAGCGGCATCGGCGACTTCCGCTACATCCTGAAGTGGAATGAATATAACAGTCCGCTCCGCCGCAACGTGACGATCGAGGATGTGGGCGGCGCGGCGCTCTACCTGCTCTCCGACCTCGCGAGCGGGGTCACGGGCGAGATCCACCATGTCGATGCCGGCTATAACGTCGTCGGAATGAAGGCCGAGGACGCGCCGGACATCACGACCACGTGATCGGCCCGTGAACCACGAAGCCGCGCTCCGCAAACGCCTCGGCTCCTACTGGAAGATCGAGCTGTCCTGCGCGTTTCTGGTTCCGGTTGCCGCGGTCATGCGAGCTCCTTCCTCCGAATGGCGGGAAAGCCTGGCGCTCGGCGCGGCGATCCTCCCGGTGTCGGTTCTGCTGCTGATAGGCGGCCTCTATTGGCGCGGCGTGTTGAAGAAGGCACAGGGCGACCGACGCTCGTACAAGGCCGTGCTGCGCGCGGCGGACCAAGCCGAACGGCCGCTGATCGCCGCGATGATCGTCGGTCTCATCACAACGGTCGTGGCCCTGATATTCCATGGATGGACCGGCCCGGTGATCGCGGCGTTGATCCTGGTGGCGCTCGCCGGCCTCGAGTTCGTCAATTATTACCGCATTCAGCTGCAGAATTTCGACAATATCGCCGATCTGAAGCGCTTTGCCCACACCCGGCGCTTCAGGCGCTCGCACCTGGCTCGGGACCTCGAAGCCTTTCGGCGTCGCCCGACCATTTAGCTGCGGCGGGTGCCGATCAGGGTGCCCTTGGTGCCGCCCTTCACCAGGCAGAAGCTGAAATCCGGCCATGCCTTGCGCCAGCGCCGCGCGACCACCCGCTCGCCGGGCCGCGCTCCGTCGTCGAGGAGCATAGTGCCGCCGGGCGCGATCCTGTCGAAGATGGTCTCCGCAGAGCCGCGCGTGAGGGGGTGGATCGTCCAGGGCGGCCCGTCGATCAGCAGCAGATCGATGCCGTCCGGCAGCGGCCCATGATCGTACCACAGGCCAGGCCAGCCGGAGGGTGAGGGTTGTAGCGGCACCGCCCGCAAATCCGCCTGCAGGCCATGCTCGGCGAGCCAGGTACGGGTCGCTTCGACAAATTCGGGATGCTGCTCGAAGCTGATGAAGGTCCCGCCGCCAGCCATCTGCAGCGCGCGCGCGATGATGAGGGTGGAAGCCCCGGTGCCGAACTCCACGACCAGCTTCGGCTTGTGCTGGAGGATATGATCCGCAACCAGCGTCAGCAGGCCGGTGTCCGCCTTCCAGCTGCCGAGATTGGGAAGCGCGTCCCGCGGGAGGCCCAAGCGGTCGAGCAGCTTGTGCTTGTCGGCAAGGCGGCCGCCGTGGAGGCTTCTGAGCAGCCAGGGCCACTGGACCGCTCCAAAGGCGAGGAGGGCGGCCCAATCGCGCTTCGAACGCCCGCGGGCGCCAACGACGTTCTCACCGGAACGGGGCAGCAGGCCCGTCGTTTCGCGCGATGTCATGGCGTCAGTCGGAGAACGGGTCGCGGACGAGGATCGTGTCCTCGCGTTCCGGGCTCGTAGAGACCAGGGCGACGGGGCAGTGGATCAGCTCCTCCACGCGGCGAATATATTTGATCGCCTGCGCCGGGAGCTGCGCCCAGCTCCGGGCGCCGGCGGTCGACTGCTGCCAGCCTTCGATCGTTTCGTAGACCGGCTCGACCGCCGCCTGCTCAGCCGCATGGGCGGGGAGGTGGCCGAGCGTTCTGCCGCCGAGCTTATATCCGGTGCAGATCCTGATCTCGTCCAGCCCGTCGAGGACGTCGAGCTTGGTGAACGCGATGCCGGTGACGCCAGCGACGGCGCAGGACTGGCGAACCAAGACAGCGTCGAACCAGCCGCAGCGGCGCTTCCGCCCGGTCACGGTGCCGAACTCGCGGCCGCGCTCGCCAAGGCGCTGGCCGATGTCGTCGTGGAGCTCGGTGGGGAAGGGGCCGGAGCCGACGCGGGTCGTATAGGCTTTCACGATCCCCAGCACGAACCCCGCCGCGCTGGGTCCGAGGCCGGTTCCGGCGGCAGCGGTGCCGGCGATCGTGTTCGAGGAGGTGACGAAGGGATAGGTGCCGTGATCGACATCGAGCAGAACGCCCTGCGCGCCTTCGAACAGGATGCGCTTGCCGCGGGCGCGGGCCTCGTTGACCGTGATCCAGACCGGCTTGGCGAATTGCAGGACGAAGTCGGCGATTTCGCGCAACTGCTCCTTCAAGGCTTCACGGTCGATCGGCGGCTCGCCGAAGCCGGCGCGAAGCGCATCGTGATGAGCCAAGAGGCGGTCGAGCTGCGGGTCGAGGCTGTCGAGGTGGGCAAGGTCGCAGACGCGGATCGCGCGACGGCCGACCTTGTCCTCATAAGCCGGGCCGATGCCGCGCCGCGTGGTGCCGATCTTGCCCTTGCCCGACGCGTCCTCGCGCAGCGCGTCGAGATCGCGGTGGATGGGGAGGATAAGCGGGCAGGTATCGGCGATCTGGAGGCTTTCCGGAGTGATCGAAAGGCCCTGCGCCGTCAGCTTCTCAATTTCCGCCTTCAACGCCCAGGGATCGAGCACGACGCCGTTGCCGATAACCGAAAGCGTGCCACGCACGATGCCGGAGGGAAGCAGCGAGAGCTTGTAGGTCTCGTTCCCGACCACGAGGGTGTGGCCGGCATTGTGGCCGCCCTGGAACCGCGCGACCATGTCGGCGCGGCTCGCGAGCCAGTCGACGATCTTGCCCTTACCTTCGTCGCCCCACTGGCCGCCGATCACGGTCACGTTCGCCAAGGCTCAAGCTTCCCCGAAATTAGAACCGGCCGGCTCTAGGCGGCACGCGGCGGTGCGTCCAGCAGCAAGGCGTCAGAAGCGCAGCGGCTTCACGCTGCGGACGCCCGGCAGCGCTTGCAATTGCTTCAGCACGGGCTGCTCGACATGGCTGTCGACCGAGATCAGCGCGACAGCCTCGCCGCCTTCCTCCTGCCGGCCGAGGTTGAACGTCCCGATATTCACTCCGGCGGCTCCGAGCGTGGTTCCGAGACGACCGATGAATCCGGGTTGGTCGTCGTTGACGATGTAGATCATTTCGCCGGTGAGTTCGGCTTCGACGCGGATGCCGAAGATCTCGACGAGGCGAGGCGCCGAGTTTCCGAACAAAGTCCCGGCTACCGATTTCTCGCCCTCGGCGGTGCGGACGGTGACGCGGACGAGGGTGTGGTAGTCGCCTTCACGGTCGTGACGGACTTCGCGCACGTCGAGGCCGCGTTCTTTCGCCAAGAAGGGCGCGTTCACCATGTTCACCGTGGCGGAATAGACCTGCATCAGGCCAGCGAGCACGGCGCTGGTGATCGGCTTCTGGTTGAGGCTGGCGGCGGCGCCCTCCACTTCGATGGCGATGGCCTTGACGCGACGCCCTTCGAGTTGGCCGACGAGCGAGCCGAGTTCCTGTGCGAGCTCCATGTAGGGCCTGAGCTTCGGAGCTTCCTCGGCGGAAAGCGCCGGCACGTTGAGCGCGTTGGTCACCCCGCCCGTGTTGAGGAAGTCCGCCATCTGCTCGGCAACCTGAATGGCGACGTTGACCTGTGCCTCGGTGGTGGAGGCGCCGAGATGCGGTGTGGCGACGAAGTTGGGGGTGCCGAAGAGGGGGCTCGCCTTGGCAGGTTCCTCCGCGAAGACATCTAGCGCCGCGCCGGCGACTTGCCCGCTTTCCAGTGCCTCCTTCAGCGCCGCCTCGTCGATAAGGCCGCCGCGGGCGCAGTTGATGATGCGCACTCCGCGCTTGGTTTGCGCCAGCGCCTCGCGGGACAGGATGTTGCGGGTCTGGTCGGTGAGAGGCGTGTGGAGAGTGATGAAGTCGGCGCGGGCGAGAAGCTCGTTCAGGTCGACCTTCTCGATGCCGAGATCGACGGCGCGCTCCGGAGTCAGGAACGGATCAAAGGCGATCACCTTCATCCTGAGGCCGAGCGCCCGGTCGGCGACGATCGAGCCGATGTTGCCCGCGCCGATCAGTCCCAGCGTCTTGTGGGTGAGCTCGACCCCCATGAAGCGGTTCTTCTCCCATTTGCCGGCCTGTGTGGAGGCGTCCGCGGCGGGGAGCTCGCGAGCGAGCGCAAACATCAGCGCAATCGCATGCTCGGCAGTCGTTATCGAGTTGCCGAAGGGAGTGTTCATCACCACGACCCCGCGCGACGAGGCGGCGGGGATGTCGACGTTGTCCACGCCGATGCCCGCGCGGCCAACCACCTTCAGGCTCGTTGCCGCGTCGAGCACGTCCGCCGTGACCTTCGTTGCCGAGCGGATCGCGAGGCCCTCATAGCCGCCGATGATTGCCTTCAGCTCGTCCTTCGAGAGGCCGGGCTTCTCGTCGACTTCGATGCCGTGGGCGCGAAAAATCTCCGCCGCCTTCGGATCCATCTGATCCGAGATGAGCACTTTGGGCATGTGAGGTTCCTTAGCTCGCGCGCGCTGCGTGGAAGGCCCAGTCGAGCCAGGGTCCCAAGGCAACGATATCGTCCGTTTCGACGGTGGCTCCGCACCAGATACGAAGGCCTGGCGGCGCGTCGCGGTAGCTCGCCACGTCGAAGGCGGCGCCTTCGGCCTCGAGCAAAGTCGCCATCCGCTCGACCAACGTGGTGCGCGCTTCATCGTCAAGCGTCGGCACGGCCGCATCGGCGAATTTGAGGCAGACGCTCGTCGTGCTGCGAGTCGCGGGGTCGGCGGCGAGATGCTCGATCCAGGGCGTCGCCTGCACCCATTCATCAAGCGCCGCCGCATTGGCTTCGGAGCGAGTGATGAGCGCCGGCAAGCCGCCGAGGCCCTGCGCCCATTCAAGCGCGTAGATGTAATCCTCTACCGCGAACATGGACGGGGTGTTGATCGTCTCGCCGTGGAAGATACCCTCGATCAGCTTGCCGCCTTTCGTCATGCGGAAGATCTTGGGCAGCGGCCAGGGTGGCAGATAGGTTTCCAGCCGCTCGACGGCACGGGGGCTGAGGATCAGCATGCCGTGTCCCCCTTCTCCGCCAAGCACTTTTTGCCAGCTGAAGGTGGTCACATCGAGCTTGTCCCAGGGCAGCTCCATCGCAAAGGCCGCTGAAGTGGCGTCGCAGACGGTGAGCCCCTCCCGAGCGTCGCTGATCCAGCCGCCGTTCGGCACGCGAACGCCCGAAGTGGTGCCGTTCCAGGTGAAGACCACGTCCGTCGCGGGGTCGATCGCCGCCAGATCCGGCAGTTCGCCGTACGAGGCTTTCACCACCGCGGCATCGAGTTTCAGCTGCTTGATCACATCGGTGACCCAGCCCTCGCCGAAGCTCTCCCAGGCGAGCATCGTCACCGGGCGTGCGCCCAGCATCGACCACAGCGCCATTTCCACGGCGCCGGTGTCGGACCCAGGGACGATGCCTATGCGATGGGTGGGGGGGAGGCGGAGCAGCTTGCGGGTCAGCTCGAGCGCATGGACGAGCCGCGCCTTGCCGAGCTTGGATCGGTGCGAGCGGCCGAGTGAGCCATGCGGAAGATGTTCGGGGCCCCAGCCCGGCGGCTTTGCGCAGGGGCCGGAGGAAAAATGCGGACGCAACGGCTTGTTGGACGGCCGCGGGTGGTCAGTCATGTCGTCTCTCCTTCCAGAGAGCAGCGCCGCGTTGGGGCGGCGTGGCCCGCCGACGGTCTTAAAGACGTCGGCGGGCCCGTCAATCAAAGATCACTTCTTCTTGAAGAGCACCTGGCCGCGGCGGGAGACGAGCAGCTTTTCGAACGTCACCGGATGGAAATAGGCCTCGACGCGGTTGCCCTTCTCATCGGTGCCGTAGACTTCGTAGCAGCCGCCATCGACCTTTGACTTGCGCACCTGCCAGCCTTGCTTGGCGAGGTTCGCCTTGAGCGCGTCCTGGCTCTTCCACTTGGCCTGCGGGCCAGCATTGCAAGTCATCTTGCCGGTCGCGAGCGCGGGCGAGGCGACGGTGAGAGAGGTGGCGGCAAGGGCAGTGGCGGCGAGGATCAGGCGGGTCATCATCATGCATTCTCCAGATTGGTCGTGGGGGTGGTAGGGCGGGGCCCGTGGCCCCGGTATGAACGGGCGAGGCGCCAGAGCTGGAGCGCGGCGAGCGGCGCGAAATTGACGAGCGCGGGCACCAGATTGTCATGGATGAAGATCCAGTGGAGGAGCGTCAGCACAGCGGCAGGGTAGGCGAGCCGCTGCAGCCGCTTCCAGCCGGCTTTCAGCGCCCGCATCGTGGCGTCGTTGCTGGCGAGGGCGAGCGGGACCATCAGCAGGAACGCGGCCCAGCCGGTCCAGATGCCGAGTGCGCCGAGTTCCGCCATGATGCTCTCCAACGTACCCATCTCCAGCAGGTAGAAGAGGAGGTGGAGGAGGGCGTAGCCGAAGGCGGCGACGCCGAAGCTGCGGCGGCGGCGGAGGAGCCACTTCACCCAGCGCTGGCCGGGGAGAAGCATCGAGAGCGACGTCAGCATCAAAGCGAGGATGATTAGCCGCGCCGACCATTCGCCGCTCGGGTGGAGCAGGTCTTCGAAATAGATGTCCGGATCGAAGGCGCGGACGATCATCAGCAGCGCCGGAATCGAGAGCAAGGCCCAAAGCAGCGGCTTGCTGTCGATGATCCTCCGCAACGTCATGGCCCTGCGTCTAAGGCGCGCGAAGACATTGCGCAAGCTTGTTGCGAGAGATTCGCAATAGCAGTTATGCGACTGGCCGCTTACCTGCGTGGCCCAGCCACCGCGTGGCACAAGCTGTCGGCCGCTAGCGCTATACGCGACTCGACGGCGGCGCGGTTGGAGGCGTTGTTCTGGACGCCGCGCGTTTCGGTGTTGAACGCGAGCAGGCTGCCGACCCGCTGGTCAGGACACAGGCTGAGATAGGCGCGGAAGCCGTTCTGGTCGCCATTGTGGCCGATGATGCGCACCGCTTGGCTCTGGTCGACGAAGAAGGAAAGTCCGCTTTGGGTCGTCTCGGCCATTCGTCCCTGGGTGAAGTCCTCGCCCGCCGAGACTTGCGGCCGCCACATTTCCTCCAGCGAAGATCGCTTGAGAACGAGGTCGTATTCGGACTGGCGCCTGGGGTCGCCAAGCAGGAAGGCCAGGTATTTCGCCATGTCGGGCAGCGGCGCGTTGAGCCCGCCATTGGATACCGTCACTCCGGTATCGACGTCGAACGGGGCGGCGACCCGCTTACCGTCGCGGATGTAGTAGCTGTGCGACCGGTGCCGCAGCAGGTGCGGCGGCGTGCGGTCGAAATAGCTGGCATGCATGCCCAGCGGCTTCAGGATGTTCTTGTCGACATAGACTTCGAAATCCTCGCCCGAGAGCCGCTCGATCACCTGTCCGAGATAGACGATGCCGGGATTTGGATAGCTGAACCGCGTGCCGGGCCGGAAGCCGACCTCGGTATAGGGAAGCATCGCCGCCAGTTGGGTCCAGCTCTCGGGTTCGAACGGCTGCCAGTCGCGATCGCGCCAGCGCCACGTCCCGCCGCCAAAGCCTGCGCTGTGGCTCATCAAATGGCGCAGCGTGATCGCGCTCGTTTCCCCGAACGAATTATGCACGGTGGCGAGCTCGGGCACGTGTTGGACGATCGGATCGTCCAGCGTCAGCAGGCCGCGATCGCGCAACTGCATGATCGCGATCCCGGTCATCGTCTTCGTGATGGATGCCCAATGATATATGGTCTCGGCGGTGACCGGGACATGCTGGGCCGCATCCTGCTCACCCAGATGATCGGCGACAGCGGTCCTGCCGTCGCGCACCACATAGAAGCTGCTCCCGACGATGCCCGATCGCCGAGTTTCGGCGCGGTGGAGCTTGCGGAAGTCGCTCAGCGCCGCCTCGAATGAAGGCTCGCCAGCAGAAGCCGGGCTGGCGACTTTCAAAGCGGCAAGGAGGATCGTGGCGGCGAGCAAACGGGGCATGGCGATCCTACTCTGTATCCACCCAAAGCAAGGCAGTTTTTGCGCGAGGCTTAGCGAGGCGCAACCGGCAATGTGATCGTGCATCTGCCGCTCGACAGATGGCCTGAGCCGACGCGTCACGGTTCCTCGCTTCCATCGGCTAGGTCCATGAAGTTCCGAGCGGCTTCGCGGTCCGCTTCCTCCTTGAACGCGACGTCCAGATCGGGCGCGGCGCCAAGCATGTGCATCATCGCCCAGAGCGCGAAGCACCGGCTACGGTCGGTTTCGAGGCCGAGATCGACGTTCATGCGCTCGATGCCGGCGGCGAACGCGCCGGGCTCGATCGCCGCAATGTTCGCGGTTCCGAAATAGCGTAGCAGCTGGTCGTCGAGGTCCATCGGCGGAGTGAAGCACCGCCCGCTCCGAACCGCAACTTATCCCCATGATCCTACTTATCCACAGGCGGATTGTGTTTGCCCGACTCGGCCGGAGGTGACACTTTCATCTCGTGGCCGGGAGCGGCCCGAACGGAAACGGACGGAAGGCTCAAGGACATCGCCACAGCGGAAGCGGCGGAGGCTCGAAAGAGCGGAAGCGGCAAGGCAGTGGTGGGGCGATCGGAGGAAGAAGCGTGAGGCAAAGGCGCAAGCCAATGCCGCTCCCACTTTCCAACGAAGTCCGGCAATATTCCAGGGATTCGCCTGGGATTGCGCGAAAGAGGATCTGCCGGATAGCGATATCAGGGAGGTTCTCGATGGGGATCCGGCGAGGCAGAAATGCTTCGATCGGGCGACCCGAGAGGGAGAGAGAGGCGGCCGCGAGGCCAAACTTCGAAACCTCTCCGCCTGGCGAAACGCCGCCGCACTTCGGTGCTGTGGTTGGAGCTAAGGAAAGTGGGGGCTGGCGGAAACGCCGGCCCCCATTACGTTTGCGGCCCGCCGACGTCACAGCGAACGGACAGTTCGGCGCACGAGGCGAACGCCTGGACTCGCGCGGCATTTGCGCGGCTTGACCCCATGACTCAGTGCAAAGCAATCTCGGCCCATGCGGTGGGGGATCGTCGCGGCGAGCCTGCTGGCCGCCGCCTGCATACCAAAGAGCGAAGCGCCGATCCGCGAGGCCGGCAAGCCTGAGGCCGCGCGCCCCGACAGGACGGCTTTGCTGTGCCACGCCGAACTTCGGAAGGACGAGATCGGATTCCGCGCGCTTCCGGACCGGAGCTTTTCCGGCGGCTGCAGCGCTCTCGGCGCCGTGCAGCTGACGGAGATCGGCACGCCTGTGACCAATCTCGGCGCCATGACCTGTCCGGCCGCCCGGCAGTTCGCGCGCTGGACTCGCGAGGCGGTGCAGCCGGCCGCGCAGCAATGGCTGAAGGCCCCGATCAAGCGGATCGAAAGCCTGGGCACCTATAGCTGCCGGCCGGTCAACGGAGTGCCCGGCGCCAAGCTCAGCGAGCATGGCCGCGCCAATGCCGTCGATATCGGCGCTTTCGTGCTGGAGGACGGGCGGCGGATCACGGTCGAGGAGGGCTGGAACGGCGAGGACGAGGATGTGCGCCGTTTCCTTCGCGCCGTTCACCAGGCCGGCTGCCGCCGCTTCGGGGTAACGTTGGGGCCGGACGCGAACGGCTATCATCGCGACCATCTGCATTTCGACATGGGCGCGGGGCCCTATTGCCGCTGAGCTAAAAGCCCTTTCCAGCCCCGCGCCAAGGTGCGAAAGGCCGCCCGATGAACGATCCGAAACCCCCCAAACGCGTCTTTTCACCTGCTCGCGAAGAAGCCAAGATGGCTGCCCAGGCGGCCTCCAGCCCTCAGACCGAGGATCCGGCCTACAAGCTTGCCTTCCAGGATAACGACTTTCTGTTGCGCCAGGACCTGCGGCCGGTTCGCTTCCAGCTGGAACTGCTGAAGCCCGAATTGCTGCTCGACGAGGCGAACATCGCATCGACACTTGTCATCTACGGCTCGGCGCGGATTCCCGAGCCGAGCAAGGCCGACGCTTTGATCGAGACCGCGGCGACCGACGAGCAGCGCAGGATCGCCGAGCGCCTCAAGGCCAAGTCGCATTATTATGACGAGGCGCGGGAGCTTGCGCGCATCGCCAGCCGTGTCGGGCCGGACGCCGAGGGCAAGAAGCAGTTCGTGGTGTGCTCGGGCGGCGGCCCGTCGATCATGGAGGCGGCGAACCGCGGCGCGCAGGACGAGGGCAAGGATTCGATCGGCCTCAACATCGTGCTTCCGCACGAGCAGCTTCCCAACCCCTATGTCACGCCGAGCCTCAGCTTCCAGTTCCACTACTTCTCGCTGAGGAAGATGCACTTCCTGATCCGCGCCCGCGCGGTCGCCGTGTTTCCGGGCGGGTTCGGCACGTTCGACGAGTGTTTCGAGCTGTTGACGCTCATTCAGACCGGCAAGATCAAGCCGATGCCGATCGTGCTGTTCGGCCACGAATATTGGAACCGCGTCATCAACTTCGAAGCGCTGGTGGAAGAGGGCGTCGTCTCCGCGCGCGACCTCGAGCTTTTCAAGATGGTCGAGACGGCCGAAGAGGGCTGGCAGTATATCTGCGACTATTATGCGGAAGCCGAAGAGGGCCTGGCGCTGGTCAAGTGATCTTGCTTGCGCGCAGGGCAGTCTCCGCGGCTACTTGGCGCGCGTGGCCTCATATTCGGCGATGAAGGTCTCCACAGGGATCGACCGAATCGTGTCCGCCAGCACTTCCTCAGCGACCTGATCGGCGCGTTTGAAGCGGAGGCAGCTCTTGCCCATGTCGAGCTTCTTGCCGGCATCAGACCAGGACTTCTTCAGGCGCTGGGTGCGTTCTTCGGACGCGTACACACAGTTCAGATAAAGCGCGGTGTGGCTCTTCTGCGCGGCGAGTGCTGCGTAGACGAGCGGCTGCCCGTTATATGTGTCAGGATAGCGCTGCAGCGGGAGTTCCCAGCTGATCATCCCCCAGTTCATCCGCTCGACATAACCTTCGGGAAGGTTGCCGTTGACGATGTCGCGGAGGCGTGAGGCCAGCTCCCGGCGGTCCGGCGGGAGTTCGTCAAGATAAGCTTCGGGGGTGGCTGCCTTGCTGCTGACCATCCCCGCCGCTCCCTTATTCCGACTTGGTCTTGGCCTGCCCCTCGCGGCCGGCGACCGTGGGAGCGCCTTCGCCGAACACCCTGCCTTCGGGCTGCTTGGCGGCCTGACCTTCGGTGAGAACGGGCTCGTCCTCGGCCTTGTCACCGAGCGCGGGCTGGTCCGCCTTCTCGGCCGCCACCTGGGCCGGGTTGGCAGCCGCGGCGGGCGGCGGCGGCAGAGGAATGTTGCTGCCCTGAGTGTTGAGCCAGGCCATCAGGTTGGCGCGATCTTCGGCCTTGCCGAGACCGGCGAAGGTCATCTTGGTGCCCGGAGCGAAGCCCTTGGGCGACTTCAGCCATTCGTTCATGGCGTCCCAGGTCCAGGTGCCGCCCTTGCCCTTCAGGGCATCGGAATAAGCAAAGCCGGGCTTGGCCGCGAGCGGAGCGCCCATGATGGCGTGCACGTTGGGCCCGAGCGCGTTGGCGCCGCCGGGCGTCGCATTATGGCAGGCGGCGCACTTCTTGAAGACCTGCTCGCCCAGCCGCGGATCGGCGGAAGCGAGGTAGAGCGCGATCGGCTGCTCCGCCGCCTCGCCGCTGGCACCCTCTTCCTCCACGCCCTCGATCGGATATCCCATCTTCTCGGGGCGCTCGGAATGGAAGATCTCGCCGGTCACGATCGACGCCCCAAGCGCCACGATGCCTGCGCCAAGCGCCCAGCCCGCAATCGTGTTGAACCGATCGTCCATTCAAGCACCCTCTTTAGATGACGCGCAGCCGCTGGCACTGGGCGCGCGAGACAGAATTCGCGCCTCCTTTAAGCGCGCCCTTCGGTCTCGGCAAGCGGCTCCGGGTCGTCGAGCCAGCGGCGGAAAAGCGTGTGCGCGATGGCGAATGTTGGCGGCGCGATGAACGGCGCTTCCGGGGAGCCGGCAAGCGCCGCCGCAACACCGTCGCGATCGACCCACATGGCCGCTTCGAGCTCCTTCTCGTCGAGGGTGAGCGCGGCGCCCTTCGCTCGTGCTATGCAGGCGACCATCAGCTGCCCGGGAAAGGGCCAGGGCTGGCTGGCGACATAGCGGACCCGGCCGACCTCGATCCCCGCTTCCTCGCCAAGCTCGCGCGCGACGGCTTCCTCGATCGACTCGCCGGGCTCGACGAAGCCGGCGAGGGCGGAGTAGCGGCCGGCGGGATATTGCGGCTGGCGGCCGACCAGGACCTTTCCGTCATGCTCGGCGAGCATGATCACGACGGGATCCACGCGCGGGAAATGCTCGGCCTGGCAGCTTGCGCACTTTCGGCCCCAGCCCGCACGAAAGGCGCGGGTGGCGGTCCCGCAATTGGCGCAGAATCTGTGGCGGTTATGCCATTCGATGAGACTGCGCGCGGCGCCCCACAGGGCGAGGTCCTCCGGCGACATGAGCGCCATCAGCTGAAACACGCTCCAGGCGCGCTGGCCGGTGTCGACCTCCGGAAGCGGCGAGAAGAGCGGCGCTCCCTGGTCGAGCCCCAGGAAGATGCGGTCGGAAGCTGGGGCACAAGGATCCCACATCAGGCGTCCGTCTTCCGCGAGCACCGGGTCGTGTCCCTGCAGCCTGAGCAGCTTCGCTTCTGGGCTGGCGGCGAGCGCGGCGATCCTGTCCGGATCAAGACGAAGATGGTCGGCGCGATCGAGGCGCGAGCCGGTGAAGCCGATCATGCGGCTTTGCCCAACAAGGGGAGGCTCGCCTCACGGGCGCGGGCTGCTGCCTTGGCGAAGACGGTGGGAAGCCCGGCTTCACCCAAGCTTTCGACCGGCCACCAGATCCCGGCGGCCGTCCGGTCCTGGGCCTCGCCTCGCACTATTCGGAGTCTGAGGCTGAAGTGGGTGAAGACGTGGTCGACCGAGCCGACTTCTTCCCACTGGACTTTAGCGGGCGCCGCTTCGTCGAGGGCAGCATGGTCAGCCCAGGGGCCGGTGGGAAGTGCGAGCATCCCGCCGAGCAGCCCCCGCGCCGGGCGCCGAACAAGGAGAACATGGCCTTCGTGCTGCAGCCAATAAGCGAGGCCCTCCCGGTGTGGCTTGGCGGGCTTCGGTAGCTTCCGAGGGAAGCTTTCCTGGCAGCCTTGCTCGAACGCGATGCACCGTTCGGCAAGGGGACAGATGCCGCATCTTGGGCGGCGCGGAGTGCAGATGGTGCGGCCGAGATCCATCATTGCTTGCGCGAAGTCCCCCGCGCGCTCCGCCGGGGTGACCCGATCGGTGAGCGAATAGAGCCTGGCCCGGGCGGCGGGCAGCGGCTCGTCAACCGCGAACAGGCGCGAGACCACCCGCTCGACATTGCCGTCGACCACGACCGCGCGTTTGCCGAACGCGATCGCGGCTATGGCGGCGGCGGTATATCGGCCGATGCCGGGGAGCCTCAGCAACTCGGCTTCGGTTTCCGGGAAAGCGCCGCCATGCTCGGTAGCCACCTTGCGGGCGCAGGCGTGGAGGTTGCGGGCACGGGCGTAATAGCCAAGGCCGGCCCAGGCGGCCATCAGTTCGCCTTCGTCCGCGCCGGCGAGCGCCTCGACACTTGGCCACCGCCGATGGAATTTGTCGAAGAAGGGCCGCACCGCCGCGATCGTGGTCTGCTGCAGCATGATCTCCGACAGCCAGACGCGGTATGGATCGGGCCGCTCGCCGCCCTCGGCGCGCCAGGGGAGGGGCCTTGGGCCCGAGTCATACCAGCGCAAAATCTCAACTGAAGCATCGACGGACATGGCCCGCCTATGCCATGCTCCGGCGAATGGTTAAATCGGGTGGCGTAGGTTGTTCCGGCGTGAGTAAGCGGGGGAAGAAAGAGGGGGATCAGCCGGCGCGCTCCATGCGTGCGCGTTCGATCGCCGATATGCTCCCCGACGTCGGCCGCGCCTCTTTCCGCCGCTTCGGGTTCGTCCAGTCCGCGATCGTCAGCCGCTGGCGCGAGATCGTCGGCGAACGATACGCCGGCGTGTCGTCCCCCGAATCGATCCGGTTCCCGCCCGGCAAGCGCTCGGACGGCGTGCTGAACCTCGTTATCGAGGGCGCGCATGGGCCGATGATGCAGCATATCGCGCCGGTGATCGTCGAGCGCGTGAACCGCTTCTTCGGCTATCCCGCGGTGAGCAGGGTGCAGTTCCGGCAAGGGCTGGTTCAGGTCGCGAAAGCCAAGGCGCGCGCCGCGCCGCCGTCGCTGAGGCCGATCCCGGCGGAGCTCGGCGACAGCCTGCGCGAGATTGCGGACCCTGAGCTCCGGGCCGTTCTTGAAGGCCTTGCGCGGGGGCTTGGGCCAAGCGAAGGGGCGCCGGCACCCCAGATGATGACGATTCCGGTCGTCGGCAAATTGACGAGGTAAGGCATGAAATCATTGTTGACTGGCACCGGCATCGCGCTGGCTTTGCTCCTCACCGGCTGCGGCGAGGGCGGCGGAACCTCGGCGGGCGGCGGCACTCCGAAGGTGGCGCCAACGCCCGCTCCGAACGGCGGCGACTGGTCGCAAGTGGTCTCGCAGACGCCAGAAGGCGGCTTCATCATGGGCAATCCGACAGCGCCGGTGAAGGTGGTGGAGTACGCCTCCCTCACCTGCGGGGTCTGCGCCCGCTTTTCGGAAGAGGGTGAGCCCCAGCTGATCGAAAAATATGTGAAGACAGGCCAGGTGAGCTTCGAACTTCGCAACTTCGTCCGGGATCCGGCCGATCTTGCCGCAGCCTTGCTCAGCCGCTGCAGTGGCCCCGGACCTTATTTCAAGCTCACCGATCAGCTGTTCGCCGCGCAGAAGGAGTGGCTCGACAAGCTCCAGACCATGCCTCCCGCGCTTCAGCAGCAGCTTCAATCGATGCCGCCTGAGCGCGTCCCGGCCACCATCGCCGAACAGGCCGGGCTGACCCAGTTCGTGCGCGTGCGCGGGGTTCCTGCGGACAAGGCGAACGCATGCCTCGCCGATCAGGCGGGTCTGCAAAAGCTCGTGGATATGAGCAGCGCGGCCCAGAGCGATTTCAAGGTGAGCGGCACGCCGACCTTCCTGATCAACAACGAGGCGGTGGAAAGCGCCACCACCTGGGAGGCGCTTGAACCGCGCATCCGGGCTGCGTTGGGCGCATGAGGCGCTGGTTCGGAGCCTTGGTGGCCGGGGCGGCGCTTAGCGGCGCGGCCTCGCTTTCGGCGGCTCCCCCTAAGAAAGCGGCGGCCCCAGCTAAGCAGGATTGGGCTCGTTCCGTGGCAGTCACGCTGGAGGGCGGCTACCGCATGGGCAACCCCAGCGCCGCGGTGAAGGTGGTGGAATATGGCTCGCTCACCTGCCCGACATGCGCCGCGTTCAGCAATTCGGCGAAGGCGCCGCTCGCCGCTCGGGTGCGCACCGGAAAGGTCAGCTTCGAGTTCCGCAATTTTGTGCTGAACGGCGTCGACGTGACCGCCTCGCTGTTGGCGCGGTGTGCGGCGCCCTCCGGCTTCTTCCCGCTCCTCGAGCGGCTGTATTCGACGCAGGGGCAGTGGACGGCGAAGTTCAGCGGCCTCTCGCAAGCTCAGCAGCAAAAGATCAGCGCGCTCCCCGAAGCGCAGCGCCTGGTAGGTGTCGCCGATGCTGCCGGCCTGACGCAGCTCGCGGCGCAAGGCGGTGTTCCCACGGCGAAAGCCAAGGCCTGCCTTGCCGATCCCGCGCGCCTGGCCCGGCTCGGGAAGATGCGGGAGGCCGCCTCCGCGCTCGGCGTTCAGGGAACCCCGACCTTCTTCGTCAACGGCGCCAAGGTGCACGCGCACGATTGGGCAGAACTCGACGCCGAGATCCGAAAAGTCGGCGGCTAGCGGGGGCAAGATGACACGCTGGGGGGCGGGCATTTGCGGATAAAGCGGATCAAGCTGGCGGGCTTCAAAAGCTTCGTCGAGCCCGCCGAACTCCGCATCGAGCCCGGCCTGACCGGCGTGGTCGGCCCCAATGGCTGCGGCAAGTCCAACGTCCTCGAGGCGATCCGCTGGGTGATGGGCGAAAATTCGCCCAAGTCCATGCGCGGCGCCGGCATGGACGACGTGATCTTCGCCGGCACCGCGGCGCGGCCCGCGCGCGATTTTGCCGAAGTGTCGCTGCTCGTCGAGCGCGAGGCGAACGACCTTTCCGGCGATCTTGGCATTGGCGGCGGCGAGGTCGAGGTGACCCGCCGGATCGAGCGCGGCGCGGGCTCGGCCTATCGGGTGAACGGGCGCGACGTGCGCGCTAAAGACGTTGCTTTGTTATTCGCGGATGCGGCCACGGGCGCGCATTCGCCGGCCCTCGTCAGCCAGGGCAAGATCGCGCAGGTGATCGCTGCCAAGCCGACGGAGCGCCGCCAGATGCTGGAGGAGGCGGCGGGTATTTCCGGCCTCCATGTCCGCCGCCGGGACGCAGAGGCTAAGCTCCGCGCGGCCGAGGCGAACCTGACGCGCCTCGCCGAGATCATCGCCGACATGGAAAGCCGCTCGGCTGCGCTGAGGCGGCAGGCCAAGGCGGCGGAACGCTATCGCCAGCTCAGCGATCGGATCCGGGTGGCGGAAGGGCGGCTGATCTTCGCCCGCTGGCGCGAGGCCGCAGCGGCAGCGGACGCCGCCAAGCGTGAAATGGAGATGGCGGTTGCGGCGGTGGAAACCGCGGCCGTGGCGCAGCGGGGAGCGACCGAACGGCAAGCCGAATCCGCACATAAGCTGGCGAGCCGGCGTTCGGCAGCGCAGGCGGCGCGCGAGCGTTCCGCGGCTCTCGCCCATCGTCTCAGCAGCCTGCGAGCGGAGCGCGATGCGGCGAGCCGCAGGATCAACGAACTCGCTGAGCGGCGCCTGACCTTGCTTGCGGACCGCACGCGCGAGGCCTCGCTGCAGGAAGACGCGCAGGCCGCCCTCGAGCGGCTGGAGGAGGAGCGGGGGGGGATCGCGGCGCGACTTGCCGCAGCGGAAGCGTCGCGCTCGACTATCGATGTGCGCACGGTGGAGCATGAGGATGTCGCGCGGGCGGCTGAGGCGGCCCTGGCCAAGGCGCGCGCGGCCCAGGCGGCGGAGCAGGCCGAGGCGCGGGTCGCGCTTGCGGCGCTGGAGGCAGCGAGGACCAAGCTTGCGCGAGCGGAAGCGGAGGTGCGGCGGCTCCAGCAGCAACTTGCCGAAGTCGGTGACGAGGCTCCGCTCCTTACCGCTCGCGAGGCCGCGCGCCAGCAGCGCGAAGAGGGGAAGAGGCGGCTCCTGCTGGCAGACGAGGCGTTGACCCAAGCCGAGGATGCGCGAAGCGCCGCCGCCGCCGAGCGGGACCGGGCGGAGAGCGAAGGCGCGGCAGCGCGCGCCGGCCTTGCGGCGCTGCAGTCGGAAGCGAAGGCGTTGCTGAAGGCAGTGGAGACCGGGGGGCGAGGCGAAAAGGCGATCCACCACATCAAGGCCGGAAAAGGATATGAGCGCGCACTCGCAGCCGCTCTCGGCGAGGACGCCGAGGCCGTCATCAAGGGTGATAGCGAGCGGCGCTGGAACGGAGCGATCCCTCAGCCCGGCGATCCAGCGCTTCCGCGAGGCGTGAACCCGATTGCCGACCATGTGCAGGCGCCTCCCGCCCTGGCACGCCGGCTTGCGCAGATCGGGGTCGTCGAGAGCGACGACGGGAGCATCGAGCTTGCCGTCGGGCAGCGGCTGGTCACCTTTGCCGGTCGACTTCGCCGCTGGGACGGCTTCGTGGCGACGGGGCTCGGCGCGGCGGCAGCGGAGCGGCTGATCCGCATGAATCGGCTTGGCGAGATCGAGCAGGCCTTGCCCGAAAGCGCGGCTGCCGTCGCAGCGGCGCAGGCGCAGGCAGAGGCGGCGCTCGCCGGCATGCGCGCTGCTGCTGGCGCGGCCGAAGCCGCACGCAGGTCGGAGAGCGAGGCGGCGGCGGCAATTCGCCTGGCCGAGCGCGAAGAGGATGCCGCCGCCATCGCGATCGAGCGGCTCGAGCTTCGCCGCACCGGAATATCGGAGCGCATGGCCCAAGCCGAGGCGGACGTCGCCGACGCTCGAGCGGCGCTCGCTTCGGCAGAGCAGGTCGTCGCGGCGCTGCCGGATGCGCGCGCGACCGATGCCGTGGTGACAGAGCTGCGCCAAGCAGCCGAAGCCGCGCAGCGCGCGCTCGCCGACGTCCGGGCCGAGGCCGCGACGCACGCACGCACGGTCAGCGCCGACAAGCAGCGCCTCGAAGCGGCCTCGAAGGAGAGCGATGCCTGGCGCCTGCGCGCGTCGGATGCCGCCAAGCGCCACACGGATATGGGCCGCCGCATCGCGGAAGCGGAGGGCGAGGCGGAACAGCTGGCGGACGCACCGGCGAGGATCGCGGCGCAGCTTGGGGAGACGGAGGTCGAAGCCGGCCAGGCCGCCGCGACCGCTCAGACGGAAGTGGCTGAGGAGCGAGCGGCGGAAGCTGCGCTCCGGGAAGCCGATGCTCGGCTCGCCCAAGTCACCGAGGCGCTCTCGATCGCTCGCGAAGCGAGGGCGGGTGCCGTCGCTCGGGCCGAGAACCAGGAGAGCCGCAGAATCGAGACGGGCCGGGCGGCGGGCGAGCGCTTCGAATGCCCGCCGCCGCTTCTGCCCGGCAGGCTCGGCTTCGAGGAGGCGTCGCTCGGCACCGTGGCAGCCGAGGCCTCGACGCTGGACGGCCTGACCGGCGAGCGCGAGCGGATTGGGCCCGTGAACCTCGTGGCGGAGCGCGAGCTTGCCGAGCTGGAGGAGGGGCGGACCCAATCCCAAGCCGAGCGCGAGGAGCTGGGCCTTGCGATCAACCGCCTGCGCGGCTCGATCGGCAGCCTTAACCGCGAAGGCCGGGCGCGGCTGCTCGCCGCCTTCGAGGCGGTGAACGGCCATTTCCGCAGCCTTTTCGCAACCCTGTTCGACGGCGGCCAAGCGCATCTGGAGCTGGTCGAGTCGGACGATCCGCTGGAAGCCGGCCTAGAGATCCTGGCGCAACCGCCAGGCAAGCGCCTGGCGACACTCACGTTGCTCTCGGGCGGCGAGCAGGCGCTGACGGCGATCGCTCTCATCTCCGGGCTCTTCCTCACCAATCCGGCGCCGATCTGCGTCCTCGACGAGGTCGATGCGCCGCTCGACGATGCGAATATCGAGCGCTTCTGCGACTTGCTGGACCGCATGACGCAGGAGACGGACACGCGTTACCTGATCGTCACCCACAATGCGGTGACGATGAGTCGCATGCACCGTTTATTCGGCGTCACCATGATCGAGCGAGGCGTCAGCCGGCTCGTCAGCGTGGACCTTGGCAGCGCCGAGCGCCTCCTTGCAGCAGAATAAATAGTCCTGATCTCAAGTCCCTGCTGGCCAGTCCAGCCGATTAGAGAGATTGCTATTGCGAATAAGTCGCAACAGCACTAGGCCCCGCACCAGACGCAAAGATGCGCTGATCGAGAAGGGGTCACATGTTCGTTCGTTCCGTTTCCGCCGCTGCGCTCGCTTGCGCGCTCGCCGCCCCGGCACTCGCCGCTGACGACACCGTCGCTGCCGGGGACGATCAGGCGCCGATCATCGTCACCGGCAGCCGCGACGAATATGGCGTCAAATCGACTTCCACCGCGACCCGGACCGAAACCGACGTCAAGGACATCCCGCAGTCGCTGTCCGTGATTTCCGAGGCGCAGATCGAGGACCAGGACCTCCGCTCGATCGCCGACGTGCTCAATTACGTGCCCGGCGCCACGCCCGGCACCGGCGAGGGCAATCGCGACCAGATCACGCTTCGCGGCAACAACACGACAGCCGACTTCTTCATCGACGGCGTGCGCGACGACGTTCAATATTTCCGCGACCTCTACAATGCCGACCGCGTCGAAGTGCTGCGCGGCCCCAATGCAATGATCTTCGGCCGCGGCGGCGGCGGCGGCGTCGTCAACCGCGTGCTCAAGCGCCCGGGCCTGCGTGAAAATCGCGAGTTCGCGGTGAGCGGCGACAGCGAAGGGGGCGTCCGCCTCACCGCCGACCTTGACCAGCCGCTCACCTCTTCGGCGGGCGTCCGGATCAACGGCGTCTATGAGAATGGCGAAAGCTTCCGCCGCGGCGTCGAGCTGGAGCGCTACGGCGTCAACCCGACTGCGGCCCTGCTGCTCGGTCCCGATACCCGCATCGACTTTTCCTACGAGTTCTTCCACGACCGCCGCACCGCCGACCGGGGCATTCCGGCGTTCGGCGACCGTCCGCTTGAAGGCTTCGACAAAATCTTCTTCGGGGACCCGGAGCAGAGCTTCGCCGACATCGATGCTCATATCGGCAGCTTCATGCTCAGCCATGATTTCGGCGAAGGCTTCAGCATCCGCAACCGCACGCAATATGCGGATTACGACAAGCTGTATCAGAACGTCTTCCCCGGCGATCTTCTCGAGGCAAGCGGCCAGGTTCGGCTTTCCGCCTACAGGGACACGACCGCGCGGCAGAACCTGCTCAGCCAGACCGACCTCATCTGGGAGAACAGGCTGGGCGGCATCGACCAGACTTTGCTGCTGGGCTTCGAGATCGGCCGGCAGGACAGCCGCCAGCAGCGCCTCAACGGCTTCTTCCAGCCGACGGACAGCGCTTCGGTGCTGGTTCCGCTGGCCTCGCCCACGATCGCCGCGAACATCATCTACCGGCCGGTCAACACCAATGCGGCGCGCACCCCATCGAACTTCACCGCGAGCGAGGCGTCGATCCTGGCGGTCTACGCACAGGACCAGATCCGCCTGTCGGACATGTTCGAGATCGTCGCGGGGCTCCGCTACGATCGCTTCGAGCTGGACGTTGAGAACCTCAACAATGGGGCGCTGTTCAGCCGCACCGACGATCTGGTCTCGCCGCGACTGGGAGTGATCGTGAAGCCGATGCCGGACCTGTCGATCTACGCCAGCTACAGCCGCTCGTACTTGCCGAGCTCGGGCGATCAGTTCACTTCGCTCGACGTCACCTCCGAAGCGCTGAAGCCCGAGCGGTTCGACAATTACGAGATTGGCGCGAAGTGGGAGCCGGTGCGTGGCCTGCTCGCGACGATCGCCGTCTACCAGCTCGACCGCACCAACACCCGGGCCGCGGGACCCACTCCCGGCACGGTCGTTCTCACGGGCGAGCAGCGCAGCCGCGGCGTCGAGATCGGGCTGGAGCGCAACATCTCCGATCGCTGGCAGGTCTCGGCCGGCTATGCGCTTCAGGAGGCGGAGATCCGCCGGACGACGGCCGCTGCTCCGGCCGGGCGCGAGGTGCCGCTGGTGCCCCGTCACCAATTCTCGCTGTGGAACCGCTACGATGTGAACGACACGCTTGGGCTGGGGCTGGGCATCCTTGCCGCGTCCAAGTCATACGCATCGATTAGCAACGAGGTTCGGCTGCCCGGCTATGTCCGCCTCGACGCGGCTGTATTCTACGAGCTGACGGACGGGATCGAAGCGCAGCTCAACGTCGAGAATGTGTTCGGCAGGGACTATTTCCCCACCGCACATAATGACAACAACATCGCCCCAGGCGCGCCGAGGACCCTGCGCGGGACGGTGCGGTTCAGCTTCTAAACTCTAAAGCTGGGGACCCTCACCTCGTCATTGCGAGCGCAGCGAAGCAATCCAGTGCTGTCTCGGAGGACCACTGGATTGCCGCGTCGCTCCGCTCCTCGCAATGACGGGGTTGGTGAGAGCCGCGCCTCAGGCGCTGAACTGGCAGGCGGCCGGGTCGCCCGTCTGCAGCCCGCGCTGAAGCGCCGCCATGCGCTGGGCGCTGGTGCCGTGGGTGAAGCTTTCGGGCACGACGCGGCCCTGGCTCTCACGCTGGAGGGTGTCGTCGCCGATCGCTTCGGCGGCGCGCCTGCCTTCCTCGACGTCGCCGGGCTCGAGACGGTTCCGGTTCCGCGCTGCCCAGACGCCGGCATAGCAATCGGCCTGCAACTCCACCTGCACCTGCACCGCATTGCCCCGGGCCGCCGGCAGCCGGCTCTGCGCCGCCTGAGCCTGGTCCAGTGTGCCCGTGAGATGCTGGATGTGGTGGCCGACTTCATGGGCGATCACATAGGCCTGGGCGAAATCGCCGGCGGCGCCGAAGCGGTTTTGAAGCTCCTGGTAGAAGCTGGTGTCGACATAGATCTTGTTGTCCGTCGGGCAGTAGAACGGCCCCATCGCCGATTGCGCGGCGCCGCAGCCCGATTGGCCGCGACCGCTGTAGAAGACGAAGCCGGCCGGCTGATAACGCTGGCCCTGCTCGTTGAAGATGGTGCTCCAGGTGTCCTCGGTGCTTGCCAGCACCTGGCAGGAGAAGCGGCTGGCCTGGTCGACGGCGCAGGCCTCCGCGGCGGTGCCGCCGCCGCGGGCCGCCTGCTGGCCCGGCGCCACGACGCCGCTGCCGCCGCCGGTCATGCTGCCGAGGCCGCCGAACATGAAGAAGAGGATGCCGAGCACGATCACGCCGCCGATCCCAAAGCGGCTCAGCACCAGCCCGAACAGCATGCCGAACATTCCACCGCCGCCGCCGCCGAAACCTCCGCCGCCGAAGTTCTGGCCTCGCTGATCGCCGACATTGTCGCTGGTGCGGTAATCGTCGAGGCGCATGGCGAAACTCCTACAGGTGCGCCGGTCCAATGCGCGGAGCCGAGCGCTGGTTGCATTTGCGGGGGAGCCGCCCGAAAAGGCCGCGGCTTAGAAGGAGACCTCCACGCCCATGTTCCTCGACGGAAAGACCGCACTCATCACCGGCTCCACCTCCGGCATCGGCCTAGCCGTCGCGCGCGCGCTCAGGAGCGAGGGGGCACGGGTGATCCTCAACGGCTTCGGAGATCCCGCCGAGATCGAGCGGCTACGTGCCGAGCTCGACGCGGGCTATAGCGGCGCCGACCTGACGAAGCCCGACGCGATCGAAACGATGATGGAAGAGGCGGGCGAGGTCGACATCCTCGTCAACAATGCCGGGATGCAGCATGTCGCGCCGATCGACCAGTTTCCCGTCGACAGGTGGGACCTCCTCATCGCGCTCAACCTGTCGGCCGCGTTCCACACGATCCGGCTGGCGCTTCCGGCGATGAAAGCGAAGGGTTGGGGCCGGATCATCAACACCGCCTCGGCGCACAGCCTCGTCGCGAGCCCCAACAAGGCGCCCTATGTCGCCGCCAAGCACGGCATCGCCGGCCTCACGAAA
>NZ_CADCWD010000083.1 GCF_902806315.1 uncultured Sphingosinicella sp.
CTCATCCGCGAAATTGCCGGACAAACGAACCTGCTCGCGCTCAATGCGACCATCGAAGCCGCGCGCGCCGGCGATGCGGGCCGCGGCTTTGCCGTAGTGGCGCAGGAAGTGAAGTCGCTCGCCTCTCAAACCGCGCGGGCGACCGATGATATCACGACGAAGATCACCGCCATCCAGCAAGCCACCCACCAGACCGTCGACGCCAACAGCGCGATCCTGATGACGGTGGAGGAAGTGCAGCATTCGGCTGGCCGCATTCGTCAGGCCATGGAGATCCAGGCGCAGACCGTGACCATGATCACCGCCGCCGTGGACGAGACCGCGCTTGCGGCCGACTCCATGTCGTCCACCATCGCTGCGATCCGCGCCGACACCGACAAGGTGGCGGGCGAGATCGACGAGGTGGAGCGCGACTTCGGCCAGGTCGACGAGCAGCTTGCCCGCTTCCGCGACGCGACCAGCCGCTTCCTCAAAAGCTATGCGGCTTGATCGGCGGGGCCCCTAAGCTTCCCTTTACCCTGGAGCTGTAAACCCGCTGCACGCCTTGGGGGGACAATCCGATGGCCGCCGAATATCACGTGCACGGGGACGGGACGAAGTTGCAGAAACTGACCTCTGGGCAGATCGAGGCCCGGCTTGCGGCCTATAACAAGGGCGGCGCCTTCGAGCGCGACCTTCAATGGCTGTGGCGCGAAGCGGGCGAAGCGATCGAGCGGATCGTTCGCGCCGATGCGGGTGACGAGGCCGCGCGGCAGATGCGCGAGCGGATGAGCCGGGCCGTCGACGCCAAGTGGATCGAGGGCGTCGCCGCCTTTGGGATCGAGATCTACACCGGCAAGCGCTCCGTTCCCTCCGTGATGGAGCGGCGGGCGCGGCTTGCGGCAAAGATCGGAGAGCGGCTGCGCGAGCATTTCGCCGACGACGCGGAGACGCTCGGCAGAGCGGAGCTCACACTTCACCGGCTCGTCGCCTACGAGACCGACATCATCCTTGCGCAGGTCGCCTTGCTGGAAGCCGACGAGGCGGCCGACGCACGTGGGCGCCAGAGTGAGCGCTACGAGCTGACGGTGACGGAGATCGTCCAGACCGCCGCGAAGGAATCGGAAAACCTTCGCGAGCGCACCTTTTCCACATCCAACGCGGCGCGCGGAATGCTCGGCAAGACTTCCGAAGTCGCCGCCGCGGCCGAGCAATCGGCGATCGCGATGCGCGAGGCGGCGCAGACCGCCGCCGGGCTCATCCGCGCCATCGAGGATGCACAGGCCGAAGTCGAAGTCGCCGCCGACGTCGCGGTGCGCGCCGGAAGCCAGGCCGCCGAAGCGGTCAAGGTCAGCCACGCTTTGTCCGGCCATGTCGAAGCGATCGAAACCATCCTGAGCCTCATCCGCGACATCGCCGCCCAGACCAACCTGCTTGCTCTCAACGCCACCATCGAGGCCGCGCGCGCGGGCGATGCCGGCCGCGGCTTCGCGGTCGTCGCGCAGGAAGTGAAGTCGCTCGCCAGCCAGACCGCGCGCGCGACCGACGACATCACCGCCAAGATCACCGCCATCCAGCAAGCCACCCGGCAGACCGTCGACGCCAACGGATCGATCCGGCAGACGGTGGAAGAGGTGCAGACCTCCGCCGACCGCATCCGCCAGGCGATGGAAGTGCAGGCGCAGACGGTGACCATGATCACCGCTGCCGTCGACGAGACCGCGCTCGCGGCCGATTCGATGTCCTCGACCATCGCCGCGATCCGCGCCGACACCGACCAGGTGGCTAGCGAGATCGACGAGGTGGAGAGCGGCTTCGAGCGGGTCAGCTCGCAGCTCGCCCGCTTCCGCAGCACTACGGCCGATTTCGTCAGCAGCTTCGCGGCCTAGACCTTTCCCTTGGCCCCGCCCGAGCCTATCGGGCGCGGCATGGACCCGCTCAACATTCTCGTCACCGGCACCAGCCGGGGCATCGGCAAGTCGATCTTCGCCTCCTTTTCCGCCCACAAGGTGGTCGGCCATTCGTCGCGCGGCGGCGATGGCGCGATCGCGGCCGATCTTTCGGATCCGGCCGGAGCGCGGGCGCTCTGGTGGGAAGCGATCGGCGCGCTCGGCGGGCGCATCGACGTGCTCGTCAACAATGCCGGCATGTTCGAAGCGGCGCCGATCGAGCAGTCGGACGACGATTGGGTCGCCGCCTGGGAGCGCACGATGCGCGTCAATCTCACCGCCTCGGCCGAGCTTTGCCGGCTGGCGGTGCTGCACTTCCGCGAGCGTGGCGGCGGCGGCCGCATCGTCAACGTCGCGAGCCGCGCCGCCTATCGCGGAGATTCGCCCCAGCACTGGCATTATGCCGCGTCCAAGGCGGGCATGGTCGGCATGACCAAGAGCATCGCGCGCGGCTATGCGGGCGAAGGCATCCTTGCCTTTGCGGTCTGCCCCGGCTTCACCATGACGGGGATGGCCGAGGATTATCTGGAGAGCCGCGGCGGAGACAAGCTGCTTGCCGACATTCCCCTGGGGCGCGTGGCAAGCGCGGATGAGGTGGCGGAGACGGTGCGCTGGCTCGCGGTGGATGCGCCGCCTTCCGCGACGGGTGCGGTGATCGACGTGAACGGGGCAAGCTTTGTCCGGTAGCTGGAAGGTCACTTTGCCCTGCACCAAGGCAGAGGCGGAGGCGATTGCCGAGGACGTGGGCGAGCTTGCGGAACTGGAGCCCGCGCCCGTGCTGATGACCAGCGAGCCGGACCCCGCCAGGCCGGAAGAGTGGCGCCTCGACGCCTATTTCGAAGACGAGCCGGATGCGGCCGGGCTCGCGCTCCTCAAATCGCTCGCGCCGAGCGCCGCGGGCGCGGAGCCGATCATGGAGCGGATCGAGGAGCAGGACTGGGTGACGCTCAGCCAGCAAGGTCTGGAGCCGATCCGCGCGGGTCGCTTCTTCGTCCACACGCCCGCACATCGAAGCGCGGTGCCTGCCGATGCGGTGGCGCTGGAGATCGATGCGGGCCGCGCCTTTGGAACGGGGCAGCATGAGACCACCACCGGCTGCCTGCTCGCGCTCGAGCGGATGCGCGGGGAGGGATTGAGCTTCGACAACATCCTCGATCTCGGCACCGGCACGGGCCTGCTCGCCTTCGCTACGATGAAGCTCTGGCCGGCGGCCAAGGCGGCGGCTTCGGACATCGATCCCGTGTCGATCGAGGTCGCGCAAGAGAATGCAGGGATCAACGACGTGAAGCTCGGCTCCGCGCCGGGCGAACTCGAACTCGCGGTTGCGCCGGGGCTGGAGCATGACCGCTTGGTGGCGCGCGCGCCCTACGACCTCATCATTGCCAACATCCTTGCCGGCCCGCTCATCGATTTAGCCGCGTCAGTGGCCGCGGCCCTGGCGCCGGGAGCACGCCTCATCCTTGCGGGACTCCTCGACACCCAGGCCGAGCCAGTCGCCGCGGCTTATCGTCGGCAGGGACTGACGATAAGCTTCACCGTGGAGCGGGGCGAATGGCCCACGCTGGCGATGCACAAGGGCTAGGCGCTCGGCCTTCAGGTCATCGCCAGCGCAATCTTTCGCGCGCCGCTGAACGGCATCCGCCCATGCGCGGCGAGAAGGTTGTCGAGCACCAGGATATCGCCGGTGCGCCAGCGATGCGGAACCGTCTCCTCCCTTAGAGCAGCGCGGATATGGTCCAGCGTCGCCGCTTCGATCGGCGAGCCGTCGCCATATGTGACGTTGAGGCGGAAGCGGTCCTCGCTTCCGGTCTGGTCGAGAAAGGCCGCGTAGGTCGCGGGATCGAGCGCGCTCGGGTGGAAGCCGTCCGCCTGGTTGAACCAGACCTCGTCGCCGGTCGCCGGGTGAGCGGCGATGCCGGGACGGACTTGGCTGAGGCGCAGCATGCCCCCCTCGCCCCATTCGAACTCGGCGCCGATCCTGCGGCAGTGGCTTTCGGCGACCTGCGGGTCGTCGGTTTCGAAGGCGTCCTGCCAGGAATAGCCGGAGCCTTGATCGGGCGAGAGGTTGCGCACGTAGCGGACCCTGCGGGTGCGGAACGCGTCGACGATGCCGGGATCGATCCGGCGCAGGATGCGGCGGCTGTCGCCGAGCGTCGTCTCGCCGCCCTGCTCGGCCGCCACGAGGCAGAAGAAGAAGAGGCGCTTCGGATAAACGTCCGCGTAGGACAGCTCGTTGTGGAGCGCGAGGCCCATGCTCGACGGATATTCGGTCGAGCTGTAGAGCCCGTCCTTCTCGCCGCCGAGCGCGCTGCGGGGCGACGCGCCGCCCGCATAATCGAAGAGCGTCTCGCTTCCCGAAAAGGCGGCGACGAAGCGGCGGAACTGTTCGAGGTCGGGCTCAGCGAACCCGCGGAAGAGAAGCGCCCCGTGCTCGAGCAGCTTTTCCGAGAAAAAGTCCCGCCGCTCGTGCAGCAGCGACTCGAATCCGGGGCAGCCGTCGTCCGGCTCGATTGCGAGCGGCAATCCGCGTGGATCGAGGCTGGTCTTGATCATCGCTGTCCTCTCGCCGCCGGGGCGGATCAGGAACGAGCGGCCTCGACAATCTGTGCCCAGCCGGCTTCATCGATCACCTCGATCCCGTGCTCGGCCGCCTTTTTGAGCTTCGAGCCCGCCCCCGGACCGGCGATCACGAGGTCCGTCTTCGCCGAGACGGAGCCCGCCACCTTGGCGCCAAGCGCCTCGGCCTGCGCCTTGGCTTCGTCGCGCGACAACGTCTCGAGGCTGCCGGTGAAGACGAGCGTCTTGCCGCTGACCGGCGACTGAAGCGTCTCCACGACAAAGTCCGGCGGCGAGACTTCGGTCAGGAGGTCGTTGACGACTTCAAGATTGTGGGGCTCGGCGAAGAAGTCGACCACGGCCTGCGCGACGACGGGGCCGATGCCTTCGACGGAAACGATCTCCGCCAGGCCCGCCGGATCGGTCGCGGCCCGGACGCCAGTGTCGCGCAGCGCCTCCAGTGTGACGAAACGCCTGGCGAGATCGCGCGCGGTGACGCCGCCGACGTGGCGCATGCCGAGCGCGAACAGGAGGCGATCGAGCGGCGGCTGGCGCTTGGCTTCGATCGCCGCGAGGAGATTGCGGATCGAGGTGCCGCCCCACCCCTCTTTCTTCGCCAGCAGATCGATCTGGTCCTTGAGCCGGAAGATGTCGGCGGGGGAGTGGACGAGGCCATCGGCGAAGAAGTCCTCGATCGATTTTTGCCCGAGCCCTTCAATGTCGAGCGCGGCGCGGGAGACAAAATGCCGCAGCCGCTCCACCCGCTGGGCCGGGCAAACGAGGCCGCCGGTGCAGCGAATGTCGACCTCCTCGTCCTCCCGCACGGCGGCCGAGCCGCAGGCGGGGCATTCGGCAGGAAAGTCGTAGGTTGGCAATTTGGCATGGTCGTCCGGCGCGGAGACGACGCCGACGATCTGCGGAATGACGTCGCCGGCGCGCTGCAGCATCACCCGGTCGCCGACGCGCACGTCCAGCCGCTGGATTTCGTCCGCATTGTGAAGCGTCGCGTTGGTGACGACGACGCCGCCGACCGTCACCGGCTCCAAGCGGGCGACGGGCGTGAGCTTGCCGGTCCGGCCAACCTGGATGTCGATGGCCTTGAGCAGGGTTTCCGCGCGCTGAGCCGGAAACTTGTGCGCCAGCGCCCAGCGCGGCGCCTTGGCGACCTGGCCGAGGCGGCGCTGCCAGTCGAGCCGGTCGACCTTGTAGACGACACCGTCGATGTCGAGGGGCAGGTCGGCGCGCTTGCGCTCGATCGAGGCATAATGGGCGAGGAGCGACTCCACGTCGCAGAAGCGCTTCATGTCCTCCGAAATGGGCAACCCCCAGTCGCCGATCGCCCGCATCACGCCCATCTGCGTGTCGGCGGGGACGGCCGAGGCTTCGCCCCAGCCATGGGCGAGGAATCGCAAGGGCCGAGCGGCGGTGATCGACGGGTCCTTCTGCCTCAGCGAACCGGCGGCGGCGTTGCGCGGATTGGCGAAGATCTTGCCGCCGCTTTCGGCCTGGCGCGCGTTGAGATCGGCGAAGTCGGCCTTGCTCATGTAAACTTCGCCGCGGATCTCGAACATGTCAGGCGCGTCTCCCGCGAGCTGATCGGGGATGTCACGGATGGTGCGGACATTGGGAGTCACGTCCTCGCCCGTCGCACCGTCACCGCGCGTCGCGGCCGCGACCAGGCGGCCGCGCTCGTAACGAAGCGAGCAGGAGAGGCCGTCGATCTTGGGCTCGGCGGTGAGGGCGACCTCCTCTTCAGGCGAAAGGCTCAGAAATCGACGGACGCGACCGATGAAGTCGGCGACGTCCTCAGCCGAAAACGCATTCTCCAGGCTGAGCATCGGCAAAGCGTGCCGCACCTTGGCGAGGTGCGCCGCCGGAGCGGCCCCGACCTGGCGGGCCGGGCTGTCCTCGCGCACCAGATGCGGGAAGCGCGCCTCGAGTTCCGCATTGCTCCGCACCAGCGCGTCATATTCGGCGTCGGAAATCTCCGGCGCGTCTTCGCCATGGTAGAGGCGGTTGTGCCGCCCGATTTCCCGCGCGAGCCGCTCCAGCTCCGCCGTTGCCTGTTCTTCCGTGAGTGCCCCGCTCATGGGCGGGTGCATAGAAGGGTCAGGCCGGTTCGAGCAACCGGCTCGCCTGCGCGCGCGCTTCGTCGGTGACTTGGGCGCCCGAAAGCATCCGCGCGATCTCCTCACGGCGGCGGATCTCGTCGAGCGCCTGTACGCTGGTGCGGGTGACGAGCCCCTGATGGCTCTTTTCGATGAGCAGGTGGCTCTTGCCCCGCGCCGCGACCTGGGGGCTGTGCGTGACGACGAGGAGCTGGGCCGTTTCCGCCAGGCGGTGGAGGCGCTCGCCGATCGCGCTGGCGACCGCGCCGCCGACGCCGCGGTCGATCTCGTCGAAGATCATCGTGGTGGCACCCCCGCTCTGGGCCAGCGCGACCTTGAGCGCGAGAATGAAGCGGGAGAGCTCGCCGCCGCTGGCGATGCGGACGAGCGGCGCGAAGGGAGCGCCGGGATTGGTGGAGATTTCGAATTCCACCCGGTCGCAGCCGGATTCGCCGCCCTCGGTCAAACGTGTCAGCGCGGTCCGGAAGCGGGCGGCGTCGAGCTTCAGGGGGCGGAGCTCGGCGGCAACCGCCTCATCGAGGCGCTCGGCCGCCTTCGCGCGGGCGGCGCCAAGCGCGTCCGCGGCAGCGTCGTACTGGGCCTGGGTTGAGGCGAGCTCGGCCTGGAGGCTCGCGAGGCGCCCGCCGCCCGACTGAAGCGCATCGAGGCGGGCGGACAATTCTTCCAGAAGCGCCGGCAGGTCGTCGGGGGCCGCGCGGTGCTTGCGGGCGGCGGCGCGGATCTCGAACAGGCGGGTCTCGGCTTCCTCGAGCCGCCTGGGCTCGAATGCGAGCTCGTCCACCGCTCGCGCAAGCTTGTCCTCCGCTTCCGACGCTTCGATCACCGCGCGGTCGATGGCGGCGAGGGCGTCGGCGAGCGTCTCGTGTTCGGGGGCGATGCGGTCGAGCCGGCGGGCGGCCTGGCGGAGAAGCGAGAGGGCGCCGTCCGAGCCTTCGAGCTGCTCCGCAATGGTGGCCAGTTCGCTGCTGAGGCGCTCGCCCGTCTGCATCGTGGCGCGGAGGGTAGCGAGGCTCTCCTCCTCGCCGGGCTCCGGAGCGAGCGCCTGGAGTTCGACCACCGCATGCTCCAGCCACTCGCGGTCGCGCTCGGCCGCATCCTGCTCGGCGCGGGCGGAGGCGAGCGCCGCCTTTGCCTCCTGCACGGCGCGATAGGCGGAGGAGACGGCCGCGGTGTCGAGGCCGCCATAGCTGTCGAGCAAAGCGCGATGGCCGCGGGGGTTCAGCAGCCCACGATCGTCATGCTGCCCGTGTATCTCGACCAGCATCGCGCCCAGGTCTCGCAGCAGCGCGACGGAGGCAGACTGGTCGTTGACGAGGGCGCGGCTGCCGCCGTCCGCCTTGACGATGCGGCGGATGACGAGCGGTTCGCCGGGCTCGCCCTGAAGGCCGTTCTCGGCAAGCATGGCGCGGGCCGGGTGCGCGGAAGGAAGCTCGAAGCTGACCGTGACCACCGCCTGCGGCTGCCCGTCGCGGACAAGGCCGCTGTCCGCTCGCGCCCCAAGCCCCAGGCCGAGCGCATCGAGGAGGATCGACTTGCCCGCGCCGGTCTCGCCGGTGAGCACGCCGAGGCCGGGCCCGAACTCAAGGTCCAGCGTCTCGATCAGCACGACATCGCGGATGGAAAGGGCGGTCAGCACAACGGCTCACCTGTCCCTTGGACCGCGCGAAAAGGAAAGCCCCTTAGGACGCCGTGGGCGAAGCGGCGGCCGTCTGCGTCGGGGAATGGCGCTGGACGAGCTCAAAGGCGCGCTCGTACCATTTGGTGCCGGGATAGTTGGCTCCGAGCACCGCCGCCGACTTGCGCGCTTCCGCGGGGATGCCGAGCGCGAGATAGGATTCGGTGAGGCGCATCAACGCTTCGGGCGTGTGCGTCGTGGTCTGATATTCGTCGATCACGTTGCGGAAGCGCATCACCGATGCCAGCCATTCGTGGCGGCGCTGGTAGAAGCGGCCGATCTCCATCTCCTTGCCGGCGAGGTGATCGCGGACGAGGTCGACCTTGAGGCGCGCGTCGGAGGCGTAGCGGGTCTGCGGATGACGGCGCACCACCTCGCCCAGCGAATCGAGCGCCTGCTTGGTGATCGACTGGTCGCGGTTCACGTCCTCGATCTGCTCGTAATAATTGAGCGCGACGAGATAAAGCGCGTAGGGCGCGTCCTTGTTGCCGGGGTGGATCGCGAGGAAGCGGCGCGCCGAGTCCGTCGACTTGGTATAATCCTTGGCCAGATAGTAGCTGTACGCGCTCATCAGCTGCGCGCGGCGGGCCCAGATCGAATAAGGATGCTGGCGCTCGACCTCGTCGAACAAAGCCGCGGCCACCGTATATTGGCGGCCGTCGAGCTTCTGCTTGCCTGCGGTGTAGAGCGTGTTGACGTCGCTCGCGACATATTGCGTGTCGGCGCGGCTGCCGCCTCCCGCCCCGCCGAGACCGAGCGCGGCGCAGCCGCTGAGCAGGGGAATGGCCGCCAAAGCGACAAGGGCGGCGAGCGGACGCGAATAAGACTGGTGCATGAAGGGCTTCTTAGCTGAGGCTGTGGCAGAGGCCAAGCGGCACATCGGTTGAAGCGCACCCGCGATGAACCCCCGTTTAATGGCCTGAGAAGCCACTGCTGTTAGGGCGAATATCAAATGCTTCGCGTGCTCACCCTCTCGACCCTTTTCCCCAGTCCCGCCCAACCGACATTGGGCGTCTTCGTGGAGCGGCAGACGCTCGGCCTCGCGGCGATGGACGACGTCGAAGTGGAGGTGGTTTCCCCGGTCGGGCTTCCGCCATGGCCGCTCTCGATGCATTCGCATTATGCCGCGCGGGCGCGGCTGCCGCACGAAGAGTGCTGGAAAGGGCTTCGCGTGCATCGGCCGCGGTTCGGCACGCTCCCACGGCTCGGTGAGCGGGGGGCCGCCGCCGCGATGGCGAAAATGCTCCTTCCGTTCCTTCGGAAGGTTCGCGAGCGTTTCCCCTTCGATGTGATCGACGCCGAATTCTTCTGGCCCGACGGTCCCGCCGCGATGCATTTGTCGCGCGCGCTTGGCGCGCCCTTCTCGATCAAAGCGCGCGGCGCGGACATCCAATATTGGAGCGGCAGGCCGGGCATAGGTGAGCAGATCGTTGCCGCCGGACGCGCGGCGGGCGGGCTCCTCGCGGTCAGCGAGGCGCTCAGAGGCGTAATGGCGGACCTCGGCATTCCGGCTGAGACGATAAAGGTGCATCGCACGGGCGTGGACCTGGATCGCTTCGCGCCGATCGAGCGCGAGACGGTTAAAGGAGTGCTGGGAGTGACCGGCCCGCTGATCGTCACCGCCGGGGCTTTGATCCCTCGCAAGGGCCAGCAATTCGTCATCGAAGCGATGGAGAAGATGCCCGAAGCAACCCTCATGCTGGTCGGCGACGGGCCGGACCGGAAGATGCTGGAGCGGCGGGCGGAGCCGCTCGGGACGCGCGTTCGATTTTTAGGCAGTCGGCCGCACGAGGCGCTTCCCGCCCTGCTCGCCGCGGCCGACGTGATGGTGCTCCCGTCGAGCTCGGAAGGGCTCGCCAATGTCTGGGTTGAAGCTCTCGCCTGCGGCACCCCGATCGTGATCACCGATGTCGGAGGCGCGCGAGAGGTGCTCGACGAGCCGACAGGCGGGCGCCTCGTTGCCCGCGATCCCGATGCCATTGCGGTGGCGGTGCGGAGCCTGCTCAACAATCCGCCGTCTCAGGACTCGGTGCGCCGTCTGGCCGAGCGGTTCAGCTGGGACAAGAATGCCCGCGAGTTGCGCGAGCACCTGTCCAGTTTAGTCTAGCGGCATCAACGCCGCGGCGATCCAGCGCTCCTCCGCGCGAAGCACGCCCCAGGTGCGCGCGGCGGCGCGGCTGTCCATCGCCTCCACCCCGACGCCCCGTTCGTCCAGGGCGCGCACCAGCGTGCGCGGCGGGAAAACGAGCTTGGAGCCGGTGCCGAGCAGGATGAACTCGGGGCCGGGCTGAAGCCCAAGCAGCGGCTCGAAATCTTCCACCGTCAAAGCGGCCAGCGCCGGCGGCTCCCAGCCGTCCGCTCGCTCGGGCGTCAGCAGCAAGCCTCGGTAAATGCCGCCGTCGACCGTGAAGCCGCGCGCGCCGACCGCCTGGACGACGGGCCCGGAGGCCTGCTCGCCGCGGTCGAAACGCGGCACTAGCGGGTATAGCCCTCTTGGTGCTCGACCCGCTCGGCCGACCCGCTTGCGCCGCTTTTGGGCAGGAAGCTGTGCGAATCCACCTTCAGCCAGACCAGCATCGGCGCCGAGATGTAGATGGAGGAGTAGGTGCCGATCACGGCGCCGAACAGCACCGCCGCCGTGAGGCCGAAGATCACTTCGGGCCCGAAGATGAGCAGCATCAGCAGCGCCAGCATGATCGACAGGCTGGTGACGATGGTGCGCGACAGCGTCTCGTTGAGCGAGAGGTTGAGCAGCGGCACCATTTCCATCTTCCTGAACTTGCGCAGATTCTCGCGGATGCGGTCGTAGATCACCACCGTATCGTTGAGCGAATAGCCGACGATGGTCAGGATCGCGGCAACCACGTTCAGGTTGAACTCGAGCTGTGTGAGCGAGAAGAATCCCATCACGATGACGACGTCATGGAACAGCGTGGTCAGCGCGCCCACGCCGAACTGCCATTCGAAGCGGAACCAGATGTAAATGGCGATGCCCAGCATCGCGAGCGCGATTGCCAGCGCGCCGGAGCGGAGCAGTTCCTCCGACACCTTGCCGGAGACGGTGTCGACGGCGAACTCCGTGTTCGGATAGCCCTGCGAAATCGCGGCGCGGATCCGGCTGCCGGCGGCATTGGCGGCGGCCTCGTCGGCGGCCTTGGGCAGCGCGGTGCGGATCAGCAGCGTGTTCGGGTTGCCGAACTCCTGGATCGAGGAGCCGCTGAGGCCGAGCGCCTGGACGCGGTTGCGGATGTCGTCGATGGGCGGCGGCTGCGTGAAGGTGGCCCGCACCTGCTGCCCTCCCACGAAGTCGACCCCGAAATTGATCCCGCGAGTTGCGACGAGCGCGATGGAGGCCAGCACGAGCAGCAGCGAGATGGCGAGCCCCACCTTGCGCCAGCGCATGAAATCGACATTCGTGTCGTCCGGGATGAGCTTGAGCAGGCGCATCGCTTTTCCTTAGATGTGGAGCTCGCGGGGACGCTTCTTGCGGACCCACAGGGCAACGAGCATGCGCGTCACGTTGACCGCGGTGAAGACCGACGTGACGATGCCGATCAGCAGCACCACGGCAAAGCCGCGCACCGGGCCCGAGCCGAAATAATACATCAAGGCGGCCGCGATCACGTTGGTGATGTTGGCGTCGAAGATCGCGGTCGAAGCTTCGCGATAGCCGGTCTCGATCGCGTCGAGAATCTTGCGCCCTCGTCGCTGTTCCTCGCGGATGCGCTCGTTGATCAGCACGTTGGCGTCCACCGCCGCGCCGATGGTGAGAACGAAGCCGGCAATCCCGGGCAGCGTCAGGGCCGCATTGAACACGGCCATGATGCCGAGGATCATGATGGCGTTCAGCGCCAGCGCGACGGTCGCGTAGATGCCGAAGCGGCCATAAGTGACGAGCATGAAGGTGATCACCGCCGTCACGGCGACGATGCTGGCTATGCCGCCCAGCCGGATCGACTCGGCGCCGAGTTCGGGGCCGACGGTCCGCTCCTCGATCACCGCGAATTCGACCGGCAGCTTGCCCGAGCGGAGCTGGACCGCGAGATCGTTGGCGCTTTCCACCGTGAAGTTGCCGGCGATCTGCGCGGAACCGCCCAGGATCGGTTCGTTGATGTTTGGCGCCGAGATGACGACGTCGTCGAGGATGATCGCGAACGGGCGGTTCACATTCTCCTGCGTGACCTTGGCGAAGCGCCGGCCGCCCTGGGAATCGAAGCGGATGTTGACGACCGGTTCATTGGTGGTCTGGTCGAAGGCCTGGCTGGCATCGACGAGCTGGTCGCCGGTCACCATCGCGCGGCGCTTCACCGCGATCCGCCCGCCCGGACCTTCCGGATAGGGGAGGAACTGGCTGCCGACCGGAGCGCGCTGGGCAGTGGGTTGCGCGGACAGGTCGACCAGCTTGAAGTCGAGCCGGGCGGTCTTGCCGAGCAGCTGCTTCAAGCCCTCGGGATCCTGAAGGCCGGGCACCTGCACCAGGATGCGCCGCTCGCCTTGGCGGATCACGGTGACTTCCTTGGTGCCGCTCGGGTCGACGCGGTTGTAGACGACCTCGCGCGCCGTATTCATCGCACTGTCGAGCGCGTCCTCAAGCCCGGCCTGCGAGGGCACCATCACGATCCGGCTGGTGTCGACGACGTTGACGTTCCAGTTGCGCTGCCCGCCAAGGCCGACCGGCTGCGTCTGGTTATAGGCGATCTCGCGCGCGGCATCGGCCTGCGCTGGGTTGCGGACAAGGAAGCTGAGGCGTCCGCCGGCCGTTGAAATCTCGCCGATCTCGATCCGGGGGCTGGCGCGGCGCAGCTCCGTCCGAATCAGCTCTTCCATCGTCTCAAGCTGCTGGCGGGCAATGTCGCTGGTGTCGCCTTCGAGCAGCAGGTGGCTACCGCCGGCAAGATCGAGGCCGAGATTGATCCGCGCCGACGGGATGAAGCCGGGCCAGCGCTCGACCTGGGACGCCGGGAAGAAGCTCGGCACCGCGAACGCGATGCCGAGGAGGCACAGGAGCGTGACGCCCCAGACTTTCCAGCGCGGAAAATCGAGCATTAGTCGTTCGCCGGCTTCACGCCGTGGGGCCGCACTTCGCTGAGCGTGCCCTTCAGCGCCTTGACGCGAATGTTGGGCGCGAGCTCGACCTCGACTTCAGTCTCGTCGACCCGGATCACCTTGCCGACGAGCCCGCCGCCGGTGACCACGGTGTCGTTCTTCTTGACCGCGCCGATCATCGCCTGGTGCTGCTTCATCCGGCGCTGCTGCGGACGGATAAGCAGGAAGTAGAAAATGACGAAGATGATGAGGAGCGGGAAGACCTGCAGAAAGAAGCCGGCCGCTCCCGATGGGGCGGCGCCAGCGCCGGTCGCGGCAAAAGCGGGTGATGCGAACATTGCGAAACTTTACCTGTCAGGAAGCGACGCCGGGGCGGCCCAGGAAGCGGGCGCGACTAACATGGTGCCCCCCTACACGCAAGTTAAGGAGCTTCAGGCGGCTCGCGGGTGGAGGATCATCAAAGTCGAGCTGCCGTGGGCGAGGAGCTTGCCGTCGGCGGAAAGAAGCCGCGCCTCGGCGGTCGCGATCTGACGGCCGTGGGAAAGGACGCGGCCTTCGCAGCGCACCGTGCCGTCGCCTTCATGAATCGCGCGCGTCATGTTCACCTTGGTCTCAACCGTGGTGTAGCCGACGCCGGCATGGAGCTGGGTGTGGAGCGCGCATCCGGTGGCGCTGTCGATCAGCGTCATCGCCCAGCCGCCATGTACACTGCCGAGCGGGTTCAGGAGGTGCGGGCCCGGATCGCCTTCGAAAACAGCGACTCCGTCGTCGATCTCCACCAGGCGAAAGCCCAGCGTCCTGGCGATCGGAGGCGCGGGGAAGTCGCCGGCGAGCATGCGGTCCAGCATCTCGCGGCCGGTCAGCTCCGCCATATCCTCAGGCTTTACCGTCCCGTAGCTTTGCTCGGCCACTCGCCCCTCGTTTCTTTTCGCAACTAAGCCTCCGCTCCGCGGCGGGTCAAGACGGTTGCCTTGGCCACGGAGCGGGCCTAGATGGCGCCCTTCGCTTCCGCTCTGTCGGGGCGAAGCCCTAGGTCGGGGAGTAGCGCAGCCTGGTAGCGCATCACACTGGGGGTGTGGGGGTCGCAGGTTCGAATCCTGTCTCCCCGACCATTTCCATTTCACCGGAGTGCGGGGCACTCCTGTGAAATGGAAATCGCGCTTCAGGAGATGCGGGGCATCTCCTGAAAAGAGTAATCCCTAGCGACATTAGGCAGATTTCAAGCCTGAGCCGGCTTCGCCTCACGACCGAGCACCTTCCCGTACAGCAGGCCGATCCCGATCAGGGCGATGCCGAGGCCGAGGAAGGAGAGGATCCGAAGCACGCCCTCCAGCGCGGCGGCGTCGATCAGGAACACCTTGAAAACGGTCGCGGTGAGCAGGGCGAGCCCGGCCACCCGCAGCGCCTTGTCGTCGACGCGGATGCCCGCGAGCAGGAGCGCCACCGCGAGCAGCAGCCAGAGGCCGGACACGAGGTCGCGCGGCGCCACGTCATACGCCCCTATAGCCAGGAGCAACGCCGCCGTGCCGCTCGCCACCAGGCCGCCAATGCCGGTGCGGTCGCGGGTGCCGCTCCGCACGAGCCACAAGGTTGCGAGTGCTGCGGCGCCGAGGCTAAGCGCCAGGGCTCCGTAGAGCGAAGTCGGCATCAGCTCCGGGCGGAGCAGCCGGAAGATGAGCAGCGGTCCCGCAAGCGCCGCGGACGCGGTCACCACGGCCAGCCCGTCGCCTCGGCGAACGGCCGGTGCGCAAGCTCCGGCGAAGAGAAGGGTGACGACCACCGCGGCCGTGGGCGCGAACGGGTCCTCGCCAATGGCGGCCTGGAAGGCGAGCAGCAGCAAGGCGATCGCAAGCGCGCCGAGCGGAAGCAGCCGCTGCTCGGGCCGGAAGAGCGCGATGGCGAGGCTGCCCACCGCCACGGCGCCGAACAGCAGCCAGGCGGCCGCGCCGATCTCCGGCCGACCGACCAGCACGGCAAGCTCGCCCAGGGCCACGATCGCCGGCGGAGCCAAAGTGAGCCTTTGCCGGGAGCGGGGCAGCGAGGCGACGATGCCCAGAATGGCGGCGAACAGACCCGCGGCGAGCGCGTCCTCGGCCGCGTCGAGGACGAAATAGCCGGTCCAGGCGAAGCTTGCCGCGACGGCCGCCGCGACAAGCCAGGTCCAGCCCCGCCGCCATGCGATGGCGAAGATCGCAACGTCGAGCAGAGCGAGATAGGCGAGCACCGGAAGCGCCCCCGCATCGCGCTCGCCCACCAGGAGCGGCGTCGCGAAACCTCCGACGAGGCCCAAGGCGGCGGTGGCGGTGCCGTGCCGGAAGGCCAGCCCGAGAGCCGCGGCCGTGATCAGCACCATCAGGAGGGCGGCCGTGCCGCTCCCGATCAGCCCGAACAGGAGATGGCTCCCATAGGCAGTCGCATAGAGAACGGCGATGCCGGCGCCCACTAGGGCCTGGCCGATGCGCGCATCTCCCGACAGCAGCCATCCTTTGCGCGCATATTCGCCGACGCCGATCAGGACCAGGCCGAGCAAAGCCGCGGCGATCATCCGCGCCTCGGGCGTGACGAGCTCGATCGAATGGCGGATCAGGAAGATACCGGCCGCGGCCAGCGCCACGCCGCCGACCCAGATCAGCAGCCGCCCGCCAACGAACCGCTCGAACAAAGCCGCCAACGTGCCATCCGTTGCCGCCGACGGCGACGAGACATCGCCCGCCACCGGCTGAACCTGCGCTCTCCCCGTCTGGAGCGCTGTGCGCAGCGTGGCGACGTCCTCCTCGAGCTTCGCCACCCGCGCCCCCAAATACAAAGCGACCGCCAGCAGCAGCGCAAGGGTTCCCAGGAACAGGATGACGGTCAGGGCCACGTCCTCAGGCTAAAGCACAAGCGCCCGCAAGGGAAATCCCCGGATCGGCGGAGGCCATCAGCCGTGATGCCGCGGTGAGAGGCCTGTCCTATAGAGAACCGCTGTGGTTAGATTCCCGCGACTCGAAGAAGCGGAGACGTGACATGGATGTGGACGAGCTGATTGACGAAGTGATCGGCCGCGAGGGCGGCTATTCCAACCATCCCGCCGACCGCGGCGGGCCGACGCGCTGGGGCGTCACCGAAGCGGTCGCGCGCGCCCACGGCTTTGCGGGCGACATGCGCTCCTTCCCGCGGGAGGAGGCGGTCGCGATCTATCGCCGCATCTACTGGCTGCGTCCCGGCTTCGACCGGGTGGCGGAGCTCGCGCCCGCAATCGCCGCCGAATTGTTCGACACCGGCGTCAACATGGGCCCTGAGGTCGCCGCCGGATTCCTCCAGCGCGCTCTCAACGCGCTCAACCGGGGCGGCAGCGACTATGCCGACGTGCCGGTGGCCGCCGCGTCGGCGATGCCACCATCGCCGCGCTGACGGGCTTCATGGCCCGCCGCGGCACGTCCGGCGAGATCGTGCTGCTCAAGGCCGTCGAGGCGCTGCAGGGGGAGCGCTACCTCCGCCTCGCCGAACAGCGTCCGGCTAACGAGGCCTTCCTCTACGGGTGGCTGGCCAACCGGCTGGGCTGAATTCCCGGGGGGACGCACCCTCAACTTCCTCAACTTCCAAGGAGAAGAAACATGGCCTTTATCGAAGCCCTGATCGGCCCCGTCGCCAAGCTGCTGGACAAGATCATCCCCGACCCGGAGGCGCGCGACCGCGCGAAGCTGGAACTCATCAAGGTCCAGGGCAGTCAGGAGATGCTCGCGCTCGAAACCCAGATGAAGGCGATCGTCGCCGAAGCGAACAGCAAGGATCCCTGGACCAGCCGCGCCCGCCCGAGCTTCCTCTACGTCATGTACACTTTGTTGCTCTGGTCGATCCCGATGGGCCTCATCGCGGCAGTGAACCCCGGCATGGCGCAGGGCATCGCCCGCGGCATGAACGCGTATCTGGCCGGCATCCCGGAGGAACTCTACGCGCTCTTCGGCACCGGCTATCTCGGCTACACCGCCGCGCGCGCCTGGGGAAAAGCGAAGGGCGTGGAGCGCTGAAGATATTTCCGAGTTGACTTAATTAAGGCGCGAGCTAATTAAGGGCCGTGGACAGATTCGCAGCCCTTTCCGATCCCACCCGCCGGCAAATGGTCGAACTGCTCGGTGCGGGTGAGCGAAGCGCGGGCGCGATCGGGGAGCAATTCCCGATCAGCGCCCCCGCAGTGTCCCAGCATCTCAAGACCTTGCGCGAGGCGGGCCTCGTCCGTGTCCGGGTGGACGGGCAGCGGCGCATCTACAGCCTCGATCCCGACGGCTTCGCCGAGATGGAAGCCTGGTTCGAGAAGATGCGCCGCTTCTGGAGCGGCCGCCTCGACGCCCTCGAACGCGAACTCAAGAAGGAGGACAAGAAATGAATACGGCGACAGCGGAACATGGCGTGATCACCGAAGCCGGCACGATCCGGTTCGAACGGCTTCTGCCCGGCCCGATCGAGCGGGTGTGGGAGTATCTGGTCGATCCGGAGAAGCGCCGCACTTGGTTTGCCGACGGCGCCATGGACGCTCGCCCTGGCGGGGCGTTCGAATATATCTGGCGTAACGCGGATCTCAGCGAGAAAGGCAATGATCCGGTCCCTGAAAAATATGCCAAATATGCCGAGCACCGGATGATTGGCCGCATCATCGAGGCCGATCCGCCCCATCGGCTGGTGCATGACTGGGATGCGAGCGGCACCACGCCGAACGAGGTGACGTTCGAGCTTGCCGAGCGCGGCGACAAGGTCCTCCTCACCCTCACGCACCGCCGCCTGTCCGGCCGCTCCGGCATGCTGGGCGTCGGAGCCGGCTGGCACACCCACCTCGACATCCTTCAGGCAAAGCTCGAAGGCCGCGACCCTCCGCCCTTCTGGAGAACGCACAGCCGCATCGAGCGGGAATATGAGGATCTCATCCCGGCAGAGTGAAAATGCGCCTCTCGGCAAAGTAGCACTTTGCCGAGAATTGCTTGACCTAGATATAAAGATATCTTTATATCCTTATCTCGATGGTCAACGCCCCCGCCATATTCCAGTCGCTCGCCGATCCGACCCGGCTGCGCATCCTGGCGCTGCTGCGCGCGATGGAGCTGTCGGTGGGCGAACTGGCGCAGGTGCTGGGGCAGAGCCAGCCGCGCGTGTCGCGCCACGTCAAGATCCTCATCGACGCCGGCCTTGCCGAGCGCCGCAAGGAAGGCAGCTGGGTCTTCCTCAGCCTCCGCGCCGACCGCGTCCAGCCGCTCTTTGCTCTGCTCGACAGCTGGGGTGAAGGAGATAGCGCCCAGGTCGCCGCCGACGTCGCCCGTCTCGCCGCCGTCCAGGCGGACCGCGCCGCCTCCGCCGAACGCTATTTCGCCAGCCACGCCGCCGATTGGGACGAGCTGCGCTCGCTCCACATCGCCGAGAGCGAGGTCGAAGCCGCCGTCGCCCGTGCGCTCGGCGACAAGCCGGTCGGCGAACTGATCGACATTGGCACCGGCACCGGGCGGATGCTCGAGCTGTTCGGCCGCGCCGCCCGCCGTGCCCTCGGCGTCGACCGCTCGCCCGAAATGCTGCGCCTCGCCCGCGTCAAACTCGCCCAGGCCGGCATCCAGTCCGCCGAGCTTCGTCAGGGCGACATGTATGCGCTGCCGATCGCCAGCGGATCGGCCGACACGGTCATCCTCCACCAGGTGCTGCATTATGCCCAGCAGCCCGCCGCGGCGGTGGCCGAAGCCGCGCGCCTGCTCGCGCCCGGCGGCCGCCTGCTGGTCGTGGACTTTGCTCCGCACGAGCATGAGGAGCTTCGCATCCGCGACGCCCATGCCCGCCTGGGCTTCGCCGACGATGCGGTGTGCAAGTGGATGCAGGAAGCCGCGCTCGATGCCCATGTGGTGGATCATCTGGAGGGCGGCGACCTCACCGTCACCATCTGGCTCGGGGAGCGCCCCGAAGCCCGTCTGGAGCTTGTCGCATGAGCACCTTGGCACCCAATATCGCCCGCCTCGCCAAGCCCCTGTTCGAGGACGTTCACGGCGACATCGACGTCTCCTTCGAATTCTTCCCGCCCAAGACGGAGAAGATGGAGGAAACGCTCTGGGAGTCGGTGACGACGCTGGAGCCGCTGGCGCCTCGCTTCGTGTCGGTCACCTATGGCGCCGGCGGGTCGACCCGGGCTCGCACCCACGCCACCGTGGAACGCATCGCTCGCGAGACCTCGCTGAGTGCCGCCGCCCACCTCACCTGCGTGGAGGCGAGCCGGACCGAGATCGACGAGATCGCCCGCGAATATTGGGCGGCCGGCGTTCGCCATATCGTCGCGCTTCGCGGGGATCCGCCCGAGCAGGGCAAGAGCTTCGCCTCTCACCCGGACGGCTATTCCAATGCGGCAGAGCTGGTGCGCGGTCTCAAAGCCATCGCGCCGTTCGAAATCTCGGTCGCGGCCTATCCCGAAAGCCACCCGGATTCGCCGAACAAGGCCGCCGACCTCGACAATCTCTGGCGCAAGATCGATGCCGGTGCCGACCGGGCGATCACCCAATTCTTCTTCTCGCCCGAATGCTTCTTCCGCTTCCGCGACCACGCGGCGGCGATGGGCATCGATGCCGAGATCGTGCCCGGCATCCTCCCGGTATCCAACGTCGCCCAGACCCGCAAGTTCGCGGCCATGTGCGGCGCCTCGATCCCGAGCTGGATGGACCGTCTGTTCGAAGGCCTCGACAACCTCCCAGCCGCGCGCCAGCTCGTCGCCGCCACCGTCGCCGCCGAGCTGTGCGGCCAGCTCTACCAGGGCGGAGTCCGCCACTTCCACTTCTACACGCTCAATCGGGCGGAGCTCTCATACGCCATCTGCCACCTGTTGGGCTTGAGGCCGAAGGAACATCATGTCGAACATCGCCTCACAGCTTAGGGCCGAAGCGGCCAAGCGCATCCTCATCAAGGACGGCGCCTACGGCACCCAGATCCAGGCGCATAAGCTCGCCGAGGTCGATTATCGCGGCGGGCTTGAGCTTTCGCGCGACCAGAAGGGCAATAACGACCTCCTCAACCTCACCCGGCCCGAAATCGTCGGCGGCATCGCCGATCGGTTCGCCGGCGCGGGCGCGGAGATCCTCGCCACCAACAGCTTCAACGCCAACCGCATCAGCCAGGCCGATTACGGCGCCGAGCACCTCGTGCGCGACATCAACGTCGCCGCCGCACGGATCATCGCCGACACCGCGCGCAGGTTCGAGGCGAAGGACGGGCGGAGGCGTTACGTCGCCGGCGCTCTCGGGCCGACCAACAAGACGCTCTCGCTCTCGCCCAACGTCAACGATCCCGGCTTCCGCGAGATCGACTTCGACTTCCTGAGCGAGGTCTATGTCGAGCAGATCGAGGCCTTGGTCGAGGGCGGTGCGGAGATCGTGCTGATCGAGACGGTGTTCGATACGCTGAACGCCAAGGCCGCGATCCACGCCACCAAGGCGGTGGAGCAGCGGATCGGCCGCGAGCTTCCGATCATGCTCTCGATGACGATAACCGATCTCAGCGGCCGCAATCTGTCGGGCCATTGCATCGAGGCCTTCTGGGCCTCCGTCCGCCACGCGCGGCCGCTGTCGATCGGCCTCAACTGCTCGTTCGGCGCCGCGCAGCTTCGCGCGCATATCGCGGCGTTGTCGAACGTAGCCGATACGTTGATCATGGCGTATCCCAATGCAGGCCTACCCAACGATCTCGGCGAATATGACGAGGGGCCGCAAACCACCTCCTCGCAGGTCCGCGATTGGGCCGAGCAGGGCATCGTCAATATCGTCGGCGGCTGCTGCGGCACGACGCCAAAGCATATCCGCGCAATCGCGGAGCAGGTCCGCGATTTTCCGCCGCGCCAGCTCCCCTCCGATCGCTGCCGCCGCACCCGCCTCGCCGGCATCGCGCCGATGGTGCTCGCGGCCTAAGAATGATGATGATTGTTGGTTCCGGGTCCGCTGCCGGGCTCGCCGCGCTTTCCGAAGCTGACGACCTGGACGAGCCGGCTTCCGCCGCTTCGAGCTCGACTTTCGTCAATATCGGCGAGCGCACGAACGTCACCGGCTCCGCGCAGTTCAAGAAGCTGATCATGGCCGGCGACTATGCCGCCGCCGTCGAGGTCGCGCGCCAGCAGGTCGAGAACGGCGCGCAGATCATCGACATCAACATGGACGAGGGCCTGCTCGACTCCGAGGAGGCGATGGTCACCTTCCTCAAGCTGATCGCGGCCGAACCGGACATCGCCCGCGTTCCCTTCATGATCGACAGCTCCAAATGGAGCGTGATCGAGGCGGGGCTGAAATGCGTGTCGGGCAAGCCGATCGTCAACTCGATCAGCATGAAGGAAGGCGAGGAGGAATTCCTCCGCCACGCGAGGCTGGTGCGCGATTATGGCGCCGCCGTTGTGATCATGGCCTTCGACACGGTCGGACAGGCCGACACCAAGGAGCGCAAGGTCGAGATTTGCGAGCGCGCCTACAATCTGCTCGTGACCGACGGCTTCCCGCCCGAGGACATCATCTTCGATCCGAATATCTTCGCGGTCGCGACCGGGATCGAGGAGCATCGCCGCTACGCTCTCGACTTCATCGAAGCGTGTCGCGAAATCCGCGCCCGCTGCCCGTACGCGCACATTTCCGGCGGGCTGTCGAACCTGTCCTTCTCCTTCCGTGGCAACGAGCCGGTCCGCCGCGCGATGCATTCGGTGTTCCTGTACCACGCGATCCCGGCCGGGCTGGACATGGCCATCGTCAATGCTGGCCAGCTCGACGTCTATGACGCGATCGATCCGGAGCTGCGCGAAGCTTGCGAGGATGTGATCCTCGACCGCCGCGACGATGCCACCGAGCGGCTTGTGGCATTGGCCGAGCGCTATCGCGGCACCGATCCGGTGCGCGAAAAGGCGGAGGCGGAATGGCGCGGTTGGCCGGTTGCGAAGCGGCTCGAGCATGCGCTGGTGAAGGGCATCGACGCGCATGTCGTCGAGGATGCCGAGGAAGCGCGCCAATCCGCCGAGCGGCCGATCCACGTGATCGAAGGCCCGCTGATGGACGGCATGAACGTGGTCGGGGACCTGTTCGGCTCCGGCAAGATGTTCCTGCCCCAAGTGGTGAAGTCCGCGCGCGTGATGAAGAAGGCGGTCGCCCACCTCATCCCCTTCATCGAGGCGGAGAAGGAGAAGCTCGGCGCCACCGCGGGCAAGGGCCGGATCGTGATGGCCACCGTTAAGGGCGACGTCCACGACATCGGCAAGAACATCGTCGGCGTGGTCCTGCAGTGCAACGGCTTCGAGGTGATCGACCTCGGCGTGATGGTGCCCTGGCAGGACATCCTCAAGGCCGCGAACGAGAACGGGGCGCACATGATCGGCCTCTCCGGGCTCATCACCCCTTCGCTGGACGAAATGGTCACCGTCGCCGCCGAAATGCAGCGCGAAGGCCTCACACTGCCGCTGCTGATCGGCGGCGCGACTACCAGCAAGGTCCACACCGCGCTGCGTATCGATCCCGCCTATGAAGGCCCGGTGATCCACGTCCTCGACGCCAGCCGCGCCGTCGGCGTCGCCTCCTCGCTCGTCTCCGACACACAGCGCGAACCGCTCGTTGAAACCACCGTCAGCGACTATCAGAAGATCCGGGACGCGCGGGCGAACAAGGGCCAGAACGAACTCGCCTCGATCGAGGAAGCCCGGGCGAATGCCTTCGTCTTCGATCCGGCCGGCGTCGCTTCAGTCCCGAAGCAGCCGGGCCTTCATCGGTTCGACGACTGGTCGCTCGAGAATCTGCGCGAGTGCATCGACTGGACGCCCTTCTTCCGCGCTTGGGAGCTGGCCGGCAACTTCCCCGCCATCCTGGATGACGAAGTCGTCGGCGAGAGCGCCCGCAACCTCTACGCAGACGCACAGGCGATGCTCGACCGCCTCATCGCGGAGAAGTGGCTGACGGCGCGCGGCGTCGCCGGTCTCTGGCGCTGCCGCCGCGAGGGCGACGACGTGATGGTCCTCGCCAGCAACGAGGAGACCCGCCTCCCCTTCCTCCGCCAGCAGGTGAAGAAGCGCGAAGGCCGGGCGAACATGTGCCTGACCGACTTCATCGCGCCGGCCGAGGACTGGATGGGCGGCTTCGCGGTCGCGCTGCACGGCCTCGACGAGCACATTGCGCGCTTCAAGGCGGATCACGACGATTATTCCGACATCCTCCTGAAGGCGCTGGCCGACCGCCTCGCCGAAGCCTTCGCAGAGCGCCTGCACCAGCATGTCCGCACCACGCTCTGGGCCTATGCACCCGACGAGGCGCTCTCGAACGAGGATTTGATCCGCGAGCGCTATCACGGCATCCGTCCCGCACCCGGCTATCCGGCCTGCCCGGACCACAATCTGAAGCCTTTGCTGTTCGAGATGCTCGGCGGCACCGAGGAAGAAGGGCCCGCAGGGATCCAGCTCACCTCGAGCCTGGCGATGCTCCCGACCTCCGCCGTCTCCGGCTTCTATTTCGGTCATCGGGACACGGAATATTTTGGCGTGGCCCGCATCGGCCGCGACCAGCTCGAAGATTATGCCCCGCGCCGCGGCGTCTCCGTCGAAGAAGCGGAGCGCTGGCTGCGCCCGAACCTGGACTGATCGGCAAAGCGACTCACAGCCGGGTCAAGGACCTCAAGCGCCGCCCTTCAGCGTCTTGTCGACCGTGCTGGTGGTGACGCTGTGATAACCCGGCCGCGCCCTGGCGTAGATGCGCTCGGCGATCGGCCTGCCCCATTCGCCTTGCGCCATCAGGGTCTCGAAGATCGGAGCGACGAACTTGCGGCGGCCCATGCCGAGCAGGAAGCGTTCGGCGGCCGGAACCGCGGGTTCGTAGCGGTTGGCGAGCGCAAGCTGCAGCCAGGCGGAGAGGATCTCGGCATTTCCGCTCTGCGTCAGGCGGTGCGCCTGGTCCAGATCTGCGAGCCGCGCCGGCGGGAGCTTGCGCGGAAGCGCCTCCACGAACCGCAGCCGCTGGGCAGTCGTCCATCGACCGAACGGCACCGCCGCGGCCGGACCGCCGGCGTTGAATGCTCGGACAGCCGCGTCGACTTGCGCGAAGCCCTGCGGGTTCGGGCGCACGGCATTGGCGGGCAGGCCCGGCTGGTAGACCCATTGGTCGAGTAGCAAGCGCTGTTCCAGCGCCTGATCGCCTTTGACGAGATGTTGGCGCAGGTCCGCCAGGAACAGAGCCGAAGTCATCGGCTGGAAAGCATGGCGTTCGAAATAGGAGCGCAGCCAAGCATCGAAGCGCTCGCGCCCGGCAATATGTTCGACGGTCCGCAGGAACTCCGAACCCTTGTCGTAGACGATGCCGCTTGCCCCGTCCGTGCCCGCGTCGGGATTGTGGAGGCGCGTGGCGGGCGCGGTCCGGCCGGCCTCCTCGAACGCGCCTTCCATATCGGCAAAGGAGAGGGCGGCTTCCTGGGCGGCGCGCTCGCGCCCGTAGAGCACCTCCATGATCCGGTTCTCGAAATAGGAGGTGAAGCCCTCGTTGAGCCATGAATCCGCCCAGACTGCGTTCGTCACGAGATTGCCGGACCAGCTGTGGGCGAGCTCATGGGCGACGAGGCCGACCAAGCTGCGGTCGCCCGCGATGAAGGTGGGCGTCAGGAAGGTGAGGGTCGGATTTTCCATGCCTCCATAGGGAAAGGCTGGCGGCAGCACGATCATGTCGTAGCGGCCCCAGCGATAGGGGCCGTAGAGCTTCTCGGCGGCGTCGATCATCTTCTCGGTATCGACCAGCTCCGCCGCGGCGCGCTGCAGCGTGGCCGGTTCGGCATAGACGCCGCTGCGGGGGCCGAGCTGCTGGAATGCAATGTCTCCGGCGGCGATCGCGATCAGGTAGGGCGCGACCGGCTTGTCCATGCGGAAGCGAAAGGCGCGGCCGCCTTGGGCCGGCTCCCCTTCCCGCGCCAAGTTCTCGCCGCTCATCACGACCTTGATCGGCTCGGGCACGACGATTCGCGCTTCCCAGGTCTGCCGGATGCCGGGGCTGTCCTGCGTCGGGATCCAGGTGCGGTTGAGCGTCGGCTGGCCCTGGCTGAACAGGAAGGGCTGCTTCTTGCCCGCCGTCTGTGCGGGCGTGAGCCACTGCAGCGCTTCCGCTTCCGGCGCGCTCTGGTAGGCGATCTTCAGCTGCTTGGCGCCGTTCAGTTGAATGGTGAGGGGCGCCCCTTTGTCGGCATCCGCCTGACCGAGCGCATGCGGAAGCGTGCGGCCCTGCCCGTCCTGGATCGAAGCGATCTCCAGTCCCTTGCTGTCGAGCACGATCTCCTTGGCATTGGGCGCCGCCTGAAGGTCCAGGGTCGCCGTTCCGCCGAGCCGCTTCGCGTTGAAATCGGCCGTGAGATCCAGCGCCACATGGGTGACCCTCGCCACCTGGGGCTGCGCGAAGCTCTGCGGGTCCTTGGCGTCCGGCCCGGTCAGTATTCGCGCCACCATCCGCTCGCCGCCCGCTTTCGCCGATGGAGCCTCATCCTCGTGCTTCTCGGGCGAGCAGGACGCGACGAGCAGAGCGGCGGCGAAAGAGGCGAGGCGAAGCGGGGAGAAGCGGAGCACGGGCACATCCTGTCTGTGCGGGAAAGGCGCGGAAGCTAGCCCTCGCTCCACGAGAGGGCAAGCCGGGCCGGTCCGCCGGTCAGCTCGCCGGTAGCGGCGTCTTCTCCAGTTCGATCGTCTTGCCCAGGACCGCGTTGAACAGCCGATCCACCACAGCCTCGGCCGCGACGCCGACGGCGAGGCCGGAGCCGACGTCGGTCAGATAATGGGCGCAGCGCGGGATCTGGGCGATGCCGATCAGACCCGCACCCGCATAAGCCGCCACCCTGTGCTCTGGGAATTCGCGGGAATAAGCGCGGGCCATGGCCGCTGCGCCAGCGCTATGGCCCGAGGGAAAGCTCGTCTCTTCCTTTTCGGTGTTGCTGCCGGCCTTCAGCTTGTGGCTTTCGGTATTCTTGCGCGAGCGCGGGCGAGTCCGGTCGATCCGGCGCTTGACGAAGTTCTTCGCCAGGGTCGCGGCTTCGTGAGCGATTAGCATGCGTGCGCCCGCGCGGATCAGGCGCCCCTCGTGGCGGATCAGGCCGAGCGCGATCACGCCGATCGAGATCGCCCGCGCCTGCGGCTGATCGCCCAGTTCCGAAGCGACCGAGATCAGCCGGACCGGCACCGACTTGCGGAACGGGACCACCGCCTCGGCGATGGCGGCGTCGGCATCGACAAGGGCCTTGCCCGTCTTCGCCATCTTACTGGATTTCGTCATGGAGCCGATAACGTGCCTTCGGCCCGTTGGTGCCTGCGCGCGGGAACAGGTGGCCCCTGAGCCGGGTTGCTTGGCCGATGAACAGCCCCAAGCCACCCTCGCCTTTCCGTCGCTTCCTCCATGCCGCAGTCGCCGATTTCGAACGCGACGTCGATCGAATCGAGGATCTGCTCTCGGCCGGCGAGCATGCGGACCGGAAGGTCCGGATCCTCGCTTATGCCGGCTATCGGAACGGGGAGGAGCTTCGGCTCAAGGGCCGGATCGTTCGCTACAAGGCGCCGCTCGACGCCCGCGAAGGCACATGGTCGCGGCTGAGGGCGATGATGGAGATCTACAACAGCCACGAGCTGCCCGGCGTCGTCGTGCGGCTGGAAGGCTACGGCCACACGGCAGAGGCGATCACGGACGAGGAGGGCTATTTCAACTTCACGCTGCCGGTGAACGCTCCGCTTCCGGGGGCGACTGGCTGGGAACGAGTGACGATCTCGACGCCGGCCGTGGAGGCGCAGAAGCCCAGCGTCGAGGTGCCGGTGATCGTGCCCGGCCGCGACAACAATTGGGGCATCATCTCCGACATCGACGACACGGTGATCGAGACGGGCGCGACCGATTTCCTCAAGAACTGGCGCCGCGTGCTGGCCGAGCGTCCCGCCGACAGGCTGGCCGTGCCCGGGGCGTCGACCCTCTACAAGATGATCGCGCGGGACCATGTCGCTCCGGCGCGGCCCTTCTTCTACGTCTCCTCCAGTCCCTGGAACCTCTACGGCTTCATTACCGAGTTCATGGAGCTGAACGCGATCCCGCACGGGCCGATGTTCCTCAAGGATTACGGCATCGACAGCAACCAGCTGGTGGGCAAAGGTCATGACGAGCACAAGCTCGCCGCCATCGAGACGGTGCTGGCCTTTTATCCCGACATGCGGTTCCTGCTGATCGGCGACAATGGCCAGCGCGACGTCACCATCTATGCGAAGGTGGTGGAGCATTTCGGTCCTCGCGTGGCGGCGGTGTTCATCCGTGATGTGGACGGGACCTGTCGCTCCGGGCCGGAGGGCGCTTTGCTCGCGGGGATCGAGGCGGCGGGAGTGCCGACCTTCTGCGGGGCGGGCTTTGCCGATGCAGTGGAGGTGGTGAAGAGGCTCGATCTCGACCGCCCACTGGAGGCCGCCAAGGCAGTGATCGCGCCTGCAGCGGACCCCTAATTCCGTCATCCCCGCGAAAGTGGGGATCCCGCTTCTTCTTTTCCCAAGTTCAGGTACAAAAAGCGGGATTCCCGCTTTCGCGGGAATGACGAAGTGTTGGAGTGAATTGATGAAGTTTGCTGCCCTTCTGCTGCTTACCTCGTTTGCGGCTCCTGCTTCCGCGCAGCTCAGTGCCCCCGAAAAGCGCATGATCCAGACTGTCGATGCCGAGCGCGACCGATCGATCACTTTGCTCGAGCTTCTGGTGAACCAGAATAGCGGCTCGCTGAACCTTGCCGGCGTCGAAGCAGTCGGGCGGGTCATGCGGGCGGAGCTGGAGCCGCTCGGATTCCAGGTGCGCTGGGTGCCGATGACGGAGACCAAGCGGGCCGGGCACATCATCGCCACCCACAAAGGCAATGGCCGCGGCAAGCGCATGCTGCTGATCGGCCATCTCGATACGGTGTTCGAGCCCGACTCTCCGTTTCAGCGCTTCGTGCGCAAAGGCGACATCGCCGAAGGGCCCGGCGTCGGTGACGACAAGGGCGGCATGGTGGTGATGGTGGCGGCGCTCCGGGCCATGCAGGCCGCGGGCACGCTCAAGAATGCCGTCATCGAGATCGTCCTCACCGGCGACGAGGAGGATAATGGCAACCCGATCGAGATTGCGCGCCGCGACCTGATCGAGGCCGGCAAGCGTGCCGACGTCGCGCTCGATTTTGAAGGGCTTTCACAGGAGAATGGCCGCGACATGGGCGCGATCGCCCGGCGCAGCTCCGGGGCGTGGGAGGTGATCGCGAAGGGTAAGACCGGCCATTCGAGCGGCATCTTCAGCGCCAATGCGGGCAACGGCGCGATCTACGAGCTGTCGCGGATCATCACTGCTTTTCGTACCGAGCTTCCCGAGCCGAACCTGACTTTCAACGTCGGCCTGATGGCCGGCGGGACCACCGCGGGGTTTGACCAGGACAAGATCCGGGCGACCGTCACGGGAAAAACCAACATCATCCCTGAGACCGCAATCGCCCGCGGCGACATCCGCACGCTTTCGCGCGATCAGGAGGAGCGGGTCAGGGCGAAGATGCGGGAGATCGTGACGAAGAGCATGCCCGGCACCACCGCCGAGCTCCGCTTCGATCCCGACACCTACCCGCCGATGGCGCCGACGGCCGGCAACCGGGCGCTGCTCGCGCGCCTCAACATCGTGAACCGCGACATGGGCCTGCCGGAAATGGCCGCGATCGATCCGCTGAAGCGCGGCGCCGGCGACATCGGCTTTGTCGCGGAGGACGTGGACGGTCTGGTTGGCCTTGGCGCGGCCGGCGAAGGTTCGCACGCGCCCGGCGAGACGGTGGACCTGCCCAGCATCGACCGCCAGGCCAAGCGCGCGGCCATCCTCATGTCGCGGCTCGCGAAGGAGAAGCGCTGACTCGGCTCGCCGCAAGAGCGACTCGCTTTGGACTGACAGGCTTGTAAGCGCCCGGGAACCGTGCATCCCTGCTGATATAAAAACTAATATCGGTGCCCGCCTGGGGAGGCGGCGCCGTTTCCGGGGGGATGTAATCATGCGTTTTTCAGCGAAATTTCTGTGTGCCGTAGCGTCAAGCGCTCTGCTGGTTCCAGCGGCTGCCCAGGCTCAGCGGGTCAACCGAATCGTGGCGTTCGGCGACAGCTATGCCGACGACGGCAACCTGTTCGAACTCGGCGTGCCGCGGCAACCGGTCTATCCGAACGGTCGCTTTTCCAACGGCACCAACTTCATCGACACCATGGCCCGCATTCTGAACGTGCCGGTCGATAATTTCGCGATCGGCGGCGCCCAGACCGGCAACACCAACATCGTCGGCCCCGGCATTCCGGGCTTCGCATTCGAATATCAGTCGTTCCTGGCCGGCGGCGGCCCCGCCATATTCCCGCGCGTCAGCGGCAGCTTCGGCCCGAACGATCTCGCGGTGGTGTCGATCGGCGGCAACGATGCGCGAGCCTATGAGCTTGCGCTCGGCCGCGAGCCGACGGCCGCTCAGATCGCCACACGGGTTGCAGGTGCCCCCGCTGCGGCTGCTGTGAGCGTCGCCCAGGCCAATGTCGGGCTCAACGCCATCGTCGGCGCGGGCGCCCAGAACCTCACCTTCCTGGCCGGTGACGCCGGCCGCCTGCCGGAAGTGCGCGGCACGCCCGTCGCCGCGATCGGCACTGCCTTTTCGAACAGCTACAATGCGGGCATCCAGGCCAGCCTCGCCAATATCGCGGCGAGCGGCGTCACCGTAAATTACCTCGACCTCACCCAGATCGGCAATGTGGTGGAAGCGAACCTTTCCGCCTTTGGCCTGCAGAGCGCCGGCGCCTGCCCGGTCGCCTGCGTCACCACCAATCCCGAACTGCTCGACCGCTATCTCTTCTACGTGGACCAGCTCCACCTCACCTCGCGCGGCTTCGAAATCGTCGGCCAATATGCCGTGCGCCAGCTCGAAGCGCCGCTCACCTTCGAGGCGCAGAGCGATATCGGCATGTCGGTTGCGAACGGCTTCGGCCAGTTCATGAGCGGCCGCCTCGATCTTTCCGGCGGCCCAAGCGAGAACCCGCTCTCCTTCTATCTCGTCGCAACAAGCGCGAGCCACGATGTGGCCGACGGGCAATCGAGCCTCGCTTATGACTATGACAGCATCGGCGCCGCCGCCGGCGCGGAATATGCGACGGAGCAGGCCGTGCTCGGCCTCGCCGTTTCCTACTCGCGGCCGGAAGCGGACTTCCTCAGCGGCAACGGCCGGGCCCGCGCCGAAGCCTGGCAGATCGGCGCCTACGGCAAGTTCGATGCGGGCGGCGCCTTTGCCGAGGCTTATGCCGGCTACGGCTTCCTCGATTACAGCATGCGCCGCCGCGCCGTGATCGACGACATCAATGCGCAGGCCGACGGCAACAGCCTCGTCGCCGGCGCCGAGGTCGGCTACCTGTTCCGAATGGCCGGCGCCAAGATTGGTCCCGTCGTGGGCGTCCAGTATGCGCGCGCAACGCTCGACGACTATGCCGAATCCGGCGATCCGGTGCTGACGCTCAATGTCGGCAAGCAGCGCGCGAGCGAGCTGGTCGGCTTTGCCGGCCTGGAGGGCGAACTCGAAGCGGACATTGGCGGGCTGTCGGTCCGCCCCTACGCCAAGCTGCTCGCCGAAAAGGAGCTCGACAGCAGCGGCCGCCCGATCCTCTATTCGAGCACATCGGCGCCGCTCATCGTCAACAGCTTCGAGCATGAGCAGGCGGACGACGACATTTACGGCCGCCTCGAAGGCGGCATTTCGTTCGAGCTCAGCAAGGCGGTCGCGCTCCAGCTCCAGGCCAGCGCCACCGTGGAGCATCCGGAGCATGACGAAGTGTCCGGCTTCCTCGGCTTCAAGATCGGCTTCTGACCTGACGCCATGACGCCGCCCGACAGCGACTCCGCCGCCGCCGAGGCGCGGCGGGCAAGCATGGTCGCGCGGGCGGCGCTCATCATCTCGTGCGTTGCGCTTGCGGTCGCGATCCTGGCGCTGTTCCTGCCGATTTGAGGCGAATGCTTGTCCCATGCGGCCGAGGCCGCTAGCCAAGCGGCACCGATGGCAGACACCCCTCACCCCCTTGTCGAGCGCGCCCGCGAAGCCGCGCTCAAGGCGTACGCGCCTTATTCCGGCTACAGCGTCGGCTGCGCGATCGAGTCCGTGGACGGGGAAGTTGTCGTCGGCGCCAACATGGAGAATGCCTGTTACCGGCTCGGCATCTGCGCCGAAATCTCGGCGCTGACGGCCGCGCGCCAGGCGTTCGGGCTCGACAAGGTGGCCAGGATCGCAGTGTCGGGCGGGCATGTCGGCGCGAATGGCACCCTTTCAGGAGCCGGTCTGGTGACGCCCTGCGGCGGCTGCCGCCAGTCGATCCTGGAGGCAGCGCAACTCACCGGCGTGGATGTCGAAGTGGTCGCCGCCAATGGCGACGGCAGCGAAGTGAGGCTGCTCAAGATTTCCGAGCTGATCCCGCTCGGTTTCGGCCCGGCGAACCTCGCCGATGCCGACGGCGCTCCGGGCTAGGCCTTTCGGCCGGGTGCTGGCGGCTTCTTTTGCGGCGCTGCCAGCAGCATTTGCAGCCGTCCTATGCAGGCGCGGTAGACGCTCTTGCTCACGCCCGCTCACCGCTCTGCGGGGCGACGAAGCCGACGATCAGATAGAGAAGGATCATCACCGGCGCCACGAACAGGCTGGTGAGGATCATGCAAAGGCGGACGAGCATCGGATCGACGTCCGTCCAGTTCGCGAAGCCCGCGCAGACGCCCATCAGCTTGGCGTTGTTCTTGTCGAGGGCGAAGGTGCCGTTCATTTCGTAGGTCCTTGTTGGATGGCTTGAAGAGGGCCGGCCTCTCAGATGAACTGAGAGACCGGGCCGACGGCGGCGGAGATGAACATCGTGCTGGCGATCACCGCACCGACCACCGAAGCGAGAAGCTGCTGGGCATTGGAAAGATTGAAGGTCATTTGAAGTCTCCCTGTAAGCTACCGTCCGTTCATTCGGCGGTATGCCAGAGGTTTTGCAGGGAGCGTGCCAAACCGCGAGAGCCGCAGAAAAGCGCCGTTTCTTCAGTGCCGCCCGGGCCACCACTCAAACTAATGGCAAAAACAGCGGGATTTTCCGCCAAGTGTTGGGAACTTTGTTGGCGCGCGCTGAACGCACCGTCCGCATCCGGACATCTCGCTGACCGCTATCGTGCAGGGCTGGAGCTTCGCCCCTGCGCTCGCTACATGCGGCAGCACCATGACTCAGCAGTTCAAGATCACCCTTCCCGACGGCTCCGTGCGCAATGTCGAGGAGGGCACTACGCCCGCGGATATTGCTGCGGCGATCGGGCCGGGGCTTGCCAAGGCCGCGCTCGCCGCGCGGATCAACGGCGAGGTCAGGGACCTCAGGCGGCCGTTCGAGGAGGATTCCGAGCTCGCGCTCATCACGGCCAAGGACGAGGCGGACGCGCTTGAGCTGGCTCGCCACGATTTCGCGCACGTGCTGGCGGAGGCCGTGCAGAACCTGTTCCCAGGCACGCAGATCACCTTCGGCCCGGCAACGGAGGAAGGCTTCTATTACGACTTCGCGCCGAAGGATCGCCCGTTCACCGAGGAGGACCTCCCCGCGATCGAGGAGGAAATGCGCCGCGTGATCGCACGCGACGAGCCGCTGGTGCGCGAAGTGTGGACGCGTGACCGGGTGCGCGAATTCTTCCTGCAGCAGGGCGAGACGTTCAAGGCGGAATGGGTGATGGAGCTCCCCGCCGACGAGACGATCACCATGTATCGCTCGGGCGGCTGGCTGGACCTCTGCCGCGGCCCCCATTTGGCCTCCACCGGCAAGCTCGACCCGCAGGCCTTCAAGCTGACGCGCGTTTCCGGCGCTTATTGGCGCGGCGACCAGAAGAACGCGATGCTCTCGCGCATCTACGGGACCGGATGGCTCAACAAGAAGCAGCTCGACGCGCATCTGGTGCGGCTCGAGGAGGCCGCGAAGCGCGACCATCGCAAGCTCGGGCAGGAGATGGACCTGTTCCACCTCCAGGCGGAAGCGCACGGCTCGATCTTCTGGCACCCCAACGGCTTCCTGATCTGGCGCGCGCTCGAAGCCTATCTGCGCCGCCGCCTCGACGCGGCCGGCTATCAGGAGGTCAAGACGCCGCAGCTGATGGACGCGCGCCAGTGGGAGCGGTCAGGCCATTGGGGCAAGTATCGCGAGAACATGTTCGTGGTTCCGGACGAGACGCCGTCCACGGAGGATGAAGGCCCGATCTTCTCCGGCACGGCCGACTTGATGGCGCTGAAGCCGATGAACTGTCCCGCGCACGTCCTCATCTTCCGCCAGGGCATCACCAGCTATCGCGACCTTCCGATCCGCATGTCGGAATATGGCACCTGCCACCGCAACGAGCCGCACGGCGCGCTGCACGGCCTGATGCGGGTGCGGCAGTTCACACAGGACGACGCCCATATCTTCTGCCGCGAGGACCAGCTCGTCGAGGAAGTGCGGCTGTTCCTCGACCTCCTGGACGCAGTCTACAAGGACCTCGGCTTCGAAGGCTATGCGATCAAGCTGGCGCTTCGGCCGGAGAAACGCTTCGGCAGCGAGGAGATGTGGGACTGGTCCGAGCAGTCGCTGCGCGATGCGGTGAAAGCGGCGGGTCGCGATACGCCTGAGTTCGGCTGGGAGGAGCTTCCGGGAGAAGGCGCCTTCTATGCGCCCAAGCTCGAATTCCACCTGACCGACGCGATCGGACGGACTTGGCAGGTCGGCACGATCCAGACCGACACCGTGTTGCCCGAGCGGCTCGACGCCTCCTACGTCGGCGAAGATGGCGAACGGCACCGTCCCGTGATGCTGCACCGGGCGATCTTCGGCTCGTTCGAGCGCTTCATCGGCATCCTGATCGAGCATTATGCCGGCAAGTTCCCGCTCTGGCTCGCGCCCGTGCAGGCGGTAGTCGCGACGATCGTGTCGGACGCCGACGATTATGCGCGGGAGGTGGCGGCGGTTCTGACGGCGGCGGGCCTGCGGGTCGATACGGATCTCCGCAACGAGAAGATCAACTACAAGGTGCGCGAGCACAGCCTCAAGAAGGTGCCGAACCTTCTCGTCATCGGCAAGCGCGAAGCGGAGGAGCGCACGGTCGCCTTGCGCCCGCTCGGCACCGACGCACGGCAGGAGGTATTGGGGCTGGACGCATTGGTGGAGCGGCTGCGCAATGGGGCGCTTCCGCCGGACCTGCGAGGCTGATCCGCAACACAGGCGGCGGAAAAGCAACGGCTCGGCCTCGGCGCGTCTTCCCTTCCCGCCCCTCAATCACTAGTTGCTGCAGCTATCTACGCATTCAGGAGAATCCACTATACGTCCCCCCATGATCCGGCGCCCGACGCCGCCGCCGATGAACGGCCCTCGCTTCAACGAATTCATCAGCTCGCCCAAGGTGCGGGTGATCGATGAGAATGGCGAAAATCTGGGGGTGATGTTCACCCGCGAAGCGATCGAGCAGGCCGCCGGCGTGGGTCTCGACCTGGTCGAGATTTCTCCGAACGCCGACCCGCCCGTCGCCAAGTTCCTCGACATCGGCAAGTTCAAATACGAAGCCCAGAAAAAGGCCAACGCCGCCCGCAAGAACCAGAAGACGCAGGAGATCAAGGAGATCAAGATGCGTCCGAACATCGACGATCATGATTATGATACGAAGATGAAGGCGGTTCAGAAGTTCCTGGGCGAGGGCGACAAGGTGAAGATCACCCTGCGCTTCCGTGGCCGCGAGCTCGCGCACGGCCAGCTCGGCATGAAGCTGCTACAACGCGTCCAGGAGGACACGACCGAGGCCGCCAAGGTCGAGCAGCATCCGCGCATGGAAGGCCGCCAGATGCTGATGGTGCTCTCGCCCAAGTGAGGTGCGCCTGCGCGGCCGCCCTGCTGCTCGCGCTCGCCGGCTGTCAGACAGACGAGCGGCAGGCGGGCGAGCAACAGGCGGAAACGCCGAAGCACGATCCCCATTCCCCAACGAAGGGCGCGACGGCGGCTCAGCGTGAAAGCAGTGCCGCGATGGCGCAGATGCACCGCACCATGGGCGCGGCGAGCCCCGACCCGGACGAGAGCTTCATGCGCATGATGATCCCGCATCATCGCGGCGCCATTGCAATGGCCGAGATCGAGCTCAGACACGGCAAGGATCCCGTAGCGCGACGGCTCGCCGAGCGGGTCATCGCCGAGCAACGGGGGGAGATTGCCGAGATGGAAGCTTGGCTGGCGAAACGCGCCGCGCGCTGACCGTGCTGCTGCTTTCCGCAAACGTAAGCTTGACGTAGCGTAAGGCAAAATAGGTCGGTTTCGCGCTGCAACTGGTTTGTTGCGCAAATGCAATGAATTGCTCCGAAACCGCGAGAAACTGCGGCTTTGCGCTGGCGGCAACTTCCACTTCCCGATAGCTCTGCCTGCAAAGCATAGAATTGGGGAGGGGACTATGATCAGCAAATCCGTGTGGATGATGTCGGCCGGCATGTTCGCGCTGGCCGTTCCGGCTCACGCGCAGGACAACACGACGCCTACGGGCCAGACGACACCCACCGAGCAGGCGGGCGAGGTCAATCCCGACGCCGATGTCGGTCCCACGGACGAGATCATCGTGACCGCGCAAGGCCGCGCGCAGGTCCTGCAGGACGTGCCGCTCGCCGTGTCCGCCGTCTCGGCCGAGACGCTGCAGAATTCGGGCGCGACCGACATCCGCCAGCTGAACCAGCTCGCCCCTTCGCTGCTCGTCTCCTCGACCGGCACCGAGGCGAACGGCTCGGCCCGTATCCGCGGCATCGGCACGGTCGGCGACAATCCCGGCCTTGAAAGCTCGGTCGCGGTGTTCGTCGACGGCGTCTACCGCTCACGCTCGGGCATCGGCCTCAACGAGCTTGGCGAGATCGAGCGGATCGAGGTGCTGCGCGGGCCGCAGGGCACGCTGTTCGGCCGCAACGCCTCCGCCGGCCTCATCCACGTCATCAGCAAGAAGCCGAACCTCAACGCGTTCGAAGGCTATGGCGAGGCGACCTACGGCAATTTCGACTTCCTGCGCCTGGGCGCCGGCATCACCGGCCCGCTCGGCGACACCGGCCTCGGCTTCCGTCTCGACGGCGTCTATGTGCAACGCGACGGCTTCCTGCGCGTCGAGAACCCGCAGAACGGCACCGAAAGCCGCGTCAACGACCGCGACCGCTACTTCGTGCGCGGCCAGCTCATGTACGAGCCGACCGACAATCTCGAGATCCGCCTGATCGGCGACTATACCAAGCGCGACGAATCCTGTTGCGGCGCCGTCTATATCGAGACTCGCGAATCTTTCGATCCGACGCCCGCCGGCGGCGCCGACTTCGCCTTCGCCGCGAACAACCGCATCGTCGACATCCTGCGCAGCCTCGGCGAGACCTTCCCGTCGCTCAACGACCCGTTCAGCCGCGTCATCAGCGTCTCCCCGGGCCGCACCTATCGCAACGAGACCGAGGATTATGGTTTCTCCGGGCAGGTCGATTTCGATTTCGGCGCCGCATCGCTGACGTCGATCACCGCCTATCGCCAGTACAAATCGGGCGGCGCCGCCGACACCGATTATGGCCGCGTCGACATCTCCTACCGTCCGGACGACGGCAACAGCTTCCGCCGGTTCAAGACCTTCAGCCAGGAGCTGCGCCTCCAGGGCTCCGCGTTCGACGACCGCTTCGACTGGCTCGTGGGCGCCTATTACGCGAACGAGGACATTCACGTTGCGGACAATCTGAAGTTCGGCAGTCAGTACGGCGCTTTTGCCGCCTGCCGTATTGTGGCGACGATCAATCCGGCCGCCGCGCTCCGCAATCCTGCCAATTCGGGCTGCCTCAGCGCCGGCGGACGCGCCACATTGCTGGGGCAAGTGCCCGGAACGACTCCGGCGTTCGGTGCGCTCACGCCGGCGGTCCTCGGCAGCATCGAACTTCTGAGCACGCTCAACAATCGCGGCGACCAGCGCGCGAATTACTTCCAGGACAGCCGCAACTACGCCTTCTTCACGCACAACATCATCAAGGTCACCGACCAGCTCAGCCTGACGCTCGGCGCCCGCTACACCAACGAGAAGAAGGAATTCTCGGCCAACTTCAACAACAACAACACCGTTTGTCCCGCGCAGCAGGCGGCGCTCGGGCCGCTTCTCCTCAGCCCCGCGGTTCCCGCCGCGCTGAAGCCGCTGCTCGGCGGCATCGTCACCTTGACCTGCACCGGCAATTCAAGCTCGGCGATCAATGCCCTCAACCTGGAAGACAGCTTCAGCGACGACGAATGGACCGGGACCGGGGTGCTTTCCTACAAGCCCGACCAGGACACCTTGCTCTACGCCAGCTATTCCAAGGGCTATAAGGCCGGCGGCTACAACCTCGATCGGTCGGACCTCGGCTCGGTTCTGGAATTCCGCCCCGGCCTGCCGCTCGGCGGCCGCCTCAACTCCGACGTGGCGCGGCTGCGCTTCGCCGCCGAAAAGGTCGACGCCTACGAAATCGGCGCGAAGATCAGCGGCCCGCAGGGGCTCACCTTCAACATCGTCGGCTTCCGTCAGGACTTCCAGGACTTCCAGCTCAACACCTTCAACGGCACCGTGTTCATCGTCCAAAACATCAATTCGTGCCAGACTGCCCTCAACGGCGCCGATCGCGATCCCTCGCCCGTCACAGGCGCATGCAACGCCGACGACGTCCAGCCGGGCGTTCGGTCGCAGGGCGTGGAGATCGAGATGACGGGCTCGCCCGCGCCTCACCTGCGCCTCACCGGCGGCTACACCTATGCCGACACCAAATATAAGCGGAACCTGATCGGCAGTTCCCAGGGCGAGGCGCTCGATCCGTTCCTGTTCAACCTGCCCGGCCAGAACCTCTCCAATGCTCCGGAGCATGTGCTGACCGGCTCGCTCACCTACACCCCGCCGCTCGGCGGCAGCGGGCTTTCCGGCCTGTTCTACGTCGACACGCGCTACACGTCGGACTTCAACACCGGCTCCGACCTGTTCCCCGAAAAGGAGCAGAATGCGTTCGTGCTCGTCAACGGCCGCATCGGCATCCGCGGTCCCGACGAGCGCTGGGCGGTCGAAATCTGGGGCCAGAACCTGTTCAACCAGGATTATTATCAGGTCGCGTTCAACACCCCATTCCAGGGCGCCAACAGCCGCGCCCAGGTCGCTCAGTTCGGAGCGGCGCAGGGCTTCGGGACGGGCAACCAGCTCTTCTCCGCCTTCCTCGCCGAACCGCGCACCTACGGGCTCACAGTCAGGGGCCGGTTCTAAGGCCATCGCCCGAAGCGCAGCTTCGGGCGGCAGACAAAAGAAAGGCGGGAGCGGTTCGTGCCGCTCCCGCCTTTTCATGTTCGGCTGTCTCTAGCCCTCTCCCGCTGGGGAGAAGGAGCCGCCGGCTCTTACTGCCCCGCGCCCGTAGCCGCTGGAGCCGCGTCCGCTTCCGCTGCCCTGACCTCCACCGGCAGCCCGAGCTTCGCCAGCTGCGGCTGCACCTTGGCGGCCTCGCCGACCACCACCCAGACGAAGTTGTTCGGGTTGATCGCCCGCCGCGCCGCCGCATCGAGACGCTCGCGGGTCTGGCCGCGATACATGTCCGCCAGCATCTCGTAATAATTGTCCGGCCGCTCGTAGAGGACGTTCGTCTGCATCCCGTTCAGCACCGCGGCCGAGGTCTCGAAGCTGCCCGGCAGGCTGCGCACATTGTTGCTGATCGTCCGCGACAGCTCGGCCTCGGTCACGCCCTTGCCGCCGACGAACTCCCGCACGTTCGACATCAAAGCCGCCAGCGAGTCGCCCGTGCGGTCCGCCTGGACCGGCGCCGAGATGATGAACGGCACCGCCTCGAGCCCGCGCTGCACCGTGCCGCGCACCCCGTAGGACCAGCCCTTGGTCTCGCGCAGGTCCATGTTGATGCGGCTTAGGAAGTTGCCGCCCAGAATGTCGTTGGCGGAGATGATGTCGACTAGGTCGTCGCGTCCCTTCAGGGGCGTGACGAGGCCGCCATAGATGATCGACTGCGGCGAGCCCGGACGATCGATCAGCACGACCCGCTGCCTGGCGGCGGGAATGGCGGCGGCGAAGCTCTTCACGCCCTTCGGAGCGCTCGTCGCGCGCCAGGTGCCGAACCGCCGCTCCAGCATCGGCAGCAGCTCGGTGAGCGGCACGTCGGCGACCGCGAAGATCTCCATATTGTCCGGCCGGATCCAGCTCTCCTTGAAGGCGAGCAGGTCTTCGCGCCCCAGCCGCGTCACCGCCGCTGCGTCGCCGGAGCCCGACGTCGCATAGGGATGCTCGCGCCCATAGAGCAGTTCCGGCAGCGTCCGCGTGGCGATGCCGTTGGGGTCCTTCAGCTCCTGTGAGATGGCGGTCAGCTGCTGCGACTTGACCCGTTCCACCTCCGGCTGCGCGAAGGCGGGGTTCTGGACCACGTCCGCGAGCAGGTCGAGCGAGGGCTCCAGGTTTGGAGTGAGCGCCGACAGCGTCACGTTGGTGCGGTCGATCGTCGCACTGGCGCTGATCGTTGCGCCGAGCCGCTCCTGCTCCTCGGCGATCTGCACCGAGCTGCGGGTCGCCGTGCCCTCGTCCAGCAGGCCGAGCACCAGCGCTTGCGTGCCGCGGGCGTTTGCCGGGTCCGCGGCATTGCCGGCGTCAAAGGAGAGCGCGATCCGGGCCGCCGGAACCGCCGTGCGCTGGGCGTAGTGCACCTTCACCCCGTTCGACAGGGTCGCATGCTGCACGTCCGGGAAGTCGAGCTCGGCGAGCTGGCCCACGTCCGGCATCTGGCGCTTGAACGCGGCTTGCGCCTGCTGCTTGGCGGCAGGCTTTGCCGGAGCCGCGGCGGCGACGCCCTTTGCTTCCTGGTAAGCCTCCCGCTCGCCGGGTGCGAGCGTGATCTTGAGCGGCGGCCGGCTCAGCCATTGCTGCATCGCCTGGCGCACCTGCGCAGGCGAGGTCTGGGCGTAGAGAGCGAGCGTCTTCTTGTAGTAAAGCGGATCGCCCGAATAGACTTGTCCTTCGGCCAGTGCGACGGCCTTGCCGCCGAAGCCGCCGACCTGCTCCAGCCCCTTGATGCGGCCCGACACCTCGGTCGTCGCGGCGCGGGTGACTTCCTCGGGGCGAGGCCCTTCGGCAACGAACTGGGCAACCAGCTCGTCCAGACGGCGCTCGACCAGAGCGGGGTCGACGCCGGGCTTCACGGTCGCGCTGACGGTGAAGAGGCCGACACGCTGGAACGGGATCATGCCCGCGCTGACGGAGACCGCGATCTTCTCGTCGCGCACCAGCACATTGTCGAGCCGCGAGCTCGAAAGCCCGCCCAGCACCGATCCGCCGATGTCCAGCGCCACCAGTTGCTCGTCGAGCAGGCCGGGGACGGGCCAGTAGCGCGAGACGCTGGTTGCCGCGACCCGGTCCTTCATCACCACCGTCTTGGGCGCCGTGAGGGTCGGCACGGCGGCCTTGGCGGGCTCGTTCACCGGCCCGCGCTTGATGTCCCCGAAATATTTCTCGACCAGCGGACGCGCGCTGGCCGCGTTGACGTCGCCGGCAAGCACCAGCACCGCATTGTTCGGCCCGTAATTGTCACGGAACCACTGCTTGACGTCGGCAAGGCTGGCGGCGTCGAGGTCGGCCATCGAGCCGATCGTCGAGTGGCGATAGG
>NZ_CADCWD010000084.1 GCF_902806315.1 uncultured Sphingosinicella sp.
CACATCCTTCTGGAAAAGCTCGGAAAAGGCGCCGTCGAGGCGCTTGCTGAGCGCATCGCCGTCATAAGCGGTATCGAGCCGGTTGGAGGCAGCGAGCGCGGCCATGACTTCGGGGCAGGCGGCGGCGGCATTGTCGGAAAAGAAGCGCATGCGCGGCGCCATAGTGGGAGGCGGTGCAAGGTCAACGCGGATGTCGCTCCCGCCCCGTCACGCCGCCGTTCGCGCGGTTGAACCACCCGGTCTCGTTTACCTCCTTTTAGGCAGCTTTGCTTACTGTGCCGGCAAGGACACGGACGGGAAGGACCAGGATGGGCGTCGAGAATTTTGCGAAGGTGACGCAGGAAGGCAAGCGCAGCGTCAAGCGCGCGCGCGTTCTGCTCGCCGTCCGGCTCCAGACTTCATTCGGCGAGATCGAGGGCAAGCTTCGCGACCTTTCGCAGCGCGGCGCCCTCGTGGAATGCACCGAGCCGCTCGATGTCGGCATGGACGTGGTCTTCTCGCGCGGCGACACGATCGTGCCCGCGCGGATCGCCTGGACGAGCGGAAATCGCATCGGCCTCGAATTCTCCCGAATGATCGACGAAAGCGAAGTGCTGGTTCAGCTGGGCCGCACCTCCGCGAACGCTACGCAGCCGCGCTTCCGCCGGCCCCGCCTTAACGGCGAGGGGCTGAGCGACCACGAGCGCAAGCTTGCCAGTGCCTGGGGCGTGGCCGTCGGCCTCGCCGTGCCCGACTAACCGAGGAGGCGCCGGGGTGGGGAAGTCGGCGACAACGCGATGATGCACGATCACCATCAGATGCAAGCCATCACCGGCCACCTTTCGACCGGTGCTGCCGTCAATCCCCGCAAGGCCGAGCGCACCCATGTCGAAATGGGGGCGGGGCTCCGCCAGCGGGGCGCGAGCGGCGTCTCGGTCCAGATCCTGGACCTTTCCACCCACGGCTTCCGGGCGTCCACCCACCTTGATCTTGAAAAAGGCGCGGACGTCTGGCTGAAACTGCCGGGGCTCGAGGCGCTGCACGCCCGCGTCGCCTGGATGAACGGCTACCTCGTGGGCTGCGAGTTCCTCCGCCCACTCCACCCGGCCGTGCTCCAGATGATGGTCGTGCGCCGCTAGATCTATTTCGGCGCGAGCGCGAAGTCCGCTCGCACCTGCACCTGGCTGACGTTCATGCCCGCCCGCACCGGCGGCCCCGATTCCGCCTGCACCGACATGGTGCGCACCACCGGCGGCGGCGGTGGCGAATCGTAATAAGGAACCGGCGCGCCTTCGCCCGTGTCGCGGATCGACAGCACCCGGCCCACCTTCAGACCCGCCGCGGCCGCATAAGCCTCGGCCCGCGCCCGCGCCGCTTTATAGGCCTGGGCATAGGCCGAACGGCTCGCCGCCTCCGGATCGCCGACCGTCATGTTCGGGCCCGACAGCACGTTCGCCCCTGCTTCCGTCGTAGCGGCGATCGCCTGGCCCGCCTTGGCGATGTCCCGCAGCCTCACGTCCACCAAGTTGTTGGCCTGGAACTGCCCGCGCTGCGGACCATAGTCGATCCGGCCGAGCGTGATCTGCCGCGTCTGGAGGTCGTCGGGCTTGACGCCGAGCCGCTCAAGCCCTGCCGCGACCTGGCTCATGACCCGGTTGTTGCCCGCACTGGCGGCAGCGGCCGTCGCGGCGATCGTCTGCACGCCAGCCGTGAATCGCGCCTCGTCGGGCCGTGTGTCGGCGCGGCCGGTCGCCACCACCTGCAGCAACACCTCGTCCCGGTCCACGCCGCGCGGATCCTCCGCTTGCTCGCCGCAGCCGGCAAGCGGGACGCACAGCAGCGCTGCCAAAGTCATCATACGCATGTACTTTCTCCTCTCCGCCCCTTTGCTGCCCTTTGTGCCGGCAAGCTGTCAATGATATATCGTAACGCGCCAATCGGAGGAGCCTTTGCGCCCAAAGCCTGTTATTCGGGCGAACCATTTGAGGAGGCGCGGATGCTGGAACATGTGCCCCGCTGGCTTGGCGCTGCGTTGCGAGGGTTGCGGGCCGGGGCGGACAAGCTCTGCATTCTTCAGGTCGGCCTCACGCCGGAGGCGGCGTCGATCGATCTCTCCAGCCCCGCATTCGCCAATGGCGGCCGGCTGCCCCCGCGCTTCACCGCCGACGGCGAGGGCGTGTCGCCGCCGCTGGTCTGGGGAAAGCTGCCCGAAGGGACGCAGAGCCTCGCCTTGGTGGTTGAGGACCCTGACGCCCCGTCGCCGCAGCCGCTCGTCCATGCCATCGTCTGGGGCATCCCGGCCGAGGAGCGAAGGCTTGTGGAGGGCGCGATCCGGCGCGACGGCGCGGGCGATCCCGATGGCCGCGACGTCGGACGCAACAGTTACTTTCTGGAAGGCTGGCTCCCGCCCGACCCGCCGACCGGTCATGGCGACCACAATTACGCCTTTCAGCTTTTTGCGCTTGCCGCCGTGCCCGATCCTGGAGCCAATCCCGGCCGCGCCGCCCTCATGCGCGCTATGGCGGGCACGGTCCTCGCCGCCGGCCTCCTCACCGGCACCTACTCGCGCGGCGAGCCGCAGCCGCTGGGCCGCGCCGGAGCGCCGGCGATCCGGGCGGCGCGCGGAGCCCCCGCCTAGCCGCAGTGCTCAACCCACCTTGCGGATCGTCTCCTGAAGCGTCGCGACGGTCACGCCGAACTTGCGCACGACCAGCACATTGTCCGCCGACCTTCCGTCTCGTGCCAGCGTCAGCCATTGTTCGACATCGAGCCCGCTTCTCATTCGATAGGCGAAGCGGAGCCGGTTGCCCCTCGCCTCGCCGGTCACGGGGCCCACCGCGTCCGTCAGCGCTCCGGAATATCGGCCGGGAGCGATTTCGCGGATCTGCCATTCACGTGTGCGCTCCGGCTTCGCACCTTCCCTGATCCGCTGCGTGAGAAGGATGCTGCCGTCCCCCGCCACCCGACCCAAGCTCTGCACGGTCACCGGCACCGGCGCCTTCAGCACCACCTTCAGCCGCCCGCTCCCCTCGGTGCGTCCCTCGAAGAAGCGGATTGCGGGAAAGGCCGCCGCCTCAACGTCGGCAGCGGGAAGGCGCGGGGTGCCGGCGCAGCCGGCAACGAGGATCAGGCTCATGGAGAATAACAGGCGCATGCCGACCCAACGCTGCAGTGCGCCGTGCGGACGCACATGTTCACGCCTGCGCAATGAGTGCCATGTAAAAAGCCTTTCATCTTAACGGCTTCGCAACGAAAAATGGCACTGGCGAGTCCGCCGCCCATCGGCTAAGCTGTTGTAAGATCAGGAGAAGATTCATGAAGCCCGGGCGTTTTGGTGCTGCGTTGAGTGCTGTTGCGTTGCTGTCCGCCTGTGGCGGGGGCGGTGGCGGAGGAGGAGGATCCACGCCTTCTCCAACCCCGATCGGCTCGGCTCCCACTCCCAGCCCTAGCCCGGCGCCGACCGCCACCTGCTCGCTGCGCGCGCGCCAGGATTGGGTCGCGGGTCAGATGCGCGAATGGTACCTGTTCCCGGAAGCGCTCCCGGCTAGCCTTGATCCCGCGCCCTTCGCTTCGGTCCAGGACTACATCGATGCGCTGACAGCGACTGCGCGCTCACAGCGCCGCGACCGCTTCTTCACCTATCTCACCTCGATCAAGGAAGAGAACGCCTTCTACCAATCCGGATCGAGCGCCGGCTTCGGCATCCGCTTGTCCTATGACAGCGCCGGGCGACGCCTGATCGTCACCGAGGCATTCGAAAAGGCTCCGGCTTTGGGTGCAGGCATCGACCGCGGCACCGAAATTCTTGCGATCGGCACGTCGGAAGGCAACCTGCGCAACGTTTCCGACATCTTCGCGGCCGAGGGTGCACAGGGCGTCCAGGCGGCGCTCGGGCCGAGCACGGTCGGAACCAGCCGCACGCTCCGCATCTCCAACGCCGCCGGCACGCGTGTCGTCACCGTCACGAAGACCGAATTCGAGATCGACCCTGTCTCCACCCGCTACGGCACGCGGATCATCGACGATGGCGGCAAGCGAGTGGGCTATGTCAACCTGCGCACCTTTATCTCGACGGCCAACCCGGCGCTCCGCCAGGCGTTCGCGGATTTCAAGGCGCAGGGCGTCACCGAAGTGATCGTCGACTTTCGCTACAATGGCGGCGGGCTCGTCTCTGTCGCGGAGTTGATGGGCGACCTGATGGGCGGCAATCGCACGACCTCGGAGGTGTTCAGCCACACCACCTTCCGCGCGGAAAAGGCATCGAACAACACCACCCGCAACTTCCGTCCGCAGTCGGAGTCGATCGCACCGGCCAAGATTGCGTTCATCGGCACGGGCGGCTCCGCTTCGGCCAGCGAGTTGGTGATCAACTCCTTCATCCCGTATCTGCGCGCAAACGCGGCGCTGATCGGCACGAACACCTATGGCAAGCCGGTCGGCCAGATCGCGCTCGACCGGGAGCAATGCGACGACCGCCTGCGCGTGGTCGCGTTTCGAACCGAAAATGCGAGCCGCCAGGGCGATTATTATGACGGTCTCGCATCCAAGGTGGAGGCAAGCTGCCAGGCCGGCGACGACCTGACGCGGCAGCTCGGCGACCCGCAGGAGGGCTCGACCCGCCAGGCGCTCGACTTCCTCGCCGGCCGCAGCTGCACTCGCATCAGCACGGGCATCAGCGCCCAGTCGGCGCGGGACACCGAACGCCGCGACCTGCTGAGTCCGGACCGTCCGAACACCGCCCAGCGCGAGGTGCCGGGCTTCTTCTAGGCGGATCTGCCGCTGAGCCTCGAAACTGGCCGAGGCTCAGCGGGCGTCGATCAGCGATTGCCCCCGATGAGGTCGCCGAGCGGCCCCAGGACCGAGCCTTCGCCCCGGCTCTGGCCGCCGGCCGGCATGGCGGCGGCTAGCATGCGACCGGCGAGGCGCGCAAACGGAAGCGACTGAATCCAGACCTTGCCCGGGCCGGTCAGGCGGGCGAAGAACAGTCCCTCGCCGCCGAACAGCGAGCTCCTGACTCCTCCGGCGCCGACCAGGTCGAAGTCCACGGTCGAGGTGAAGGCGGCGATGCAGCCGGTGTCGACGTGGAGCTGCTCGCCGGGGCGAAGCTCGCGCTCGATCACCGCGCCGCCCATCTGCACGAACACCCAGCCGTCGCCGTCCAGCCTTTGCATGATGAAGCCCTCCCCGCCGAACAGGCCGGTCAGCACCTTGCGCTGGAAATGGATGCCGATCGACACTCCTTTGGCAGCGCAAAGGAAGCTGTCCTTCTGGCAGATCAGCGTGCCGCCGACTTCGGACAGCCGGATCGGCAGGATCGCGCCCGGCACTGGCGCTCCGAACGCCACTCGCGCCTTGCCCTGACCATTGTGAGTGAACACGGTGGTAAACAGGCTCTCCCCCGTCACCAGCCGCTTGCCGGCCGAGAGGAGCTTGCCCATGAAGCCGCCCTCCTGCCCCGCGCCCGAGCCGAACACCGTGGTCATCTCGACGCTGGCGTCCTTCCAGACCATCGACCCGGCCTCCGCGACCGCGCTCTCTCCCGGATCGAGTTCGATCTCGACGAACTGCAGTTCGTGACCCTTGATCTCGTAATCGATGTCGTCGGCGGACCCGGCCGAGCGAGAGTGCTGGCGGGGCGCGCCCCATGGTGATGTGGACATGGAAGACCTTTCGGCTAGTGGTGCACGCGTTCCTAGCCACTCCACTTCGGCGAGGGAACGGTGCGCCGCACAGGCAGCACCTACGGCGAATAGCGGGGTTGGCCAATTGCGCCGGCGGGTGAGCGGGGGCGGGCTTAAGCGATTGGCAAGGAAGTGGGAGCAAGCCATCGTGTCGAATGTTGGAGGGAGCATGCGCGTGCGGGTGATCCAGTCCTTTGTGTTCATCGCCCTGCTGAGTGCCCCCGTGGCCGCTGCTGGCCCCGATCCGCCACCCTCCGCAACCGTTTCCGCCATGGTCATGGACGTTCCCTCCAGTCCGATCCAGCGGGGGTCGGACTTTGAAGCCGAATGGATCGGCGTCTTCTATCGATGCCCCGACGAGGCCACCGCAAGGCGGGTGATCGGAGCGGTGCGGACGGCGCGCCCGGCTTCCGCCGAAGTCGCGCTGCCGCTGCTGGCCGCCGGCGTCGCCAGCAATCGCTGTTTCGAGGTTGGCGACGAATATGAGTGGACCGACATGCCGCTCGAGATCGAGTTCGAGCAAGACGGACAGGGCCTCCAGCTGATCACCGGCCGTGACGGCAGGGGCCGGCCGGTCGCGCTGGTTTATCGCCGCGGCGCATGCTGAACGGGCTCGGCTGGAAGGAACGGCTGTCCTTCGACTAGCCTGCCGCCATGATTCGCCCGTCTGCTGTTGCTGCCATATCGTGCCTCTTGGCGGCGGGCTGCGGCGAACAAACTCCCGCTGGAAGCGAGGCGGGCGCCGGCCCTAAGCGTTCCGAAGCTCCCTCCCCGTCCCCAACGCCGCTGCCGGACGAAGTGCGCGTCCGGCTGGAAACGGGTGCGGGGCCGATCGTGGTGGCGCTGGATGCCAAGCGCGCGCCGCTCACTGCGGCCAATTTCGTGCGCTATGTCGATGAGAAGAAGCTGGACGGCACCAGCTTCTACCGCGCGGCGCCGACCAAGGGCGCGGAGGAGCGCGGGTTCATCCAAGGCGGCATCCGGCGCAACTACCGCCTGATGCTGCCGCCGATCGCCCACGAGCCCACCACCAAGACCGGGCTGAAGCACGAGGCGGGCACCATCTCCATGGCTCGGGCGGACGAGGGCGCGGGCGCGATGGGCGACTTCTTCATCCTCACCGCCGCGATGCCGTCCATGGACGCGAAGGCGGGCAAGCAAGGCTATGCCGCCTTCGGCCGCGTGGTCGAAGGCATGGACGTTGTCCGCCGCATCCTCGCCGCGCCCCGGGTGGAAAATGCCGGGCGCGGTGCCATGCGGGGGCAGATGCTCGCCCAGCCGGTGCCGATCGTCAGCGCAAGGCGGGCGGAGTAGCCGAGAGGGACCCGGGTCAGCGAGCTTGCAAGCGTCAGCGGCTGGACGTCTTCGCGGCTCCCTTTGGTCGTGACGCCCTTGCCGCGGCCCCCGGCTTTGACCCGGGACCGCGGCGGCGGGTCAGGCCGTCTGCGTCTCGGCCTGGCGGTTGAGGCGGGCTTCGGCCAGGCGGGTGAGGCGGGCGTCCGTGGCCTTTTCCTCCTCCAGATTCTGCTGGAGCACGCTCGCGCAATCGTTGCGGCCCATTTCCTTGGCCCAGGCGATCAGCGTGCCGTATTGCGCGATCTCGTAATGCTCGACGAGCTGCGCCGCGTGGGTGAGGCCGGCGTCCAGCACCTGTTTGTCGTCGATGTCGCCGGCGAGGCTGTTGCCGGCCTTCAAGATGCCGTCGATCGCCGGGCAGGTCGCTTCCTTGGCTTCGGTGCCGTGCATCCGGAAGACCTCCTGGAGGCGGCTATACTGGTTGCGGGTTTCGCCCAGATGCTGCTCGAAGCCCTGCTTGAGCTCGGGCGAGGTCGCCTTGCCGATCATGATCTCGAGCTGCTCGGCGATCTGCCGCTCGGCATAATAGATTTGCTGAAGAACGCTGACGAACAGGTCGTCGAACGTTTTGATGCTGTTGAACAGGATGCCCATATGCGGTTCCTCTGGGTTGCGAGTGGGAAGCGCCCCGGCACGCACATCGCGCGGGGGTTGCCGGTCGAACGACCCGGCGCCCGCGTCGTTGCCATCAATCCGCATCCGAAAGGTTTCCGACGACGCGGCCGCGGGCGACCAGGCCCTAGTTGGACATCCGTCGGATCAGCGCTTCACCGCTCGCGACCGAGATGCCGAGCTTTTTGACGCTGAGCGTGCTCTTGGCCGATTTCCAGCCCGCAAGCGGCGTCAGCCATTGCTCGACCGCGAGGCCGCCCTTCATGCGGAAACGGAAGCGGAAGCGTTCGCCGATCTTGTCGACGGTGATCGGGCCGACCGCTTCGGACATGGTGCCGGTGAAGCGACCCGGCGCGACCTGCCGGATCCGCCAGCGCCGCTCCTTGCTCGGCTCGCTGCCTTCCTGGACCTGCTGCACGAGCAGCAACGCGCCGTCGGGCTCGAGCCGGCCGACGCCCTGCGAACGGGTCTTGTAGGGTTTCTTCATCACCACCTTGGTGGTGCCTTCGCTGACCGTGCGTCCCTCGAAAAAGCCGAGCGGGCTCTGGGTGGAGGGCGGAGCGGCTTCGGCGGAAGCGGCGAAGGCGAGGATGGCGGCGGCAAGCAGGACTGAACGCATGGTGCTGTCGGTTACGGGAGCCAAGGCCGATCCCCAAGGAAAAACTCTGGCGCGGCAGAGGGATAGGCGGGCTCGTCCCAATTCCGGATGTGCCAGGCCCGCCGCCGTCGCCGGGGTGCCGCCGCTCCTCACGAAGACGACGCGCTCTTCGGCGCTTTTCGCGCGCGCGGCGGCGCCGACTGGTTCAACGCCACCGCCGCGAGGACGACGGCCTTGAACGCGTCCTCGTCGATCGCGTCGCTCTCGCGAATGTCGATGGCGCGCATGGTGTTGCCATTGAGGCTGCCGTTGAACAGGCCCGCCGGGTCCGGGAGCAACGCCCCCTTGGCAAAGGTCAGCTTGACGTAGCCCTTGTAGGTCTCGCCCGTGCAGATGATGCCGTCATGCTCCCAGACCGGCACGCCGGAGGGATTGGTCGGCTTTCGCCATTTCACCTGCTCCTCGATCTCGGGATCGGCCTCCCGGATGAGGGCGCGCATGCGGGCGAGCCTCTCGCCGCGCCAATCGCCGATCGAGGCGATCTTGGCGTCGATCAATGCGGAAGGGGTGTCCTGTGCCTGTTCGTTCAACGATCCGCTCCCTGGCTGTTTGCCGCTGGATATGTGATCCGGCGCCCTGGCGGAAGGTCACGACTTGCGTGGGAACGCGCATTTTTCACCGCGACCTTTCGGGGGTGGGGCGCGCTCTTTCCTCGAGGCGGCGCAGGGTGCGGCGGCGTTGCATCTCGCGCCTGTAGAGCCGCAATAAATAGGAAAGTTGTTTCCGCAGCCTCCGCCCTTAATGTCGCGACAATGCGCCTCCGCCCCTTCGCCCCGACCGATGCAGACGCGGTGAACGCCGTCGCCCTGGCCGCCTTCGCGCAATATCGGGGGGTTTATAGCGACTGGGAGGCGCTGAGCCGCGGCGTCGGATCGATGGCCTCGCTGGCGGAGGGCGGCGAGATCATCGTGGCGGAGGACGCGGCTGGCAGCATCGTGGGCGCGGTCGCCTATTTCGGCCCCCATTCGGCGCCGCGCGCCGATTTCTTCGCGCCGGAATGGCCGATCATCCGGATGCTGGTCGTCGACCCCGCCGCGCGCGGGCAAGGCGTCGGCCGGCGGCTCACGGAGGAGTGTGTCGAGAGCGCGAGACGGGACGGAGCGACGACGATCGCGCTTCACACCAGCCCGGCGATGGAAGTCGCACTGGCCATGTATCTGCGAATGGGCTTCCGCCTGGAGCGAAAGGTGCCGGACCGCTTCGGAGTTCCGTATGCGGTCTACCT
>NZ_CADCWD010000085.1:0-6136 GCF_902806315.1 uncultured Sphingosinicella sp.
CAAAGCACGCGGGCTGCCGGTGGTGATCTCGATGGGATCGGTCGCGGCCAGCGGCGGCTACTGGATCGCGACCGCGGGCGATCGCATCTTCGCGGAGCCGGAGACGATCACCGGTTCGATCGGCGTATTCGGCATCCTGCCGAGTTTCGAGGGCACGCTGCAGAAGCTCGGGGTGGGCGCGGACGGCATCAAGACGACGCCGCTTTCGGGCGAGCCGGACCTGCTTCGCGGGCCTTCGGAAGAGGCGGACCGGCTGGTTCAGACCGGCGTCGAGAATACCTATCGGCGGTTCCTCGCCATCGTCGCGCAAGCGCGCAATCTGCCGGTGCAGCGCGTGAACGAGATCGCGCAGGGGCGGGTGTGGGACGGCGGCACGGCCCGCCAGCTCAACCTCATCGACGGTTTCGGGTCCCTCGACGATGCGATCGCGGAAGCCGCGAGGCGGGCGAAGCTCGATCCGGCAACGGCAAAGGCGGTCTATCTTGAGAAGGAGCCGAGCTGGGCCGAGCAGTTCCTGCGCACCTTCAATGAGGGGGACGCGGAGCAGGCATCGCCCGACGCCTTCAGCCGCATGGCAGCGCGGCCGCAGCTGCTGCTGGCCCGGGCGCTGGCGGATGCACAGCAGATCCTGTCCGGGCCCGCGATCCAGGCGCGCTGCCTCGAATGCCCGGCGGCCTCGGTGGCGCTCAGCAAGAAGGAGCGGGCGACGCTCGGCACCTGGCTGGCGGGGTTGCTGGGCTAGCTTCTGCCGCCCCGGTAGGCGGGAAGCTTCCAGCCATACCAAATCGCGCCCGCTCGCAACCCGAACCCCGCCAGGGCCGCCAAGGCTCCCGCAACTGCCGGAGCAAGTCCCAGCAGGAGCAGCGCCACCATCAACGCGGCCGAGAGCGCCGCCGCGGTGACATAGAGTTCGGCGCGCATCAGGATCGAAGGGTCTCCGGCCAGCACGTCGCGGACGATGCCGCCGAGGCAGGCGGTGAGCACGCCCATGCCGATCGCCGGAACCGGGGCGACTCCATAAGCCAGCCCCTTGGCCGCTCCATAGGTTGCGTAAGCGGCGAGCCCCACCGCGTCGAACCAGAGCAGCGCCCTGCCCTTCCAGAAGCGAGTCGGGAGGCTCCAGACGAGCAGCGCTGCCAGGACGCAGATGAGAAGCGTCATATTCTCCTCGATCCAGAAGACCGGCGCTCCGATCAGCAGGTCGCGGGCCGTGCCGCCGCCGACGCCGGTCACGACCGCGAAGAAGATGAAGGTGACGAGCGTCTGCCGTTTAACAGCGGCAAGCAATGCGCCGGAGGTCGCGAACACGGCCACGGCAGCGAGATCGAGAAGCTCGAGCAGCGGCCCGATGGAAGCGGGTCCCTCGGGCATCCGCCTAGATGTGGATCGGCAGGCCCGTGACCGCCATCGCCGCCTCCTTCATCGCTTCCGAATGGGTCGGGTGGGCGTGACAGGTGTAAGCGATGTCCTCGCTGGTGGCGCCGAACTCCATCGCCTGCGCCGCCTGGGCGATCATGGTGCCAGCGAGGCTGGAGATGATGTGCACGCCGAGCACGCGGTCGGTCTTTGCGTCGGCGATCACCTTCACGAAGCCGTCGGTGTCGCGGTTGGTCTTGGCGCGGCTGTTGGCCATGAAGGGGAACTTGCCGACCTTGAAAGCGATGCCTTGAGCCTCGAGCTCCTCCTGGGTCTTACCAACCGAGGCGATCTCCGGATGGGTGTAGACCACGGCGGGTATGACGTCATGGTTCACGATGCCGGTCTGGCCCGCGATATTCTCGGCGACTGCGATCCCCTCGTCCTCCGCCTTGTGGGCGAGCATCGGGCCGGGCGTGACGTCCCCGATCGCCCAGATGCCCGGCACCTTGGTGGCGAAGCTGTGATCGACCTCGATCATGCCGCGATTGTTGACCTGCACGCCAGCACGCTCGAGCGCCAAGCCATCGGTGTTGGGGCGGCGGCCGATCGAAACCAGGACCACGTCCGCCTCGATCGTCTCGGCAGCACCGCCCGCAGCGGGCTCAACGGTCACGACCGCGCCAGCGCCGTTGCGCTCGACCTTGGTGACCTTGGTCGAGGTGCGGATCTCGAAGCCCTGCTTCTTGAAAATCTTGGTCGCGTCGGCGCGGATTTCCTTGTCCATGCCCGGAAGGATCTGGTCAAGATATTCGACGACGGTGACCTTGGCACCGAGACGCTTCCAGACCGAGCCGAGCTCGAGACCGATGACGCCGCCGCCGATCACGACGAGGTGCTTGGGCACCTGCGGCAGCGCGAGCGCCCCGGTGGAGTCGATCACCACTTCATTGTCGATGTCCACCCCCGGAAGCGGCGTCACGGACGAGCCGGTTGCGACGACGATATTCTTGGCGGTGTAGGCCTTGCCCGCCACATCGATGCTGTTCTGGCCGGTGAAGGCGGCACGACCCTTCAGCCACTCGACCTTGTTCTTCTTGAACAGGAACGCGATGCCTCCGGTCAGCTCCTTCACCGCCTTGGCCTTTTCGGCGTGCATGGTGTCGAGGTCGAGCCCGACCTGGCCGACCTTCACTCCGAACTTGGCGAGCGCGCCGTTGGTGGCTTCGGCGAACAGTTCGGAAGCGTGGAGCAGCGCCTTGGACGGGATGCAGCCGACGTTGAGGCAGGTGCCGCCAAGCGTCTCGCGGCTTTCCACGCAAGCGGTCTTGAGCCCCAGCTGCGCCGCCTTGATGGCCGCGACATAGCCGCCCGGGCCGGAGCCGATCACGATCACGTCAAAGTCAGTGTCTGCCATTTCTAGTCTTTCGGGTTCGGGAAGGGCCGCAGTCGGAAGCTGGCCGGTCGTATAACCACCATATGGCCCTCCAACTGCACGTTTTCGAGAACTAGCAATATACGATCCGCCATCAAGGGCTGCTCCTCCGGTGCACAGCGCAGGTACAGGACTGAGACAGGTGCAAATGCGCCTCGTCGGAAGATCAGGTCCGAGAAGTCGCGGACTTCGGTTACCAGGATGCGATTGTCTTCAACCGCGAACCTCAGAAGATCGGCATCGGACCAATCACCGTGAGCATCGGCGGCGCGAACGACGTCGTGCCCTCTGGCGCCGAGGGCTCGTGCGATGCTCGTGCCGATATGCACATCGAGCAGGAATTTCAAATGGCCTGCGCCTGCCCGATCGCGACATATTCCTCGTCTCGCATCATGTCGGCGGCGAAGGCCGCGGCTGCGCGCAGGTGTTCCGGGAGAATGCCCGGATATTCTGCGGCCATCTGCTCATAGGTCCAGCCGGCGGCGATGAGCTTCAAAACGAACTCGACCTTGAAGCGGGTGCCGCGGAAGATGGGCTTCCCGCCGCCGATTTCCGGGTCTGAGTAGATATGCTCGCGCCAGTTCATCGCTTCGCCTTACAGGTCGATCAGCAGTCTCGTCGGGTCTTCTATAGCTTCCTTCATGCGCACGAGGAAGGTGACTGCCTCGCGGCCGTCGACCAGGCGGTGATCGTAGGAGAGCGCGAGGTACATCATCGGACGGGCGACGATCTGGCCGTTTTTGACGACCGGCCGCTCCTCGATGCGGTGCATGCCAAGTACGGCCGACTGCGGCGGGTTGATGATCGGAGTGGAGAGCAGGGAACCGAACACGCCGCCGTTGGAAATGGTGAAGGTGCCGCCGCGCATCTCCTCCATCTTGAGGGTGCCGTCCTTGGCGCGCTTTCCGAAGTCGGCGATCGTCTTCTCGATCTCGGCGAAGCTCATCTTGTCGGCATTCCGGATCACGGGGACCACGAGGCCGTTGGGAGCGCTGACCGCGACGGAGACGTCGAGATAGTCGTGATAGACGATCTCGTCCCCCTCGATGGACGCGTTGACCGCTGGGATGTCGCGGGCGGCCAAAGCCGCGGCCTTCACGAAGAAGCCCATGAAGCCCAAGCGGATGCCGTGCTTCTTCTCGAACAGGTCCTTGTACTTGTTCCGGGCTCCGATCACCTCGGTCATGTCGACATCGTTGAAGGTGGTGAGCAGGGCGGCGGTGTTCTGCGCTTCCTTGAGGCGAGCGGCGATGGTCTGGCGCAGGCGCGTCATGCGGACCCGCTCCTCACGGCGCTCACCGGTGGCTGCAGGAGCAGCGGCAGGCGCCGGAGCGGGCGCCTGAGCAGCGGTCGAAGGCGCGGCCGGGACGGGCGCAGGCTGCGCCTTCTCGGCCTTGGCGGCGGCGAGCACGTCGTCCTTGGTCAGGCGGCCGTCCTTGCCGGTGCCCCTGATCTTCGACGGATCGAGGCCATGCTCCAGCACGACGCGGCGGACCGCGGGCGAGAGGGTCAGGCCCATGTCGCTGCTGCTGTCATGGCCCTGGCCGGGCATGGGGGCGATCTCATCGTCGTGCAGCGACGGGTTCTCGCCGGGGCCGCCCGGATTGACGATATGGGCGAATTGCGAAGTGTCGGTGGGCGCCTCGCTTGACGCTGCCGGACCGTTCTGCGGAGCGGGCGCGGCCGCCCCGTCGACGATCCGGGCGATCAGCGCCCCGACCGCGACCGTGTCGCCCTCCTTGACCAGGTAATCGCCCATCGTGCCCGCCACGGGCGAAGGCACCTCGACAGCGACCTTGTCGGTCTCGAGGCTCGCGATCGGCTCGTCGGCCTGCACCGGCTCGCCCGGCTTCTTGATCCATTGGCCAAGGGTGGCTTCGGTGATCGATTCCCCCAAGGTCGGCACGATAACGTCGGTTGCCATATCTTCCCTTTAGCTCGCCTTGCGCTGCGGCGTCGCTTCGCCCGCCAGCCCCAACGCCTGCTCGATCAGAGCTGCCTGTTCCGAAGCATGCCGCTTGGCAAGCCCCGTTGCGGGCGAGGCCGAGGCCGCACGGCCCGCATAGACCGGACGCTGGGGCCTGACGCCGGCTTCCACCAGGCACTGCTCGATGAACGGCTCGACGAAGTTCCAGTAGCCGTTATTCCTCGGCTCTTCCTGCGCCCAGACCACCTCCTCGAGGTTGGACATGCGCCGCAGTCGCGTGACCAGCGGCTCCGACGGGAAGGGATAGAGCTGCTCGATCCGGACAATCGCGGTCGAGCGATCACCCACCGCATCGCGCGCCTGGAAGAGGTCGTAGGCGAGCTTGCCGGTGCAGAGCACGAGCCGGCGCACATCCTCGTCCCGCGGCGCCGCGGGATCGGAGAGGATCCGCATGAAGTGGCTTTCGCCCGTGAAATCCTCGACCGCCGAGACCGCCAACTTGTGCCGGAGCAGCGACTTGGGCGTCATCAGCACCAAAGGCTTCCTGAACTCGCGCAGCATCTGGCGGCGCAGGATGTGGAAATAGTTTGCCGGCGTGGTGCAGTTGGCGACCTGGATATTGTCCTCGGCGCAGAGCTGCAGGAACCGCTCCGGCCGCGCGGAGCTGTGTTCCGGCCCTTGGCCCTCGTACCCGTGCGGGAGCAGCAGCACGAGGCCGCTTGCGCGCAGCCACTTGGCCTCGCCCGACGCGATGAACTGGTCGATGATGACCTGCGCGCCGTTGACGAAGTCGCCGAACTGCGCCTCCCACAGCACCAGCGTGCGCGGGTCCGCGATCGCATAGCCATATTCGAAGCCGAGCACGCCGAACTCGGAAAGCGGAGAGTCGCGCACTTCGAAGCGGCCACCCTCAACCGTGCAGAGCGGGATATATTTGTGCCCGTCATTCTGGTCGACCCAGACGGCGTGACGATGGCTGAAGGTGCCGCGCCCGCTGTCCTGACCCGACAATCGAACGCCGAAGCCCTCTTGCACGAGCGACCCGAACGCCAGGGCCTCGGCCGTCGCCCAATCGAGATTGGCACCGCTGGAAAACATCTCGCGCTTTGCGTCGAGGATGCGGAGCAACGTCTTGTGCGGCGTCAGCCCTTCCGGGACTGTGGTGAGCGTCTCGCCAAGCGTGCGTAGATGCTCGGGATCGATCGCCGTCTGGACGTTGCGTCGCTCCGTTTCGGGAGTGCCGGGCTTGCCAAGCCCCGTCCAGCGTCCTTCGAACCAGTCCGCCTTGTTGGGCAGATAGGTCTTGGCGGCTTCGAACTCGCCTTCGAGCAGCTTGGTGAACTGGTCCACCAGCCGGTCGATCCCGCCCTGGTCGAGGATGCCTTCCTGCTTCAGCCGTTCGCCGTAGAGCTTGCTGA
>NZ_CADCWD010000085.1:6146-9259 GCF_902806315.1 uncultured Sphingosinicella sp.
TCATTGTGCCCGAAGCGGCGATAGCACCACATGTCGATCACGATGTCGCGCTTAAAGCGCTGGCGGAACTCCATCGCGACCTTGGTGACGAAGGTCACGGCTTCCGGATCGTCGCCATTGACGTGGAAGATCGGCGCCTGGACCATCTTCGCCACGTCCGACGGGTAGGGCGATGATCGGGCGAACTGGGGCGAGGTGGTGAAGCCCACCTGGTTGTTGATGATGAAATGGAGCGTGCCGCCGGTGCCGTACCCCGGGAGACCTGAAAAAGCGAGGATCTCCGCCACGATGCCCTGCCCGGCGAAGGCAGCGTCGCCATGAAGGAGGACCGGAAGGACTTCGCTTCCTTCCGCGTCGCCGCGAGTCATCTGCACGGCTCGCGCCTTGCCGAGCACCACCGGGTTCACCGCCTCGAGATGGCTGGGATTGGGAACGAGCGAGAGGTGGACGTCGATGCCGTCAAACGTGCGGTCGGACGAGGTGCCGAGATGGTATTTGACGTCGCCCGAGCCGCCGACATCCTGCGGGTTGGCCGATCCGCCGGCGAACTCGCTGAAGATGACGCGGTAGGGCTTGCCCATGACGTTCGCGAGCACGTTCAAGCGGCCGCGATGGGCCATGCCGAACACGATCTCGCGCACGCCATATTGGCCGCCATATTTGATGACGCTTTCCAGCGCCGGAACCATCGACTCGCCGCCGTCCAGGCCGAAGCGCTTGGTGCCGACATATTTGCGGGCGAGGAACTTCTCCCACTCCTCGCCTTCGATCACCTTGGACAGAATCGCCGTCTTGCCTTCGGGCGTGAAGTGGATAGCGGCGCCCTTGCCTTCCATCCGGTCCTGGAGGAAGCGGCGCTCCTCCAGGTCGTTGATGTGCATATATTCGAGGCCGATATTGCCGCAGTAATTGCGGCGAAGGCAGTCGACCAGCTCCCGCACGGTAGCGATGTCGAAGCCCATCGTGCCGCCCAGATAGACCGGACGGTCGAGCGCGGCGCCGCTGAAGCCATGAAATTCGGGCGTGAGGTCCGCCGGCAAGTCGCGCTTGGCAAGCCCGAGCGGGTCGAGATTGGCGGCGAGATGCCCACGCACCCGGTAGGTGCGGATCAGCATCATGGCCCGGATCGAGTCGTCCGCAGCCTGCTTGATCTCCGCGTCCGACTTTCCGGATGCGGTCGCGCCTTCCTTTGCTTTGGCGGCGACCTTCTCGATCGTCATGCGAGTGGGATCCAGGCCCGCATTGATCTCGTCGAGGTCGTTTAGCGGCCAGTTGTCACGGCCCCAGCTGGGACCCTGCTCCCGTTCCGTTTCGCCGAACATATCCACGATCATCTGCCTTTTCGTCAGCGCGCCCGAAAATGCAAACGCGCCGATCCAATCGCCTATCCCGTCAGCCCTTCAGAAGCTGGGCCAGGGTCGTTCCAAGCTCAGATGGGCTTGGCGACACGCGAATTCCAGCCGCTTCCATGGCGGAGATCTTGTCCTCCGCGCCGCCCTTGCCGCCCGACACGATGGCGCCGGCATGGCCCATGCGGCGCCCTGGAGGTGCCGTGCGGCCAGCGATGAAGCCGACCATCGGCTTCTTGCGCCCGCGCTTCGCCTCGTCGGCGATGAACTGGGCCGCATCCTCCTCGGCGGAGCCGCCGATCTCGCCGATCATGATGATGGACTTGGTCTCACCGTCGGCCATGAACAGTTCGAGCACGTCGATGAAGTTGGTGCCGTTGACCGGATCGCCGCCGATGCCGACCGCGGTCGTCTGCCCCAGGCCCTCGTTCGAGGTCTGGAACACCGCCTCGTAGGTGAGCGTGCCCGAACGGCTGACGACGCCGACCGAGCCCTTGCGGAAGATGTTTCCGGGCATGATGCCGATCTTGCACTCGCCCGGCGTCAGCACGCCGGGGCAGTTGGGCCCGATCAACCGCGACCTGGATCCGGTGAGCGCGCGCTTCACCCGCACCATGTCGAGCACCGGAATGCCTTCCGTGATGGTGACGATCAGCGGCACTTCTGCATCGATGGCTTCGAGGATCGAATCCGCGGCGAAGGGCGGCGGCACGTAGATGACGCTCGCATCGGCGCCGGTGGCTTCCACCGCTTCGGCGACGGTGTTGAACACCGGCAAGCCGATATGCGTTTGCCCGCCTTTGCCTGGCGTCACGCCGCCGACCATCTTGGTCCCGTAGGCGAGCGCCTGCTCGGTGTGGAAGGTGCCGGTCTCACCGGTCATGCCCTGCGTGATGACCTTGGTGTTGGCGGTAACGAGGATCGACATATTGCTCCTGGTGAACTCTCTAGTGCGCACTCAAGACGTGGAGGGTGCGCGAATCCTTCTCGCCCGCTCCATATCTGAAAATCGCTCGCGGTTTCCTGACTTCGTACCGACGCATCGGGAAACCCGGCCTTTCGAAAAAGCCACCCTTGACCCGGGGATTGCTTTTCAACGCCCGGTCGACAGCCTCGGTATCGAGGTCCCAGGCCTGCACTTCGCAATGCTCGACCTTTGATCGCTTGGGTATGTCATACACCAGGATAGTCAACGCGAGCCCGCTCTTGTCGACTGTCCAGATGTTGCTCGGGCGATAAGTGACGTTCGGGTTGCCGCCTACCGTTATGCTGTGCTCGCCGGAGAGCGCCTTAGCATCAGTCGCCGTCCAGCCCTCAGCCGCCGCCAGCTGCCGAACGGCCGGCGCCGCCGCGCCCGTGTCGATGCAGATGCGCAGCGCTTCGGCCGCGAACTGCGCGGAGCGGCCTTGCCCTTGCGCCAGCGCAGGGGAGCCAAAGGCAGCTGCGATGCTGAACGGAATAAAAGCGGATCGGAACGGCATCCTGCGCGTCATGCCAGCGATTGATCTATCTTCTTACACGCCTCCAGCAGTTCCTTCACCGCGTCGACCGAGACGGTGAAGTTCTGCTGGGCCTGCTCGTCTAGGGCGATCTCGACGATGCGCTCCACGCCCCCGGCGCCGATCACCACCGGCACACCGACATAAAGGTCGCTGATGCCATATTGGCCGGTGAGGTTGGCCGCGGCGGGGAGGACGCGCTTCTTGTCCTTGAGGAAGCTCTCCGCCATCACGATCGCGCTGGTGGCCGGGGCGTAATAAGCCG